>DATEIO010000675.1:0-2481 GCA_035278895.1 Thermoanaerobaculia bacterium | reverse complement strand
CCTAGTTCGCCGGATTCTTCTCCCACGACCCGTACATCGGGTTCGGCAGCACGAACCAGCGCACCCCGAAGTCCTTGAAGGCGTCCTCGGGCTTTCCCCGCAGGCTCTGGTCCTGATCGGGGAAGTCCTGGATGTTGTCTCCGATCCACATCACGAGCTTCAAGGGCGGCAGGTCCTTGGCGGCGGTGCCCTTTTCGACCTGCTCCCAGCGGGGCTCTTTTTCGCCACTTTTGTCGTCGTCGGGCTGGCAGAGGACCACGTCGTAGACGAGGCGCTCGCTCGTCAGGTTGTCCCGGGTCTCGGTGCAGACCTTCTCGCGGCGGTTGGTGATGATGGCGATCTTTCCGCCTAATTCATGGACCCTCTGCAGGAAGCTCACGGCGCCCGGGATCGCCGGGGCGTCTTTGCGGCGCACCCACTCCGCCCAGCTGTCCGAGCTGTAGCCCAACCCCTGGGCGGCGCGCTCCTTCTGATACTGCGAGTTGTCGAGGATCGTCTCGTCGGCGTCGAGCGACACGGCCCAGGTGCCGGCCGGAAGGTCGCGGGCGATCTCCTCCAGGCTCTCTGCCGCCTCCCGGTAGGTCTGGATCGTCGCGGCCTGGTATTCGGCCGAGGTCCGGAACCAGTGGAGAGCGCCGGGCAGGGCGGCGGCTTCCGGCGTGGGCGGGGCCGGGGGGACGGGACCGGCGGTCCGGCAGGCTGCGGCGAAGCACAGCACGACGAGCAGAGTGGAACGTTTCATGCTTGGGCTCTCCTCCTGGAGGTACGGCGTTCTTTAAGCTATCGTTGTGCCCTCAGCGGCCGAGCGTGGCGCGCGCGGTGCCGGGCAGTCTGACAGATCCAACCGGAAAGGAGCCAGACCATGGGTCTCATCGATTTCGCGAAAAGTGTGGGCAGGAAGCTGGGGATCGGAGACGATGACGATGACAAGAAGCCGCAGCCCGGAGCCAAGCCGCAGGGCGCTCCTGCCGCGGCCCCCACGGCGCAGCAGGTCCAGGAGGCCAAGGACCGCCGCCGGGCCGCGGCGATCGTCAAGCTCATCAACGACATGGGCCTCAAGGTGGACGAGCTCGGCGTCCGCGCGGACGGCGACAAGGTGACGCTGACGGGCACGGTGGCCTCCCAGGCGGACCGGGAGAAGATCGTCCTCCTCGTTGGCAACACCGAGGGCACCGGCAGCGTGGACGACCAGTTGAAGGTCGAAAAGCCCGAGCCCGAGGCCCAGTACTACGAGGTGAAGTCGGGAGACAGCCTTTCGAAGATCGCCAAGCATTTCTACGGCGACGCCAACAAGTATCCGGTCATCTTCGAGGCCAACAAGCCGATGCTCAAGGACCCGGACGAGATCTACCCCGGGCAGAAGCTGCGCATCCCGCCCCAGCCGAACGCCTGATCCCTCCTGGACTGCGGGGCGGGCGCGACGCCCGCTCCGCGTTTCCCTGACTACTTCCTGCCGCTTTCCCGGACCGCCACGAAGCGGGCGGGGGAGAGGTTGGTCCCGTCGAAGACCCGCAGCACGAGCCCCGAGCCCTGGGCCGTGGCCGCGCAGCCCGAAAGCAGGATCCAGAGATTCCCCTTGGGGACCAGGATCTGCGTCACGGGAAGGCGCTCGTCGCTCTTCGTCCGCACCTCGCCGGGAGCTTCGATCAGGCGGACCCAGTCACCCGAATCGGTCAGGCGGGTCAAGAGGATCTTCTCTTCGGACGGCACCCGGCGGTCGAACCAGGTGAGCCGGAGCGCGCCGCGATGGTCGCCGAAGGGGAGGTCCACCCAGTAATCGTGCCCTTGCCGCCAGATCCCCACCGTATCCGTGGAGCCCCACGGGGTCCACGTGGAGCGCCGCCACTTCTTGCCGGAGTCTTCCGAGAGATAGACCACGCCGTCGCCCGAAACGTAGGCCACCGACGTGCCAGTGAGCGCGATGAGCTGGCCCCGGCGCGCGGACGGCAGGGTGGGCACGCCGGTCACCCACGTTTCGGGGCGGCCGGAGCCCGAGAACAGGCCGGTGCCGGTGAGCACGCCGTCCTTGCGCTGGGGCGCCGGGAGCGCCTGGGGCTGCCCCACGGCCGTGACCGTCATCGAGCCCCGGTTCTTCCACTCCCGGTTCACCAGCCGGAAGGCCCACGCCGTCATCTGGCCTTCCGTGCGGGTCGCCCCGTGAAGGAGGAACCAGGCAGCACCGGAGTGGTCGTACGTGGGGGTGACCGTCGAGGCGACCGGAGCGGCCAGCGCCTCGCCCAGCGGCTCCCAGGTTCCCTCGTTCCAGCGCACTGGCTGCAGGCATCGGTCGCCGCAGGGGACGGCCGCGAGCACCGGCCCGGGGCCCACCGAGCCGCCGAAGCGCCCCTTGGCGTCGTCCCGCCACGCCCGGGCTGAATTGCCCTCGCCGTCGAGCTCGACGATCCAGCCCGTCCCCTTGTCCCCGATCGGCGGAACGGAGAAGAGCATCTGGCCGGACGAGGTGTCCATGCCGATCAGCGT
>DATEIO010000674.1:0-27580 GCA_035278895.1 Thermoanaerobaculia bacterium | reverse complement strand
CACCGGGTGATCAACGACATCCCTCCCTTCCAGGAGCGCAACACCACGGCCGAGCTCTTCTCCCAGTACGTCTACGAGGAGGTCTCCCGGCGGCTCGGCGGGCAGGACCGGGTGCGTGTGGCACAGGTGGAGGTGTGGGAGAACGATACGGCCTGCGCGATCTACGAAGCCTCCTGATCCCCCATTGACGGGATCTTTCCCTTCCGCTAGGATGGCGTAAAAAGGGCGTAACACTCCGGGCGAACCCGGAATGTTACAGAGCCGCGGCAGAGGGGTTCCGTTCTCCCCGAATGCGATAAGATCCTCCCAGAGGACCCCTCCTGACGGCTCGAAACCTTCCAGGCGAAAACGCGTAGGAAGTACCCCCGGGCAGCGGGCGCCCGTGGTCCTCCCCCCTTCTGGGGGATTCAACACATAGGAACAGACATGGCCTCTGACAAGGTGACGTTGGACGATTTGCGCATCGACCGCGGCTCGGAGCTGGAGACCGGAACGGGCCGGCGGATTTGGATCTGGGTGGTGCTCGGGCTTCTCGTGGCCGCGGGCGCGGGATGGTGGCTCACCCGGCCGCGGGCGGCCGAGGTCAAGGTGGCCCTGGCCGAGGAGAAGGCCGGGGGCGGCGCGGCTCCGGCCGGGGCGGTGCTCAACGCTTCGGGGTATGTGACCGCCCGGCGGCAGGCGACCGTCTCTTCGAAGATCACGGGCAAGGTGGTCGACGTGCTGGTGGAGGAGGGGATGGAGGTCCGCCAGGGGCAGGTGCTCGCCCACCTGGATGATTCGATCGTGAGAAAGCAGCTCGACCTGGCCGAGGCGAGGCTCGCTTCCCAGCGGCGGTCGCTCGCCGAGACCGAGGTCCGGCTGCGGGAGGCGCGGTTGAACCAGGGGCGGATGAAGCGTCTCCTGGAGCAGGGGGTCTCGACCCAGGCCCAGGTGGACACGGCGGACGCCGAGGTCGACTCGCTCGCGGCCCGGCTGGACGTGGGGCGCGAGGAGATCCGGGTGGCGGAGCGGGAGGTCGCGCTGCGGCGCCAGGACCTGGACGACACGGTGATCCGCGCGCCGTTCTCGGGGGTGGCGATCAGCAAGGACGCCCAGCCGGGCGAGATGATCTCGCCGGTGTCGGCCGGCGGCGGGTTCACCCGCACGGGCATCTGCACGCTGGTGGACATGAGCTCGCTGGAGATCGAGGTGGACGTCAACGAGAGCTACATCCAGCGGGTGCGGTCCGGCCAGAAGGCGGTCGCGACGCTCGACGCCTATCCGGACTGGCAGATCCCGTCGCGGGTCATCATGCCCGTGCCCACGGCCGACCGGCAGAAGGCGACAGTGCGCGTGCGCCTGGCGTTCGAGGCGCTCGATCCGCGCATCCTCCCGGACATGGGGGTCAAGGTGGCCTTCCTGGGCGAGGAGCAGCCGGCCGCGGCGGCGGCGAGCACCAAGGTGGTCGCCATTCCTCGGGCGGCGGTGAGGAAGGACGGCGACAGGGACGTGGTCTTCGTCGTCAAGGAGAACAAGGTGGAGCGGCGGGCGGTCGGGCTTTCCCCCGCCCCCGGAGACGACGCGATGGTGCTTTCGGGGCTCTCCTCCGGCGAGAGGGTCGTGGTCGAAGGGCCCCCGGATCTGAAGGACGGCGACGCGGTCGCAATCCGCGGAGAAGGAGAGTGACATGGAACAGAACGGCACGCTGGTCCGCATCGAGGACGTCCACAAGGTCTACCGCCGCGGCGGCGAGACGATCGAGATCCTGAAGGGGCTGGACCTCACGATCCCCCAGGGCGATTTCCTCGCTCTCATGGGGCCTTCCGGATCGGGCAAGACCACGCTCCTGAACCTGCTGGGCGGCCTGGACCGGCCCTCGTCGGGGTCGATCGAGGTCGCGGGGCGGCCGATCCATAAGCTGTCGGACGGCCAGCTCACGGAGTGGCGCGCCCGCCACGTGGGCTTCGTCTTCCAGTTCTACAACCTGTTGCCGGTGTTGACGGCCGAGAAGAACGTGGAGCTGCCGCTCTTGCTCACGAAGCTCTCGGGCGCGCAGCGGAAGAAGCACGTGGCGGCGGCGCTCACCGTGGTGGGCCTCGCTGACCGCATGAAGCACTACCCGCGGCAGCTCTCGGGCGGCCAGGAGCAGCGGGTGGGCATCGCCCGGGCGATCGTGACCGACCCGACGCTGCTCCTCTGCGACGAGCCGACGGGCGACCTCGACCGCAAGTCGGGCGACGAGATCCTGGACCTGCTTCAGGCGCTCAACCGGGAGCACGGCAAGACGATCATCATGGTGACCCACGACCCGCGGGCGGCGGAGCGCGCGAAGCGCACGCTTCACCTGGAGAAGGGGAGCCTTGTCGAGGGGCAGAGCCTCGCTGAGGAGAGCGTGGCATGAAGTACTTTCCCCTGATCTGGAAGAACCTCTGGCGCAGGAAGCTCAGGACCTTCTTCACGGTGCTCTCGGTCCTCGTGAGCTTCCTCCTGTTCGGAATTCTCTCGGCGGTGGACACGGCGTTCACGAGCGGTGTCGAGGTCTCGGGCGCGGACCGCCTGCTGACGATCCACAAGGTGGCGCTCATCCAGCCGCTGCCCATCTCCTATTTCGGGCGGATCCAGGCGGTCCAGGGGGTGGAGAAGGCGACCTACATGAACTGGTTCGGCGGTATCTACCAGGACCCGAAGAACTTCTTCGGCCAGATGGCGGTCGACCACGAGACCTTCCTCGACCTCTACCCGGAGTACATCCTGTCGCCGGAGGAGAAGGCGGCGTGGCTCGCGAACCGCTCGGGGGCCATCATCGGCAAGTCGCTCGCCGACCGGTTCGGGTTCAAGGTGGGCGACAAGATCCCCATTCAGGCGACGATCTACCGGAAGCCCGGCGGCTCGAGCCTCTGGGAGTTCACCGTCGCCGGCATTTACGACGGGGCCGAGCAGGCGACCGACACGAGCAATCTGTACTTCCGCTACGACTACCTGAACGAGGGGATGGGCGGGAGCCTGGGCATCGTGGGGTGGTACGTCATCAAGGTCGACGATCCCACGAAGGCCGTCGAGGTCGGCAAGCGGGTCGACGCGCTGTTTGCAAACTCCCAGGCCGAGACCAAGACGAACACGGAGAAGGCCTTCGCCCAGTCGTTCGCCGACCAGGTGGGCAATGTGGGAGCGATCGTCCGCTGGGTGTTGACCGCGGTTTTCTTCATCATGCTGCTGGTCACGGGCAACACCATGGCGCAGGCGGTGCGCGAGCGGACGAACGAGCTCGCGGTCTTGAAGACCCTGGGCTTTTCCCGCCCGGTGATCCTGGGGCTGGTGCTCGCGGAGTCGTCTGCCATCGCCGTCCTGGGCGGCGGCCTGGGGCTGTTCTTCGCCCTGGGGGTGATTCCGGTCCTGGGCAAGGCGCTCAAGGCGTTCCTGCCGGTGTTCTTCCTGCCGCCGCGCGACCTCGTGCTCGGGGTGGCGCTGGTCCTGCTCTTCGGTCTGGCCTCCGGGCTCCTGCCGGCGCTCCAGGCCATGCGGCTTCGCATCGTCGAAGCGTTGAGGAGGGTGTGACGATGTTTCGATGGCTCTCCCAGGTGGCGACGGTGACCTGGGTCAATCTGCGCACCATCCCCCAGCGCCGCGGCGCTTCAATGGCGACCGTCGTGGGAGTCGCGGGGGTCGTGATCGTGTCGATCGCGGTGTTCTCGATCGCCGAAGGGGTCCGCCGCGCCATGACTTCGACCGCCGCGCCGGACACGGCCATCGTGCTGCGCTCGGGGAGCGACAGCGAGATGATGAGCGGCCTGTTGCGCGAGGACACGCGGCTCATCGCCGACGCGCCCGGAGTGATGCGGACGAGCGAGGGGCCGGTGGCCTCGGCCGAGCTCTACGTGATCGTGGACGTGCCGAAGCGTTCGACCGGGACCGACGCGAACGTCCCCCTGCGGGGCGTGCAGCCGGGGGCCTTCGGCGTGCGCGACGAGGTCCGGATCGTGGAGGGGCGGCGTTTCGAGCCGGGCAAGAACGAGATCATCGTGGGCCGGGCCGCGGCGTCGCAGTTTGCGGGGCTCGACCTGGGCAACCGGCTGCGTTGGGGGGAGAACGAGTGGACGGTCGTGGGGATCTTCTCGGCCCAGGGCGGGCTCGCGGAGTCGGAGATCTGGTGTGACGCCGGGGTGCTCCAGCCGGCCTACCGGCGGGGCAACAGCTTCCAGTCGGTCTATGCCAAGCTCGAGTCGCCGGAGGCGTTCCCGGGCTTCAAGGACGCGCTCACGTCCAACCCCGCCCTGGACGTCAAGGTCCTCCAGGAGTCCGAGTACTACGATTCGCAGTCGCGGGCGTTGACCGGGCTCATCCGGACCCTCGGGGTCGTGATCACGGTGCTGATGGGGGCGGGCGCGGTCTTCGGGGCGCTCAATACCATGTACGCGGCCGTGGCCGCGCGGACGCGGGAGATCGCGACGCTCCGGGCTTTGGGGTTCCGCGCCGGGCCGGTGGTGATCTCGGTGATCGCGGAGTCGCTGCTCCTCGCTCTCCTGGGGGGCGCGGTGGGAGCGGCGGTCGCCTATCTCAGCTTCAACGGGTTCCAGACCTCGACTCTCAACTGGTCGTCGTTCAGCCAGCTCTCGTTCTCGTTCGCGGTCACGCCGGAGCTCGTGGGCCTGGGGCTCGGCGCCGCGCTGGCAATGGGTCTCCTGGGCGGCCTCTTCCCTGCGGTCCGGGCCGCGCGCCTGCCGGTGGCCACGGCTCTGCGCGAGCTGTAGAGATGGGATAGAATCCGACGGCGCTCCTCCCCGGAGCGCCGTGAGATGAGGCGATGAGATTGGTCGAGGAGACCCCCTGATGTCCCAGCAAACGAAGGATCTTGTGGAAGAAACGACGGCCCCGGCGTCCTCCCCGAGCCCGGCGAAGCTCGTTCTCGACGGCAAGGAGCACGAGCTGCCGGTGGTGGTGGGGAGCGAGGGCGAGGTCGGGATCGATATCACTCAGCTCCGCGCGAAGAGCGGAGCGATCACCCTGGACCCGGGGTACGGCAACACCGGAGCCTGCGAGAGCGCGATCACGTTCATCGACGGCGACGCCGGCATTCTCCGCTACCGCGGCTACCCCATCGAGCAGCTCGCGGCACAGGCGAAGTTCACCGAGGTCTGCTACCTGCTCATCTACGGCCACCTGCCGAACCAGGAGCAGCTCGCGAAGTTCGAGCAGCGGCTGACCTACCACAGCATGCTCCACGAGGACATCAAGAAGCTCTTCGAAGGCTTCCCGTCCTCCGCGCACCCGATGGCCATGCTGTCCGCCATGACCGCGTCGCTGTCCACCTATTACCCGGACGGCCCGAACTCGGACCTGGACTTGAACATCGCGCGCCTGATCGCGAAGTCGCCCACCATGGCGGCCAACTGTTTCAAGAAGAACATCGGCCAGCCGTTCATCTATCCCCGGAACGACCTCTCCTACTGCGAGAACTTCCTGCACATGATGTTCGCGGTGCCGGCCGAGGCCTACAACGTGCGGCCGGTGGTGGCGCGGGCGTTGAACCTGCTCCTGATTCTCCACGCGGACCACGAGCAGAACTGCAGCACCTCGACGGTGCGCATGGTGGGGAGCAGCCAGGTGAACCTCTTCGCCTCGATCGCGGCCGGCATCTGTGCCCTCTGGGGCCCGCTCCACGGCGGTGCCAACCAGGCGGTGATCGAGATGCTGGACCGGATCAAGGCGGACGGCGGCGACTACAAGAAGTACGTCGACATGGCCAAGGACAAGAGCTCGGGCTTCCGCTTGATGGGTTTCGGCCACCGGGTTTACAAGAACTTCGATCCGCGCGCGAAGATCCTGAAGCAGATGGCGGACGACGTGCTGACCGACCTGGGCGTCAACGACCCGCTCCTGGAGATCGCCAAGTCGCTTGAAGAGGTCGCGCTCCACGACGAGTTCTTCATCGCCCGGAAGCTCTATCCGAACGTGGACTTCTACAGCGGCATCATCTACCGCGCCATGGGCATCCCCACGAACATGTTCACCGTGATGTTCGCCCTCGGGCGCATGCCCGGCTGGATCGCCCACTGGCGGGAGATGATGAACGACCCCGCGACCCGCATCAACCGGCCGCGCCAGATCTACACCGGCGCGACCGAGCGGCCGTACGTGGCGATCGAGAAGCGGTAGGCAGGCAACGATTCTGTAGGGGCGGCCCTGCGTGGCCGCCCTGCTTGCTTCGGCCTTTCCCCCGCCCAGGGCGGCCACACAGGGCCGCCCCTACATCATTTGTTCCGGTGGAGCCAGCCGTGGATCTTGTCGTGCGCCTTCTCGCGGAAGTGCTCGATCTTGCGCCAGACGCCCGGCCAGCGCTGGAGCGCCTTCCGCAAGCCTCTGTAGACGAGCTCGTTGTCGAGCGACAGGAGGGCGGCGCCCACGAGGATGGTGGCGATCCCCTGGATGCCGGGGAGGATCAGCCCGGCGACCCCGACCAGGATCAGGAGCCAGCCCAGGATGAAGATGGCGACCCGCACACCCGTGGGGAGAGGCGGGCGCCGCTCGATGCGGATGTGCAGGGGGAGGCGCTCCGGACCGCCGGTCTCCTCGGCGGGAGGGCCGGCGCTCTCGACTTCCGGCGGACGCTCGACGCTATTCAAAGCCGCGGAGACTCTCGGCCCGGGCGACCCGGTCGATGGCGAGGATGTAGGCAGCCTTTCGGAGGTCGATCTGCTTGTCTCGGTATACGGCGTAGACATCGTTCCAGGCGCGCTCCATCTTCTTGGCCAGCTCGCGGTTGACGTGGTCCTCATCCCAGTAAAATTGCTGCAGGTTCTGTACCCATTCGAAGTAGGAGACCGTCACCCCGCCCGCGTTGACCAGGATGTCGGGCACGACGACGATGCCGCGCTCGGCGAGCTTGGCGTCCGCGACGGGCGTCGTGGGCGCGTTGGCCGCCTCTAAAACGAAGCGGGCCTGGATCGCATCCGCGTTGCTCCGGTTGATCACCCCGCCCAGCGCGGCCGGAATCAGGAAGTCGCAGGGGAGGGTCAGGACCTCCTTGTTCGAGATCCGCTGGCCGTGGGCATAGCCCTTGAGCGAGCCGTGCTCCTTGACCCAGGCGAGAAGCCCGGGAACGTCCAGCCCCTGCGGATCGTGGAGGCCGCCGTGGATGTCCGACACGGCAACCACCTTGCCGCCCATCTCATGGAAGAACTTCGCGGCGAAGGTGCCCACGTTGCCGAAGCCCTGGACCACGGCGGTGCTCGCCGCGGGATCGACTCCCCAGGCGCGGGCCACGTGCTCCAGGACGAAGACCGTGCCGCGGCCGGTTGCGGCCTCGCGGCCTTCGGAGCCGCCGAGCTCCAAAGGCTTCCCCGTGACGATCGCGGGCGTGTAGCCGTTCTTCCTCCCGTACTGGTCCATGATCCAGGCCATGGTCTGGGCGTTGGTGTACATGTCCGGCGCGGGGATGTCGCGGTTGGCCCCGAGGATGATCGAGATCCGCTGGATGAACTTGCGGGTCAGCCGCTCGAGCTCGCCCGGGCTCATCTCCCAGGGGGCACAGGCGACGCCCCCCTTGGCACCGCCGAAAGGGATGTCCAGGAGCGCCGTCTTCCAGGTCATCAGGGCGGCCAACGCCCTCACCTCGTAGAGGTCCACCTCGGGGTGGAAGCGGATGCCCCCCTTGTAGGGGCCGCGGGCGCCGTTGTGCTGGACGCGGTAGCCGATGAAGATCGCGCCCGTGCCGTCGTCGCGCCTTATTGGCACGTCCACCCGCAGCTCCCGGAAGGGGGTTTTCAAGAGCATCCGCATCTCTTCGGACAGCCCCATGATCTCGCTCGCGATGTCGAACTGCTCGGAAGCGATCTGGAAATCGGTCATCGGGCGCGTGGGTTCGCTCATGGTGCGGGAGGGTATCAAAGGGCTCCGGGTTGACAAACAGGACCGGCGGAGTCCAGAATAGCTTCTGTCAATTGAGACGGTATCTCAATAGGGGAGATGAAGGCGGAACGAACATGGCAGACGCTCGCGAGAAGCAACAGTTCCTCCAGTTCCTGCGCGGCCGGGGCCAGCGGGTGACTGGAGAGCGGCTCGCACTGTTCGACGAGATCTTCTCCCAACACGGGCACATCGACGCCGAGGCGCTGCTTTCTTCCATGAAGACGCGGGGCTTGAAGATCTCCCGCGCCACGGTGTACCGCAACCTGGACCTCCTGGTCGAGTGCGGCCTCGCGAGAAAACAGCGGCTGGGCAGCCGGGGATTCCTCTACGAGCACATCCATCCGGGCCAGCAGCACGACCATCTCGTATGCACCGGGTGCGGCCGGGTGGTGGAGTTCGTGAGCCCGGGCATCGCGGCGCTCCAGTCCGAGATCTGCCGCGCCCACGGCTTCGTGCCCACGCGGCATACGCTGCAGATCGCCGGCTTCTGCAATCACTGCGCGGAGACGGTTCATGTTTGAGGCGTTGATCGTCACCCTCCGCGAGGGGGTGGAAGCCGCCCTGGTCGTAGGGATCATCATCGCATTCCTCCGGAAGGAAGGCTACGGGCGCTACCTGGGCGCGGTCTGGGCCGGCATCGGCGTCGCGGCCGTCGCGAGCCTCGTGGGCGCCTGGGCGCTCTATTACTGGGCGGTCAACAGGGAGGCGTTCGAGGGGCTCCTGTACCTGGGCTCGGCGGTCATCGTGGGCAGCATGATGATCTGGATGTGGCGGCACTCCCATGCGATCTCGGGCGAGATGAAAGGGGCGCTCTCGCGCATCCTGTCGCGGGAGAAGGCCGGGTCGGTGGCCGCGGGGCTTTTCCTCTTCACCTTCCTCATGGTCTTCCGCGAGGGGGTCGAGACGGTGCTCTTCCTCTCCGCCCTGTCGCTCACCACGAGCGGGCTTCTGGCGATCGCCGGGGTCCTCCTCGGGCTCGCCGTGGCGGTCGCCTTCGGCGTGTTCTTCGTGCGCGGGAGCCTGCGGATCGACCTCGGGCGCTTCTTCAAGATCACGGGCATCGCGCTCGGGATCTTCGTGATCCAGCTCCTGATCAACGGGTATCACGAGCTGGCGGAGGAGGGCTGGCTGCCGGCCAACGAGACCTCCATGGCCATGGTGGGCCCGCTGGTCAAGAACGAGCTCTTCTTCATCGCCGCGGTTCTCCTCCTCCCGCTGTTGATGCTGTTCATCCCGGGGAAGCCGAAGGAGGCGGCGGTCGCGCAAGGGGCGGCGGGACGGCTCGAACGGGCGCGGAGCCAGCGCCAGGCGCGGGCGCGGATGCTCGGCGCGACGCTTGGCATCATCATCCTGGCCGCGCTGGGGTTCGGCTTCGTCTATGTCCAGCCGCCGCTCGCGCTCTCGCCGGCCACCGCGGTCGAGCCCGGAGCGGACGGCACGGTCCGCATCCCGCTGTCGAGCTTCGAGGGCACGGCGCTCCGGCGCTTCGCGGTCACGATCGACGGCACGCCGGTGCGCTTCATCGCCATTCCCATCGAGGAGGGAGGGGAGATCGCCACGGCGTTCGACGCCTGCGAGATCTGCGGCGCCCGCGGGTACTACCAGGACGGCCCGAGCGTGAGCTGCCTCCACTGCGGCTCGGCCATCTACCCGCCGAGCATCGGCCAGGCGGGCGGCTGCAACCCCATTCCCCTCCCGTCGAAGGCCGAGGGGAGCGATCTCGTGCTGCAGATGGCGGATCTGCGAGCCGGGGCCGGAGTGTTCTCAGGAGACCACGGGGCGCACGCGGCCCACTAGGGATCGAACATGTACGGCCGTCTGCTCCTCGAATCATTGCGCCGGGGGACCCGGAGGAAGCTCCTTGCGGTCTCCGCCGTGGCCCTGGGAACCCTGGGCGCCACGGCTCTGGCCGAGGTCGTGCTCGCGTCGGGGGACCGGCTGGCCGCGGAGATGGGCTCCTACGGGGCGAACCTCACGATGGTCCCGGCCCCAGGCCGGGAGACCCTGCCCGTGGCCGACCTCGCCAAGGTGCGGAAGATCTTCTGGCGCAACAACATCGTGGCCGTGGCGCCGTCGAAAACCCTGCGGGTGCGGATGGCGCCGGGCGACGTCGTGGCGCCCCTCGTGGGCACCTGGTTCGATCAGGCCCTGGAGCCGGGCTGGCGTACGGGGCTCCCGAAGACGCGGCCGACCCTGAAGGTGGACGGTCGCTGGCCGCGGGACGGGGAGCGCGAGGCCGTTCTCGGGAGCCGTCTGGCCCAGCGCCTCGGTCTCGCGGCGGGTGGCGAGCTGCAGGCTTCGCTCGGAGAGCGGCGGACGGCGTTCCGCGTGGTCGGCCTCGCGACGAGCGGAGGCGAGGAGGACGAGCAGGCGTTCGTCCCTCTGGACTCGCTCGCAGCCCTGGCCGGTCAGCCCGGGCGCTACACCCGGGCCGAGATCTTCGCCCTGACCAATCCCGAGGCCGAAAACCTGAAGCGCGATCCGGCGCGGATGACGCCCGAGGAGTACGACGCCTGGTACTGCACGGCCTACCCCTCGTCGATCGCGTTCCAGCTCAACGAGGCGTTCCCGGAGGCGCGGGCGGGCATCGTCTACGGTGTGACGAGCGCCACGGCGGACGTGCTCGGAAGGCTCCAGGGCGTGCTCGTGGCCCTCGCGGCCGTGGCGCTTGCGGGCGCGGCCGTAGGGGTGACCGCGGCCATGACGGCGACGGTTCTCGAGCGCCGGCTGGAGGCGGGCCTCCTGGTGGCGCTGGGCTCGCCGCGGCTCCGGGTCGTCCTCTTCTTCCTGTCGGAAGCCGCGCTCCTGGGCAGCCTGGGTGGGCTCGTGGGGGGCGGCCTGGGGCTCGTCGCCGGCCGGCTCCTGGGGAGCGGCGTGCTGGGCGTCGCGGTCGACTGGGTGCCGGTTCTCGTCCCCTTCGCCGTTCTCCTGGGACTCGGGATCGCCGTGCTCGCGAGCCTCGCTCCCGTGCTGCGGGCGCTCGAGCGCTATCCCGCCGACATTCTGAAGAGGGCCACCGCATGATCGCCCGCGTCGTCTCCGCGAGCCTGCGCCGCCGGTTCCGTCAACTCGCTCTCATCCTCGCGGCGGTCACCGTGGCCGCGGCGACCGTGGCGGCCCTGGCCGGGTTCTCCGCCCGCACTCGGGATCGCCTGGGCGAAAGCCTCGCCGCCTTCGGCCCCAACCTCACGGTGCGCCCCCAGGTGGGCGGTCCGGAGAGCCTGCCGGCCGACGTGGTGGAGCGGGTTCGCGAGGTGCCGGGCGTGCACACGGCCTCCGGGGTGCGGAACACGGGCGGCGTGGTCCCCGCGAGCGGCGACGGAGCCCAAAAGCTCCTCCGGTTGGACCGGATCGAGGTCCGCGCCGAGCCCGGGAAGCTCGATGAGGTGGCCCAGGCCATCGAATCGAAAGTCGAGGGCGTGGAGGCCGCGCCGCTGCGCCGGGTGAGCGAGTCGGACGCCCTCCTGACAAAGCGCCTGACCCTGCTTCTCGCCGCCGTCAGCGCTGTCTCGCTGCTTCTCGCCCTGCTCTCCGTGGGGGCTGCGACGACCGCCCTCGTGGGCGAGCGGCGTACGGAGATCGGCCTGCTCCTGGCGCTCGGCTACACGGGCCGGCGGGTCGGAACCTTCCTCGCCGCCGAGCTTCTCGCCGCGGCGGTGGTGGCCGGGCTCCTGGGCCAGCTCCTTGGCGAGCTCGCCGCGACCAGCCTCGCCCACCGGCTCCTGGGGCCGGGCGGCGGCGTTTCGATGACGTGGAGCGGCTTCTTCGCCGCCTCGCTCGCCGCGGTCCTCGTGGTGGGGACGTCCATGCTGGTAGCCCTGCGGCGCGTCGAGCGCCTGGACGCGGCCCGGGTTCTGCGGGGCGAGTAAAAGGAGATCACCCCGTGGCGCCGTTCGTCGAGGTCGAGAAGCTCTCCCGCCGCTTTGGGGCCCTGCGCGCCCTGGACGACCTCTCGCTCTCGATCGGAGAGGGCGAGTGGGTGGCGGTCACCGGCCCCTCGGGCTCGGGCAAGACCACGCTCCTGAACATCCTCTCGGGGCTCGACCGCGCGACCTCGGGACAGGCGCGGGTGGGCGGCGTGGATCTGGCGTCGCTCTCCGCCCGCGAGCTGGCCCACTACCGGCAGCAGACGGTCGGCCTCGTCTTCCAGCAGTTCCACCTGATTCCGTACCTGACCGCGCTCGAAAACGTCATGCTCGCGCAGTACGTCCACAGCATGACGGACAAGGCCGAGGCCGAGGAGGCCCTGCGCCGGGTAGGTCTGGGCGAGCGCCTCAGCCATCTGCCGAGCCAGCTTTCGGGTGGCGAGCAGCAGCGGGTGTGCATCGCCCGCGCGCTCATCAATCAGCCGCCCCTGATCCTCGCGGACGAGCCTACGGGGAACCTCGACGCCGTCAACGAGGCCGTGGTGATGTCGCTTCTGGCGGACCTCCACCAGAAGGGGCACACGCTGATCCTCGTGACGCACGATCCTTCGATTGCGGCGCGGGCCGGCCGCGAGATCCGCCTGGAGCACGGGCGGCTCGCGGCGATCGAGGAGCCCGGGCACCTGGAGCTGCAGACGATCCTGGCCGACCTCTGGCGGGAGATCGAGGAGGAGGGCGTCGCGGTCTCGGTGACCCGGCGCGGTGTCGCCGACCTCCTGGCGGACGGCCACCTGGCCTTCGCGGACGGCAAGATCGCCTTCACCGAGCGCGGGCGCGCCCAGGCCGCCTCCATGGTGCGCCGCGTGCGCCTGGCCGAGGTCCTTCTGGAGCGTACCCTCGCCCGCCGCGCGGCTGGAGAGTGCGGCCAGGAAGCGCCGGTCGCTGCGGGCTTTGAGGACCAGGTCTGCGCCTTCCTGGATCACCCGGCCTCCTGCCCGCACGGGCGTCCGATTCCTGCCGGGGACGGCTGCTGCGCCCGCGAGGGCGTCGAGGACGTTCCGCAGGCCGTGGAGGCCGGAGCGTGAATCTCCTCGCTCTCCCTCTCCTCCTGGGCCTCGTGGCCGCGGAGCCGGCGCTGGAACGCCGGGTGATGCTGATGGGCACCTCGCTCGACCTCGCGATCGAGGCCGCCGACCGGGCGAGCGCTCTTGCTGCGAGCGAGCGGGCCGTCGCCGCCCTGGAGGCCGCCGAGGCACGGCTTTCGACTTGGCGGGACGACAGCGAGCTCGCCCGCTGGAACCGGGGAATCGATACGGTTTCGCCCGCTCTCGCGGCCGATCTCGCCGCGGCGCGGAGCTGCCGGGAGGAGACGGACGGCGCGTTCGACCCGGCGGTCGGAGCCCTGGTCCAAGCCTGGGATCTGCGGGGCAAGGGGCGCATCCCTAAGACGCCCGAGCTGCGGCAGGCGGTCGCGGCGGTCCGCTCCGGCCGTCCCCTGGAAGAGGGCGGCTTCGGCAAGGGGGCCGGCCTCGCGGACGCCCTCGAAGCGCTGGCCGCGGCGCCCGGCGTCACCCGCGCCTCGCTCGATCTGGGCGGACAGCTCGCGGTCTTCGACCGGCAGGGCGGCGGGCGGTGGGAGGTTCCGGTGGCGGACCCGCGCAACCGCGAGCGCGCCGTGGTCTCGTTCGCGATCGATCGCGGATCGGTCTCGACCTCGGGCAACAGCGAGCGGGGGATCGTGGTGGACGGCCGGCGGCTCGGGCACATCCTGGACCCGCGCACGGGCGAGCCCGCGCCGGACTTCGGGAGCATCACCGTGTGGACGGACGATCCGCTCCGCGCGGACTGCCTCTCGACCGGCCTCTACGTGATGGGGCCCGAGCGGGCTCTCGCCTGGGCCGCGGCCCATCCGGGGGTCGAGGTGCTGGTGCTCCGCGAGCGGGACGGGAAGCTCGACGCCCTGGCCACCCCGGGCCTCGAAAAAAATTTGAAGGTGTTGGTCCCGGACGTCCGGGTCGAAAAGAAACCTGAGAGCGGTGGGCTGCGGAGGGAACCGGTACGGCCCACCGCTCTCGCGAACCCGCGCGGCGCGCCAACGCCGCGCAAGCCCTGAGGAGACTTTACATGACTTTGTTCCGATGGGGGGCCAGAGCCCTGGCGCTCGCGCTCTGCCTTCTGATGACTCCGGTAGCGTTTGCCCAATCGACGGACACCCGTGTCCAGGAGCTGGAGCGGGAGGTCCAGAAGCTCAAGGAAGAGATCGCCGCCATGAAGCAGTCGCCCGAGGGCGGCGAGGCCGGCCGGATGGCCGAGATCGAGCGGCGGCTGGAGGTGCTCGCGGCCGAGATCGAGAAGATGAGGATCGGCGAGGCCGCGGCGTCGGCCGACGAGAGCGACTACGGGATGGGCCCGGCCGCCTCCAAGATCTACCGCACGGAGCGGGGTCTCTCGATTGGCGGCTATGGCGAGATTCTCTACCAGAAGTTCGACGATGAGCGCGACAACGGGACGGACGCCGGCCGCGACGACCAGTTCGACCTCCTGCGCGGCATCCTCTACTTCGGCTACAAGTGGAACGACCGCTTCCTCTTCAACACCGAGATCGAGTACGAGCACGCGGGCGAGGAGGTCTCCGTCGAGTTCGCCTACCTGGACTACCTCTGGCGGCCGGAGGCCAACTTCCGGGCCGGCCTCGTGCTGATCCCCATGGGCTTCATCAACGAGCTTCACGAGCCCACGGTGTTCCTGGGGGCCAACCGGCCGCAGATCGAGCGCGTGATCATCCCGTCCACCTGGCGGGAGAACGGCTTCGGCCTGTTCGGCGAGGCGGGCCCGGTCTCCTACAGGACCTACATCGTCAACGGCTTCGACGCCTCCGGCTTCGCGGCCGGGGGGCTGCGCAATGGCCGGCAGAACGGCTCCGAGGCTTCGGCCGAGGACATGGCCTGGGTGGGCCGGCTCGACTTCACGGGCGTGCCGGGATTGACCGTGGGCGGCTCGGCCTACGTGGGCAGCGCGGGCCAGGGCCTCGAAACCCCGGCCGGACGGACGGTGGACGTGGGCACGCAGATCCTCGAAGGGCACCTCGAGTGGCGGTGGCGGGGCCTGGAGCTCCGCGCCCTGGGTGTTCAGGCCGACCTGGACGACGTGGCACAGTTGAACGCCGCCCTGGGGCTCACCGGCAGCGGTTCCGTGGGCGAGAAGCTCACGGGCTATTACCTCCAGCTCGGCTACGACGTGCTGGCCGGCCGTGGCGGGGAGAGCGCGTTCATCCCCTTCGCCCGCTGGGAAACCTACAACACGCAGGACGAGGTGCCGGCCGGGTTCCGGGCCAATCCGGCGAACGACGCCGAGTCCCTCACCCTGGGGTTCGCGTACAAGCCGATCGAGCAGCTCATCCTGAAGGTGGATTACCAGGATGTCGACAACGAAGCCGAGACCGGCATCGACCAGTTCAATGTCTTGCTGGGCTACGTGTTCTAGAGCGTTCGTCCTGGCGCTGCTGCTCCTGGGGCTCCCGGGAGCAGCGCGTCCGGCGGCGGCCAAGGTCTTCCTCACGGTCGACGAGGCGTTGAAGGTCGCCTTCCCCGGCTGTGAGGTGACCCGCCGCACCGCATATCTGACCGAGGGGCAGCTCAAACGCGCCCGGGAGCTTTCCGGCGTCGAGGTGCCGAGCGCCCTCGTGGCGTATTACGTGGCGACCCGGGGCGGCCAGCCCGCGGGCACCGCCTATTTCGACACCCACCGCGTGCGCACGCTCCCGGAGACGCTGCTCGTGGTGGTCGATCCGCAGGGCAAGGTCTCCCGCGTCGAGGTGATCTCGTTCCGCGAGCCGGAGGACTACCTCCCGCGGGGAGCGTGGTACGAGCAGTTCAAAGGAGAGACCCTCGATCGCGATCTGCAGATCAAGAGAGACATCCACCCGGTGACCGGCGCCACGCTCACGGCCCGGGCCACGACCAACGCGGTCCGGCGGGTGCTCGCGCTCCACAAGGTGGTCGCGGAGGGAGGAAAGCCGTGACCCGGTTCGAGGCCTGGTGCCTCCACGTGTCGACGATCCTCGTCGCCGGCACCGGCCTCGTCTATGCGTGGATGATCTGGTTCGTCCGGCCCACGGACCCCTACGCGATCGTCAACCACCCGCTCCAGCCCCAGGTGCAGCACGCCCACGTCCTGGTTGCGCCGCTCCTGGTCTTCGCCGCGGGCCTCGTGTGGCAGAGCCACGTCTGGGCCCACTGGCGCCGCGGAGTCCGCCGCGGCCGCCGATCCGGCCTCGGGATGATGCTGACGCTCGTCCCCATGGTCGCCTCCGGCTACCTCCTCCAGACCGCGGTCGACGACGCGTGGCGCAACGTCTGGCTCTGGGTCCACCTCGTGACGTCGGGGCTCTGGATCGCGGTCTACCTGGCTCACCAGGTGCCCACGGTGCGGATCTGGATGCAGCGCAGACGCCAGGCCGCTCCTACTTCTTCGGCACCTCGGACCACCGGTATTCGATCCTGAGCGGCGGGCCGGCTCCGGTCCCCAGGAACCAGAGGACGGAGGGTTTGGGCTGGAGGGAGCCCAGGCGGATCTGGCCGTCGCGGGGACCGGTGATCAGCAGGGTGACCGCGAGGCCCTGGGCGTCCACCGCCAGGTTTGTCGCGGCGTGGGCGGCCACGACGTTCTTGACAGGCTGGCCCGTCCGCTGGTTGAGGTACGGGGGGAGCGGCTCGCCGTCCAGGATCAAGGGACGGTCCGTGCGTCCGGCGACCGCCAAGGCCTTGTCGCGCAGGAAGACCCGGGTGGGCGGCTCGTCCAGCCCCGGAACCGGCGGCAGCACGAGGGGCCATCCCCGGCCGGCCGGACCCTCTCCGAGCCCGCGCCAGGTGGAGCCGATCCGGACGAGCGCGTTCGTTACCCCCTGGGCTTTCAGCACCTCCATCGCGCGATCCACGGCAAAGCCTTCGGAGAAGCCCTGGAGGTCGAGACCGCTGCCCGGCGCCAGGGCGGCGGTGCCCTTGTCCGGATCCAGGTCCAGCCGCTCGCAGGCGGTCAGCTCCAGGTAGGGATTCACGCGCTCCGGCGTTGGGGCCGTAGGGGCCGGCGAGCGCACCCCCCAGAGCGCGTAGAGATCGCGGGCGAGGGGACCGTGGGCCCTGTCCGACCAGAGGCAGAACTCCCGCGCGCGGGTGAGCACGGTCAGCAGGCGGGGATCGACCGCCTGCGGGCCCCGGCCGGCCGCGGCATTCAGCGCGGCGAGACCGCCGCCGGACCGGACGGCGTCGGTCAGCCGCTCGACCTCGGCCACCTCGGCCGCAGCCTTCTCGATCGCCTGCTGGCCCGCTTCCCGGGAGAGCCCCCGCACCTCGATCTCGCCCGTGGCACCGAACGCGGAGAGGGTGGCGCGGACCGGAGGGACGACGGGAAGGGGAGCGGCCGGGGAGGCCCCGAGGAGGAACATCCAGAGCAGCAGAGGCATGGGGAGATGATAGCGGGATCAGTCGCGGCGGGCGAGGAATCCGTCGAGCGCGGCCCGGAAGGCGGTGCGCAGCTCCTTGCCGTCGAAACGGGCCGGATAGTCCACCCGCTCGGCCAGGAGCTGGTCGCGCAGCAGCCCCTCGAAAGCGCCCACCAGGGCGGAGCGCACGGCCTCGACGTTCAGCCCCGGCTTGAGCTCGCCCGTCGCGAGCATCTGGGAGAGCAGCCCGTCCACCGCTCCCAGCACACCCAGGAACCCCTGGGTCAAGAGCACCATGTGCCCGTGCTTGCGGATACGGCGCCCTTCGAGGAGCATGAGCGTCCGCAGCTCCTTGTCCTTTTCGAGCGCGGAGATCATCAGCTCGGTCAGCGCGACGAGCTTGTCCCGGGGAGAGGCGAGCGGCTCGAGCGCCGCGCCAATGCCCGCCGACATCCGCTGCCAGGAGTGATCGAAGATCGCCTCCAGAAGCCCCTCCTTGCTGCCGAAGTGCTTGATGAGCTGGGACTCGCTCGTCCCCGCCATCCGCGCGATGGCCGAGGTCGTCGCGTTCTCGTAGCCGTCCGTCGAGAAGAGACGCCGCGCCGATTGCAGGATGCGGTCGTGGGATGACAGCTCGGAGGCGGGCCGTTCTTCCATGCCTTCGGCCTGGGAGGAGGGAGGAGTGCTCTTCATACGCCTACATGCATAATAGTACGCTCTTCGAAGCCGCGCAACAGTCGTACCACGACTATTGACTCCGGGGGAAGCTCAGGGTATAGTTAAACACGAGAAGGTCCACAAGACCCCTCTTTCCCCTCAGGGTCGTCCCTGGGCACCTTGTCCGGGCGACCCGCCCCTTTTTTTCTCGAATCAGCTCAGACGCACACGGGCGAAGCGCCGCTTGCCGACCTTGAAGAGGTACGGCTCGGGCCGAGGTAGAAGCTCCAGGAACGGATCGCCCGCCCGCTCGCCGTCGATGTGGACGGCCCCCTGGTCCACGAGCCGCCGCGCCTCGGCGTTGCTCGCGGCGAGCTCGGCCGCGGCCAGGAGCTTGACGAGGGTCCAGGCGCCCGAAAGCTCCTTTTCCGGCACGTCCTCCGGCACGCCGCCGCCCGCGAAGACGCTCTCGAACTCGGCCTCGGCCTGCCGGGCCGCCTCCTCGCCATGGAACCGGGCCACGAGATGGCGGGCAAGCTCCTGCTTGACCTTCTTGGGATGAAGCTCCCCGGCCTCGACCCTGGTGCGGCGCTCGGCCAGCTCGCTCTCGGGGACGTCGGTCAGGAGCAGGAGCCAGTTCCACATGAGCGCGTCGGGGATCGACATGGTCTTGCCGTAGATCTCCTTGGGGGGATCTTCCACGGCGATGGCGTTGCCGAGGCTCTTGGACATCTTCTCGGTGCCGTCCAGCCCCACGAGGAGCGGGATGGTGAGGACGACCTGGGGCTCCAGCCCCTCTTCCTTCATGAGGTCGCGGCCCACGAGGAGGTTGAAGATCTGGTCGTGCCCGCCGAGCTCCACGTCCGCCTTCAGAAAGACCGAGTCGTACCCCTGCGCGAGCGGGTAGAGGAGCTCGTGGAGGTGGATGGGCTTGCCCTCCTGGAAGCGGGTCCGGAAGTCCTCGCGCTCCATCATGCGCGCCAGGGTGTAGCGGCCGGCCAGGCGGATCAGGCCGTGTGAGCCCAGAGACCCGAGCCAGCGGTTGTTGTCGTCGACCACGGTCTCCTGCTCGTCGAGCACGCGGTAGACCTGGCGCAGGTAGGTCTTGGCGTTGGCCTGGACCTCTTCTTCGCCGAGCTGCGGGCGGGTGGCCTTCTTGCCCGTGGGATCGCCGATCCGCGCGGTGAAGCCGCCGATCAGGAAGATCACCCGGTGGCCGAGCTGCTGGAAGTGCCGCATCTTGTTGAGCAGCACCGTGTGCCCCAGGTGAAGGTCCGGCGAGGAGGGGTCGAAGCCCACCTTCACCGTGAGCGGCTGGCCGGTCTTGGCGGATTTTTCGAGCTTGGCGCGGAGCTGCGCCGGGTCGACCAGATCGACGGCGCCGCGCGCGAGCAGGGCCATCTGCTCGTCGACGGGAGGAAACGTTCGGGTCGTCATCAGAAGTTGATGTATTCGAGCTCGGGTTGGAACAGCCGGTTCGTGGAGGCCTGGCGGAGGGCCGGCGGGTTGAGCTTCAGGCTCATCCAGGCCCCGAACACGGCGGCGAACATCCGGTAGCGGGCCCGCGAGCCTTCGACGAGACCCCGCTTCTTTTCCTTCACCAGGTGCTTCAGGTTGTACATCACGGTCGTCGTGGTCCGGCAGCCCGACTCGCGGCAGGCCCAGTTGAGCCCCGTCTCGATGGCGAACCCCTCGAGGTGGCTCTCGGGCACGGCCTCGAAAATCCCCCGTTTGAGGCAGCGCACGCCCGACAGGAGCGGGCCCGTGCGACGGTGGAAGGCGTCGATCACGGCCCCCCGGTGGCGGATGCCCACGTTCATGTCCGACCGGCCGGAGACGACCGGCTCGATCAGGCGGGTGAGCAGATCCTCCGTCAGGTTCAGGATGTCGCCGTCCACAAAGAGAAGGATCGGTGCGTCCGTATGGGCTACGCCGATGGCCATGGCCCGGCCCTTGCCCTGGTTCTCCCGCAGGTGGATGGTCCGCAGGCCCAGCGAGCGGGCGATCTCCACGGTGCCGTCGGTCGAGCCGTCGGAGACCACGAGAATCTCGTCGATCCCGGGGGTCGCCTTGAGGACGGACAAGACCTCCGTCAGGGTGGCTTCCTCGTTGAACGCCGGGACGATCGCGGCCACGCGCAGGTCGTTGGCGGGTGCGCTCCTCATTGACTCAACCCTCCCGCTGCTCGGGACGTGCAAAAACGCGGCCGTCGCAGGAACCCGGCCGACGGCGGAAGGATAGCGGATCTCGACAGATCGTGGGAGAGGAGCCTTTTCAGCTCCACGGCGGCGGAGCCGGCGAGGCGCCCGCGCCCGGCAGCAGGCTCCCTTCGGCCACCACGCGGGCGTCTCCCGCGAGCGACCAGTGGCCGCTTTCGGGATCGCCGTCGACCGTCAGCTCGAAGCCGCCCTGCGTCATCACCTGGAGCGGGAGGGATGCCTTCTTCAGGAAGAGACCCACGGCGGCGCTGGCCAGGACGCCGGTGCCGCAGGAGAGAGTCTCGTCCTCGACACCCCGCTCGTACGTCCGGATCTCCATCCGGTGGCGTTCGGGAAAGCGGACGAAGTTGATGTTGGCCCCCGGCGCGCCGAAGGCGGGATCGTGGCGGACCGGGCGGCCGAGGGTGACGAGGGGCACGGAGCCGAGGCTCTCGGGCCAGGGGATGACGAAGTGGGGGACTCCCACGGTCAGGAACCAGCCCGTGAGCCGCCGTCCCTCGGCCTCGACCGTCACCTCCCGGGGATCGCCCTCGGGAAAGGGGAGGTCGACCGCGATCCGGGCCTCGTCCAACTGCTCGGCCGAAAACCCGCCGGCTCCGGTGCGGACGCGGACCGTCCCTTCCGCCCACCCGAGATGGAAGGCGAGCTGGGCGGCGCAGCGGGTTCCATTCAGACAGAGGTCGGCGGGATAGCCGTCGGCGTTGTAGTAGTCCATGGCCGCGCCCCCCTCGGCGCGGCGCAGGACGAACAGGCCGTCGGCGCCTTCCGACACGCCGCGCCGGCACCAGGTGCGGATGCGCTCCGGCGGCGGCGTATCCAGCGGCTCGGCCAGAGCCAGGAAATCGTTGCCGCTGCCGGAGACCTTGAAGAAGCGCGTCATTGGACGGTCGCCCGGACCTCGCCGCCGGGATCGCTCTCGTTGCCGGTCTGGTCGACCGCGGTCACGCGGTACGTATAGCTCTGGCCCGGGGCCACGCTCGTGTCCACGTACTCCGTCGCCTGGATCGGCTGCGGGGTGAGCTGGGAGAGATCGCCCGTGGGCCCGCGCCGGTAGACGAGATAGCCCGCCAGGTCCGCGGCTTCGCTCGACCGCCACACCACGCGAATCTGGCCGGTCTCGGCCAGCGCCACGAGCTCGGACGGCGGCGGCGGCGGGAAGCGGTCCTGGTAGCGAACCTCGCGCTCGCTGCCGATTGCGCTCTCGACGACCGGCTGCGCCTGCGCGAGAGCGGTCACCGTGTAGATGTAGCTCTTGCCGAAGCGGGCCGTGGTGTCGAGCCAGCTCGTCTCGGCCGCGCCAGCCGTGTAGACCGCCCGCCCGTAGCTCTTCTCCTGGGCGTCGCGCCGGTAGACGTTGTAGCCCGAGGTGCCGGTGACCGCAGTCCACTCGACGAGGATGCCGTCCGTCCGCGCCGTCGCGTTCACCCGCTCGGGCGCCGAGGGCGGGGCCTTGGGCACCACGGAGGCCACGTTCGAGAGGTCCGAGCGGTCGCCGTCCTTGCCGAACGTGCGCACGGCGAAGTACTGCGCCTCGGCCCGGGTGTCGGGCTTCATCTCGGGGAGCGGCAGGTCGATCACGATCCGGTCCCCGAAGATGTAGCTCGACAGGTCGGCGCCGGAGACCTTCTGCCGTTCCTTGGCCGCCGTCTCGAACTGCCGCGCGTCCAGAACCGGAGCCTTGCCCTCCGGCGTCGGCGGCCGGACCGCCTCCAGAATGGAGACCGCCGAGATCCCTTCGAGCGCCGTGCCCGCCGGAGTGGTCTTGGGATACGAGAAGCTCAGGAGGATCCGGCCGCCCTGCTGCACGACCGAGAGGTCCTGCGTCGGCGCCGGAATCGCGCGCAGCGGCGGCTGCGGATCGCCCTGCTTGCCGCAGGCGGTGAGCGCCGGCAGCGCGAGAAGGAGCGCGACCGGCGCCAGACGGGACAGCTTGTTGGCGAGCCGTCCGGGATCAGAGCACATAGCGGGACAGGTCCTGGTCCTGAACGATGCCGGCGAGGGACCGCCGGACATACTCGCCATCCACCTTGACGGAGACCCCCGCCATTTCGGGCGCCTCGAACGAGACCTCGTCGAGCAGCCGCTCCATGAGAGTCGACAGCCGCCGCGCGCCGATGTTCTCGGTCGTCGCGTTGACCTCGACCGCCAGGCGGGCGATCTCGGCGATCGAGTCCGGCGTGAACTCGACCGTCACCCCCTCCGTCGAGAGCAGGGCCACGTACTGCTTGGTGAGAGCGGTTTCGGGCTCGGTCAGGATGCGCACGAAATCCTGCTCGGACAGGGCGTCGAGCTCCACCCGGATGGGGAAGCGGCCCTGGAGTTCCGGAATCAGGTCCGACGGTTTGCTCACGTGGAAGGCCCCCGCGGCGATGAACAGGATGTGGTCGGTCTTGACCATCCCGTACTTGGTCGAGACGTTCGTCCCCTCGACGATGGGCAGCAGGTCGCGCTGCACGCCCTCGCGGGAGACGTCCGGCCCGCGCGATCCTTCGCGGCCGGCGATCTTGTCGATCTCGTCCAGGAAGATCATGCCACCCTGCTCGACTCTCTGGCGCGCCTCGCGGGCCACCTGGGTGCGGTCGATGAGCTTCTCGGACTCCTGCTGCAGGAGGATCTCCCGGGCCTCGGCCACCGACACCTGCTGGCGCCGCTTCTTCGCGAACAGGCCGGGGAGCATGTCCTTGATGTTCAGGCCCACCTCCTCGACGCCCTGGGGCGTGAACATCTCCAGGCTCGGGTAGGAGGACTCGTCCACCTCGATTTCCACCTTGCGGTTGTCGAGCGCTCCGGAGCGGAGCTTCTCGCGGAACTTCTCCCGCGTGGCCGCGAGCTCGTCCTCGTTCTCGTCCGGATCGTGGCGCAGGTAGCTCGACACGGGCCGGGGCGGCACGAGGAGCTGGAGCAGGCGGTCCTCGGCGCGCGCCTCGGCGGCCTCGCGCACGGCGTCGCGTTTCTCCTCCTTCACCATGGTGACCGCGATCTCGACGAGATCGCGCACCATCGACTCGACGTCGCGGCCCACGTAGCCCACCTCGGTGAACTTGCTGGCCTCGACCTTCAGGAACGGGGCCTTGGCGAGACGGGCGAGGCGGCGGGCGATCTCGGTCTTGCCCACGCCGGTGGGGCCGATCATCAGGATGTTCTTCGGAGCGATCTCCTCCGCGAGCTGGGGCTCGAGCTGCTGCCGGCGCCAGCGGTTGCGCAGAGCGATCGCCACCGCGCGCTTCGCCTGCTTCTGCCCGACCACGTACTTGTCGAGCTCGGAGACGATCTGCCGCGGGGTCATGTTCTCGATCGCGAGGCCGGCCAGGGCCTCGCTCGTGAGCTGAATGGCCATGATTTCTTACAGTTCCTCTAGAGTGAGGCGGTCGTTCGTGAAGATGCAGATCTCGGCCGCGATCTTCATCGACTCCCGCACGATCTCGGTCGCGGAGAGCTCCGTGTGGCGCATCAGCGCCCGGGCGGCCGCCAGCGCGAAGTTCGAGCCGGAGCCGACGGAGATGATGCCATCCTCTTCATCCGGCTGGAGCAGCTCGCCTCCGCCCGAGACGAAAAAGCTCTTGTCCTTGTCCGTCACGATCATGACGGCCTGGAGCTGCCGCAGCGCCCGGTCCGTCCG
This sequence comes from Thermoanaerobaculia bacterium, assembly GCA_035278895.1. Taxonomy (GTDB): domain Bacteria; phylum Acidobacteriota; class Thermoanaerobaculia; order Multivoradales; family UBA5704; genus DATARR01. Next base: position 3,895 of record DATEIO010000674.1, on the reverse strand, counting down.
CCAGTCCTTCGCGAGCTCGACGACCGCTCTCTCAAGGTTGCCGCCGAACTCTTCGAGCTTCGCTTCCAAACGGGTGAAGAGGGCCAACGCATCGGCGCCGCCGCCCGCGAATCCCACGAGGACCTTGCCCTTGCCGGCGCGCCTTATCTTCCGGGCTCCGCTCTTCACCACGGTGCTGTTGTTCATCGTGACCTGCCCGTCACTCGCCATCGCGACCTTGCCGTCGCGGCGCACGAGGAGAACGGTGGTCGACTTGAAAGTGTCCATGGGGAGGGGATTGTAGCGGAGATCGGGGGAAAGGGGGTCTCAGGCCCTCTCGCCGCGCTCCGCCTCGAACCGCAGGCCGGGATCGTGGCGCGCCCGGTCCAGAAACGAGGTCACGCGTGCCACCAGCTTCACCCCGGCAGCCTCCCGCGCTGTCAGGAGATGCTCGTCTGCCCGGGCACACTCCGGGCAGTGCCCAAGGGCCTCAAGAAGGAGCCGCTTCTGAGCCCTGTATCCGTTCAGGAGAACGAGATTTTCCAGTCCTGCCGCGTCGAGGTGTCGATGCGTCGCCACGAGATCCCCCTTTCAAGAGACGGATAGTCGTCCTGAAGGTATAAGTTGCCGCTGGCACCGGAATTGTGACACGGATCGCAGAAAAAAGAGAGGACGACTGCGCGCCGCCCTCCCGCGCGCCGAAGACGGAAGCCGGAACGGACCATGGCGACGCTCCTTCACGGCGTCCGGCCGCCCGGACGGCCACCACGGCTGCAGGGGCGGACGCCTGAGAAGGGAAGCGTACGCTTCGGGGGGGGGCGGGGGCTCCGCCGATGAGGCTCGGGGTTCTTCCCACCGGAAACAAACCTTTGACAGGTTCTTGATCGCAGCGCCGGAATCCCCTATGCTGTTCTTCATCTATGAAACAGCAAAGCCTGCGGTCCAAGAGTAGAATGGAGGCGCTCGGGAGGAGGTCCGCCATGAAGAGCGCCAAAGAAGAGGCCCGAGAGGTCATCGCACAGTTGCCGGACGGAGCGACGTGGGAAGACCTGATGTACGAGCTCTATGTGCGCCAGAAGATCGCCGAAGGCGTGAAGGCTGCGGACGAGGGGCGGGTCGTCTCGCATGAAGAAGTGAAGCGACGCTTCCTCTCGACATGAGGATCGAATGGACGGAACCGGCTCTCTCCGATCTGGCCGACCTTCGGGATTACATCGCCCGTGATTCCGAGGAGAACGCAGTCCGGTTCGTGGGCCGGCTGATCCACTCCGTTGAGAAGCTCTCCGCTTTTCCACAAATGGGAAGGCGAGTTCCGGAAGCGCAGGACGAGACGATCCGGGAGCTTCTGTTCCAGAACTATCGAGTCCTTTACAGGATCGATCCGACTGCAATCCGAATCCTGACGATCCTCCACGGAAAGCAGGATCTGGCCGGTCGCAGCCCGAAACCTTGGGAGCGGCGGTAGACGTCTCCAGGCTGCAGGGCGCCATGCCCTCCGAAGAGAGACGTCCCGCCGGTAGTGGCCTTCCGAAGATGGCGTGAAACGGGACCGGCGGGGGCCGACGAACGCTTGTGGCTTGCGGGCTGGGAACGTCTCTACGTCTGCGCTTTCAGGAGCTCCCCAGCGCCGCCAGGAACCCCTCCGGATCATCCGGCGTGACGATCAGCCGCGTTTCTCCCAGATCCACCAGCACGGCGTTCTGAAGGTTGCTCGCGTAGAGGTCGAACTCGCCCAGGCGGTGGGACTCGAAGCCTCCGGTGCCGGCGGAGATGCCTCCGGCTTCGGTCAGGGTTTCGAGATGGGCGATCTCGTCCGGGCTGAGGCGCCGGGCTTCGGCTCCGGCGATGGCGAAGCGCTCGTGGCGGCGGCGCATCTGGACGGTCAGGCGGCCGGCCATGACGTCGAGCCAGAGCACGTCCAGGTCGCCGCTCATCCGCCAGGCGGTCCAGGGGATGAAGGCGACCAGGAGGGCGATCAGGCCGGGCCAGAAACGGCCTGCGATCCAGGTGGCGACGGCCACCGCCACCATCAGGAGGGCGAGGCCCAGGAGGAGAGACCGCAGGCGGCTCCGGCCGCGGACGATCGATCCCGCGGGCGTCGAGGGGAAGCGGCCGGCGGCGCTCACTCCGTGCCTCCGCCCCGGCGCGCGCGCGGATGGGCGTCCCGGTACACGGAGAGGAGGCGCTCCACTTCGAGGTGGGTGTACTTCTGAGTGGTCGATAGCGAGCTGTGCCCCAGAAGCTCCTGGATGGCCCGGAGGTCCGCGCCGTTCTCCAGGAGATGGGTGGCAAAGGTGTGCCGCAGAGTGTGCGGATGCACGCCCTTGGCGATCGCCGCGGCGTCCACCCACTTGTCGATCACGCGCCGCACGGAGCGGTCGGTCAGGCGGGTTCCGGCGCGGCTGCCGCCGCCGTTCAGGAACACCGGCTCCTCTGCGTCCGCCGGGTCGTGCACGGTCTCCCAGACCTCCAGCCAGCGGCGGAGCGCGTCGGCAGCGGGCCGGCCGAAGGGGACCATGCGCTCCTTGCTCCCCTTGCCCATCACCCGGAGCACCCGGGCGGAGAGGTCGAGGTCCGGCCAGTCGAGCGAGACGAGCTCGGAGACGCGCAGGCCCGCGGCGTAGAGGAGCTCCAGGATCGCCCGGTCGCGGCGCGCGAGCGGCTCGTCGCCGTCCGGAGCCTCGATCAGGCCCTCGACCTCGCCGGGGCGCAGGTGGCGAGGGAGGGTCTTGGGGACCTTGGGCGTGCGCACCGCCTGCGCCGGGTTGGCCGGGAGGATCCCCTCGCGGCAGGCATAGCGGAACAGGCTGCGGATCGCCGAGAGAGCCCGCCCCTGGCTCCGCTTGGCGAGCCCCCGCCGCGTCATGGCCGCGAGGTAGGAGCGGACGGCGAGCGCGTCCACCTCCTGGGGCGTGACGTCCTCCTTGCCCAGGAAGTCGCGCACGAGAAAGGCGTGGAAGTCGAGCAGGTCGTGCTCGTAGCCGCGGACGGTCTGCGGAGACAGGTTCCGCTCGTCCTGGATGTGCTCGAGGTACCGCTGGATCAGGCGGCGCATTATTTGACGAGGGTGGCTTCGGCTTCGATTTCGGCAGTTACCCCGTGGCGCGCCGCCCACGCCGCGAGCTCGGGCCGGGCGCGCTCGACGAAGGCCACCCGCCGCTCTTCTTTCTTCATTCGGCCGGGGATCTCTTCGAACAGGCCGTAGTTGATGTTGGCCGGCTGGAAGTGCTTGGGGTCCGACTCCGTGAGGTGCCGCGTGAGCGCTCCCAGGGCCGTGGTCGCCGGGAACGGCTCGGGCGTGCGGCCTGAACGCTCCAGAGAGAGGTAGAGGCCGATCGCGAGGCCCGTGGCCGCGGATTCGAGGTATCCCTCGACGCCCGTGATCTGCCCGGCCAGGCGCACGCGGGGGGTCTCCTTCACCCGGTAGTGCTTGTCCAGGTGGATCGGGGCGTTGATGAAGGTGTTTCGGTGGATCTGCCCGAAGCGAACGAACTGGGCGTTTTCGAGCCCCGGGATCATCCGCAGGACCCGCCCCTGCTCGCTCCATTTCATGCGCGACTGGAAGCCCACGAGGTTGAACTGGCTTTTGGCGAGGTTCTCCTGCCGGAGCTGGACGACGGCCCACGGGCGCCGGCCGTCGGGCAGGCGCAGGCCCACGGGCTTCATGGGGCCGTAGCGCAGGGTGTCCACGCCGCGCCGGGAGATCTCCTCGATGGGGAGGCATCCCTCGAAGAAGACCGCCTTTTCGAAGTCGTGGGGAGCCACCACCTCGGCTTCGGAGACCGCCTGCTGGAAGGCGAGGTACTCCTCCTTCTCCATGGGAGCGTTCAGGTAGTCCTCGCCGTCCCCCTTGCCGTAGCGCGACTGCCAGAAGAGCTTCGTCATGTCGAGGCTGTCGGCTTCGACGATCGGGGCG
>DATEIO010000673.1:0-5606 GCA_035278895.1 Thermoanaerobaculia bacterium | reverse complement strand
CCTCTTCTATCCGGGTGATCACTCTACGGGTGAGGTCTGCCGTGACAGCTTCATGCTTGGCGGCCTCGCAGAATAGAGCCAACGCCGCCAGCGCCTCGCGGTGGATCTTCTTTGAGGTGAAGATCCAGGTCATGCCGAGGGCTAGATCTCGGACATCGGCCGTGCGCTTTTCCTCAAGACGGAGGAGCGCCAAGTCGAGTGACGAAAGCGCGGCATCGTACGGAAGCTTGTGAGCCGCGAACTCTCGCTGCACCTGCTCTAGCGCTGTGGCGGCCCTCCTCCTCTCTCCCTGCCCCGCAAGCACTTTAGCCTCAAGCCAAAGCACTCGTACGAGGTCCAACTCGTTGGCCTGCTGCACTACAAGATCCCGGACATCCGGCAGCAATTCCGCCGCTTCGGCGAATCTCTCCAGATGAAGCAGGTTGTCGACCGTATTGAACCGAAGAACGGCGAGATGGCGCGGCTCTCGCGAGTGTTCGAGATAGGGCGCCGCCTCGGCCAGGGCAGCCAGCGCCCCCTCAAAGTCCCCCATCTGCGAGAGGATGTGTTCCTTCTTCAAGAGGATGCGCCCGATCGCGGCCTCGGCACCTGCGGAAAGCGAGCGCGCCCGGTCGAGCCGCTCAAGGGCCTCGGTGAAGCGCTGTTGCGCCCGCCGTAAAGAGGCTTCGAGGTCCAGCAGCCGCCATTCGGGAAGTAGCTCGGAAGCCGATCCGGCGCCTGCCCGCCAGAGCGCCCATGCCTGAGTGAACGCCTCGTCGGACCCGTCGAAGTCGTTGGCGACCCTCCGGGCATTGGCGACGTACGCCCAGGCATAGCCCTGCAGCCGTGAGCGCCAGCCCTCCTCACCGGAGACGCGGCCCGCCACAAGCAGGGCAAGGTCTGCCAACTCCAGCGCCTCATCCGCTCGATGTGATGCGACGCGCTCACTTTCTTCGCAGACCCGCACGGCCAGAGCCCAGCTCCGAAATTCGGCGTGGATATCCACCAAGTGGCGTCGTTCCTGGCGGGTGGCGGTCTTCAACCGCTCCCACAACTCCCCGGCTTCGCGGTGGGCGGCATCAGCGTTCTTTCTCCGCTCGATGCCGCTTAGCTCGGCGCGGAGCTCTTCGGTCAACGTCCATCCGGCGGCCAGGGCGTCACGGTCGATCCTGGCCCGCTGCTCGGGAAGGAGAGCCACGGGCGAGGGCTCCTCCGGAGGCGGCGGGAAGAGGAGGAGGCGATGAGCGGAGAGCAGAGCTTCGATAGTTTCTGAGGAATATCCCAGCCCGAACCCCATACGGTCTAGGGTCTCGCGGGACAGAGGCTTCTCTCCTCGTTCATAGCGAGCGATGAGCCGTTCCTCCGCCAAACCAAGCTCCTCAGCCAGCCTCTTCGTGGGCCAACCCCGCGCCGAGCGGAGAGCGAGCAGAGTCACAGCCTCTGGAGAGCGTTTCTCGTGCGCCAAGTAAATTCTCCTTGATCCTACATTTCAGGACATCCGAGGCGGTAATACCACTTTATCGGCATGACTGCTTTTCCCTCATGGGAGTGACGGAAACTCGTGAAGAGGGTATCGCAAGAACTCTGTTGAGGCAATGGCGGTTTCTCGGCGACGAACGGTTTGAACACCGTAGCCAACTACTGAGCTTCATCCTCACATCCCTCTCACTAGCCGCGCCAGCAGATCTTCACGCCGAGGAGAGAGGAGTTAGTTAGGCGGTCTCCCGCCTCGAAGCACCCGTTCTGAGGGAAAGGGGCTAGCCCGAGCCCATTTCACCATGACGAGTTTCTCGTGCAGCAACTAAATTCTCCGCCACCCCGAATTTCGAGAACGGAGAGCCGAAATAATCACTTTTTGCACGTAAAATGGCATTATCCTAAAGAAGTGAGACAAAAATGCCTGCCCGGGCACCGTAATAACCTAGCCCAAGGTAATCAGCACAAGTTTGTATTTGACGGATTGCGGCGGTCCTACGATCCTCTTCCATGAACGACCGCACGAGGAGTTACCTGTCGCGGCAGGGAGGATCTGTTTGATTTCCGGCACCACTGCTAGAACCGAGTTGCAGGCGCTGGTCAGAGAGCTGGAAGGATTTCAGGGACGGCTCCTGGCTTTGCGCCAGAAACTGCGCCCCTCACCCCAAGCCACTCCCGAAATTGACCTACTTTCAGACCCGGATTTCTTGAACCAGATGACCCGGGTGATCGACTGCGTTTTGCTGGACTCGATCGGCCCCGCGATTCGCGATCTGGAGGCAGCGGCGAAGTATGAGTCTGGAAGCCACGCCGAGGCGACGCCGTGAGCCAGCATGCGACGGATCAGGTGATTCTAGACGGCGCTTGCGGGCCGGATCTTCTGCACTTGCTGACCTGCCCCACGTGCCGGGCGTGGGCTATTGGACTTCTCCTCGAACCCCAGCAGGTGCCGAACGAGGACGCGGACTTACTTGGTGCCTATGATGCGGTGTTCGACCGCTTTGAAGTTCCGAGTGCAGCCGTGATCGAGGCTACCCAGGCCCGGCGGGCCAAGGCCCTAAGACTTTCTGAGGAGCTCTTGCAGATTTCCCGCAAGAAGCGACTCCGCGTCTTGAGGCGGGCTCGCTTTCGAAGCCAGGATTTCTTGGAGCATCTCCTCGAGGAGAGCCAAGCGAGCCAACTTCTAGACGCCGCCAAGGGGGCGGAGTTGGCAGAGCTCGCATTTCACTTGGCAAACGGCCTGAAGGACGAAGAGGCGGCCTTAGCTGCCCGTTCTCGGTCGCTGCTGTTGGAAGCCAACGCCCGACGCCTCATGGAGGATCGATCTGGTGCGGAAAGCCGGCTCGGGCAGGCAGCCTCCTTTCTAGGAGACCGTTTGGAACGGGCTTGCTACTGCCGCGTGGCCGCCCTCGTTCGCTGGGAGGACGGTCGTACTGACGAAGCCGCGGCACTCCTCGGCCACGCCCTCAAGCTCTTTCGGGCGGAAGGATGGGAGCACGAGGTCGCGGCATGTCTCGCTCTCGCAGGCCTTCTCGAAGTGGAGGAAGGACAGTTCGCCGACGCTCTGCCACACCTAACACAGGCGTGGGCGGCTCTGGATCGGGATGTTCGACCGCACTTCGCTCTACGTACCGGCCTAGCCCTGGCGCGATGCCTTGCAGAAGCAGACCAGGACGCGCGAGCTCGAAACGTCCTCCGCGAGGTATGGCGCTTCTACTCCGAACTGAAGGATGACGGCGAAACGCTTCGAGCCTATTGGGGCGAGGCGCTGATCTTGGCCCGCATGCAACAGTGGTCTGAATCAATCCACCTGCTCGAATCTGTGCAACCGAAGCTCCTGGCAGAGGGGAGCAACGCCGAGGCCTCCCTGCTCTCGGTAGATCTCGCCCTCGTCCTCGCGGAGGCGGGCCGAAGCGATGAGGTCATGAGCCTCGAGGCGCGGCTTCCGGCCAACTTTGGCGCTAATGCGCAGACCGCTTCAGCTCTCCGAGAGATTGCCGCCTTGGGTGAGAAACGAGAACCGAGACTGCACTCCTCCTCCATACTCTCGCGGGTAACCCTGCTAAGGACATTCCGGCTGTGCGGCCTCAGCATCAGACCACTTCCGTTTGTGTAACGTCACGCCGGTCTTCCTCGTCAATTAAAGACCCGATGGAACGAGAGCCTACGAACGCTTTCCGCAACCTCGGAAAGACTCTGGTCCTGTTGCGTGAGCTCGTCGGCAAGAGTCAAGCTGAGGTCGCCCGCAACGCGCAGATAGGTAAGAGCCAGCTCTCGAAATATGAGAATGGAAAGGAGCTCCCTAAGCTGGAGTCCCTAGCAAAAGTGCTGGAAGCCCTGGAGCTCAGTTACTGGGATTTCTTCTACTCACTGGCCCTCATCGACGAGCGCGAGGCATCCCTCGGTCGAGGGGATTTAACCCCGCGGCTCATTCCTTTGGGGCAAGGATCTCTGGAAAGCGTCTTTTCGAGAATCACCGATGATCTATTTGCCCTCCACCGCGCTTGGACCCTGCAGTCTCTACGGCTCGGTGGCTCAGGCGATGAGTTGTAAATGCGTAGCCAAGCCTAATAACATGAACGACGCGCTCAACGCCATCACTCTCGAAGAGATCAAGCACGCGCGATCCAGGATCTCCTCCTACGTTCGACGGACACCGCTCCTTCACTCGCAGGTACTTTCCGAACAGCTGCGCGTACCAGTTCACCTCAAGGCCGAGAACCTGCAAACGACTGGCTCTTTCAAGATCCGAGGAGCGGCCAACGCCCTAGAGCTTCTCGCGCCGGATCGCCGCACACGCGGAGTCGTTACCTCCTCGACGGGCAATCACGCTCTGGCCCTCGCCTATGTCGCCCGGAGGCTCGGCATCGCCCTCACCGTCTGCCTGCCCCCAGGTCTCGCGATCTTCAAGCTTTCGACTCTCCGTGACCTCGGTGCCACCCTGCACCTCTGCTCGTCCATGGCTGAAACCGAGAAGGTTTGCGAGCAACTGAGAGAAGCCTGCGGCCTTGCCATCATCCATCCCTTCGACGATCCCCACGTCATCGCCGGCCAGGGGACCCTCGCTCTGGACGTGGTCGACGACTGTCCCGACGTCCGAACCATTCTCGTGCCTGTCTCCGGTGGAGGCCTGGCCTCGGGCATGGTCCTCGCTCTCGCCGGATGGGCTCCCTGGGCCAGGATGGTCGGAGTCTATCCGTCCCAGGCCCCGTCTCTCGCGGAAAGCCTTCGCCTGGGCCAGCCGGTGCTGCTCAACGATCGGCCGACGCTCGCTCAAGCCCTCGCGGGTGGAATCAATCCCGACAACCGCTATACCCTGAAAGTCTTACGGGCCCACTCCTCCGCACTCGTGGAGGTCTCCGAGGCAGAGATCGCCACCGCCATCCGGTTTGCCTATCTCGAGCATCGCTTGGTTCTCGAAGGCGGCGGCGCCGTCGCCCTGGCCGCCGTTCTTTCTGGCCGGATCTCCCTTCGGTTTCGCACCGGCCCCGTTGTCGTCGTCCTCTCCGGCGGCAACACGGATCTCGGATCCGTGGATCGCCTTCTTGCCCCCGAGACCGAGGCCCTATAAGGCATCCGGCTGGCCTTTCTCGCCCCTCCCACCAAGACAAAAGTCTCCACTCGCCCGGGCAAGCCGCCCTTTTCGCTAGGGCCTTCCTTCTCCGGCTGTTTCCGGTGAGCCGCCTCATGCCTTGGCTCTTGTACCCGAGGGCGGCCGGGCCGCAAGGCTGCCCCTCACGGGCGCGCTGCGCGCGACCTTGCAGCCCGGCCTCTCTCCCTCGGGTCCTCGCCTCCCGTCATGAGCAGCTCATCCGAAAACGAAGCTCGAAGGAGGAGGCCCCGACCATGAGTCAGCGGATCTACCAACTCGTCACCGATCGCATCCTCGACCTGCTGGAGAAGGGTGTCGTCCCCTGGAAGAAGCCCTGGAGAGCCACCGGCATTCCGGTTCCTCCGAGCAATCTCGTGAGCCGGCGGCCCTACCGCGGCATCAACGTCTTTCTCCTGATCGCGCAGCACTTCGGCTCGCCCTACTGGGTGACGTTCAAGCAGGCCCTGGACCTCGGAGGCCATGTGCGACGGGGCGAACGAGGTACCCCGATCGTCTTCTGGCGCATCGACAACGAGACCTCCGAGGAGGTCGAGGAAGA
>DATEIO010000672.1:0-7150 GCA_035278895.1 Thermoanaerobaculia bacterium | reverse complement strand
CTTGGCGGCTTCGGGGTTGTAGTTGCCGCCCGAAGCGTTGGCGAACGCGTGGTCGGCGTTGTCGTAGATGTAGATCGCAACCGGCTTGCCCAGATCCTTCAACGTCTTTTCGAACGCGCGCACGTTTTCGACCGGGATGCTCTTGTCCTTGCCGCCGAAGAAGCCGAGGATGGGCGCTTTGACCGGCGCGAGCTTCTGCTTGTCGGTCTCCAGGCGGCCGTAATAGATCACGGTGGCGTCGATCTTGTCGGGCAGGAGCATGGCGGTCGCGAGCGACCAGCCGCCGCCGAAGCACCAGCCGATGGAGCCGATCTTCTTGGCGCCCTTGCCTTCGAGAAACGCGTAGGCGTCCTTCAGATTGTCCTCGGCCGGCCCGGTGTTCTGGAGCACCGCGTTGACCTGCTTCATGGCGGCGTCGGGGTTGTCCGCGACCGATCCCCCGAAAAGATCCACCGCGAGCGCCTGGTAACCCTCGCCCGCGAGGCGCCGGGTCATGGCGCGGACGTTGTCGTTCAAGCCCCACCACTCGTGAATGACGATGAGACCCGGGAGCGGGCCTTTCGCGTCCTTGGGCCGGGCGAGATACCCCCGCACGGGCTTGCCGCCGACCTCGCCGTAGGAAACCTCCTCGGCGGTGACCGGCCGGGCCGGCTCGGCCGTGGCCGCCGGGGTCGCCGCCGGCTTGTCGTGCTGATGCTCCTGGGCCATCCGCTTCATGTCCTCCTCTTCGCCGGCATAGGCAAAGGCCGGGAGGAGGAGAAGGGCCAGAGTCGCGAGAAGAAGGATTTTCATGGGTCGTCCTCCATGTTGTTCGGCCCCGATTATGGTTCCTGGACCGCCCCCTTGGCCACCGCGGCGACGGTGGAGAGGAGGTCGTGGGGCTCGACGGGCTTGGCGAGGTGGCGCTGGAAGCCGGCGGCCAGGGCCTTCTGGCGGTCGCCGTCTCCCGCGTAGGCGGTCAGGGCGATGGCCGGGAGGTCGCGGAGGCTTTCGCGCTGGCGGATGCGGGTGATCAGGGAGTAGCCGTCCTCCTCGGGCATGCCGATGTCGGCGACCAGGACGTCGATCGATCGGCTTTCGAGGACGTCCATGCCCTCCGCGGCGGAGGCGGCGACGGCGACCTCGACTCCGAAGGGCTCGAGGAGGGCGGGCAGCACCTCGCGGGCGTCGGCGTCGTCGTCCACCACGAGCACCCGGAGACCGCGAAGCTCGGGAGCGTCCGAGGGCTCCGGAGACGGCGGCGAGGAGGGGAGGGGCTCGGGCCCGGGAGCCGGGCGGACCGCGGGGACAGGCAGGCGCACGGTGAAGGTGGCGCCCTGGCCCGGGCCGGCGCTCTCCGCGTGGACCGTGCCGCCGTGAAGCTCCACCAGGTGGCGCACGATGGCGAGACCCAGCCCCAGGCCGCCGTAGGTGCGGGTGGTGCTGCTGTCGGCCTGCCGGAAGCGGTCGAACACGTGGTCCAGGAAGTCGGGGGCGATGCCGATCCCGCTGTCGCTCACCCGGAGCTCGACCTGGGAACCGCTCCGCCCGAGGCGCACCTCGATCCGGCCGCCCCGGGGGGTGAATTTCACCGCGTTCGACAGAAGGTTCCAGACGACCTGCTGCAGCCGGTGGGGGTCGCCGCTCACCCGGGCCGCCTCGCGCTCGACCCGCGTCTCGATCCGGATCTCCTTGGCGTCCGCCGCCGGGCGGAGCGAATCGAAGGCCGTTTCGATCACGTGCGCCAGGTCCACCTCGTCCACCTGGAGGCGGAGCTTGCCGGTGATGATGCGGGAGACGTCCAGGAGGTCGTCGACGATCTGGCTCTGCGACCGGGCGTTTCTCTCGATGGTGGCCACGGCGCGCTTCACCCCGTCGGCATCCATCGAGCCGCTCGCCAGGAGCCAGGTCCAGCCGAGGATGGCGTTCAGGGGCGTGCGCAGCTCGTGGGACACGGTGCTCAGGAATTCGTCCTTGATGCGGTTGGCCTCCTCGGCCTTCCGGCGCAGCTCCTGCTCCCGCTCGTAGAGAACGCGGAGCTCGGCGGTCTGTTCCTGGACCCGCTCTTCGAGCTGCCCGGCGTAGCCCCGGAGCTCGGCCTCCTTGGCGGCCAGCGCATCGGCCATGGAGTCGAAGGCGTGGCCCAGACGGCCCACCTCGTCCCGCTGGGGGAGGCCCACGCGGCGGGACATGTCCCCGGCGGCCAGCGCCTGGGCCGCGTCGCCGACCTCGCGCAGGGGGCGGGTCACCCAGCGCGCGGCCACGAAGGCCACGGCGGCGGCGACCGCGGCGGTCAGGAGAGCCAGCAGGAGGTTCCTCCGGGTCTCCTCTTCGAGCGTGGCAAGGATGGCGCTCTCGGGGCTGAAGATGCCGTAGAGCCAGCGGGCCTTGCCGAGCGGGGCGATCGAGACGTAGAAGATCCGGTTCCCGGAGCCCACGCGGACCTGGGGATTGGCCTTGGCGTCGTACAGCAGCCAGCGCGAACGGCGGAGGATTCCGGGGTAGGGCGCCGCGCCGGTGACGATCTGCCGGGAGTGGGGACCGAAGCGGTTCTCCGCCGCGAGACGGGTGAGGACGTCTCCGGGCACGGGCTCGAAGGCGCGGAAGCGCAGGCGGGGCTTGGTCGGGTGGCTCAGACGAATGCCGTCGGCGTCCCAGAGGATGCCGAATTCCTTCCGGCCGGCGTAGCCGGTGTCCGCCTTGATGATGCCGTCGATGCCCGCGAGCGTAACCCGGCCGACGGCCGTCCCCACGATCCGGCCGTCCGCCTGCCGCACCGGGGTCGAGGCGTGGATATAGACGCGCCGGTCCTCCGGGTCGTACCGTGGCTCGTTGAAGGAGGCGTTGCCGGAGATGGCGTTCTGGAACCACCGGGAGGCGACGTAGGTCCGGCCAGAGAACCGCGGGTCGCTCGCGAGCCTCACGGTGCCGGCGGTGTCGGTCAGGTAGAAGGCGTCGAACCCCTGGGTGTCGCGGATCGTGACGAGCAGAAGGCGCACGTCCTCTTCGAGCTGCGGGTCGTGCGCGCCGTCGAGGAAGCGGACCGTCCCCGGAGCCAGGGCCACGACCTGGACGTCGGAGAGAACGCTCTCCAGGTAGAGGTCGATGGCCTGCGCGGTGTTTCGGGCCTGCTGGAGGTTCTGCTGGCGCGCGCTCTCGATCAGGTCCTGCCGGGCGGTCATGGCGGCGTAGAGGGTGATGGCGGCCATGGGGAGGATCGCCAGGGTTCCCAGCAGCAGCGCGAGCTTCGCCGCCCAGGGCCAGTTGCGCCAGAGCAGCCGTCCTTTCGGGGGATCGGTTGCGGGGACCGGCCTCAACGGGCACCTCCCGGCGGAGAGGCCAGGCGGACGAGGCTGTAGTCGTGAGGGGGGACGAGACCGCGGCCTTCCGCCTGGTCGAGGCCGGTCACTCCCCGGCGGCAGACCATGACGCGGATCGATTCGGCGAGCGGTGCGATGGGCAGGTCGCGGGCCAGGATCTCCTGGGCCCGGAAATAGGCCTGGGCACGGCGCGAGAGGTCCGCGTGCCGGCCCCCGTCGGAGACGGCGGCGTCGAGCTCGGCGCTCTCGTACCCCATGATCTGGGCGAGGCCACCCGATCCGAAGCGAAGGTTCAGGTTTTCGGGATCAGGGCCCTGGCTTCCTCCCAGGAGCGCGATGTCGAAGTCGTGGCTCTCCATGGCTCTCGGGTACCACCGTTCGAGCGGCTCGAGCTCCAGGCGGACGTCGATCCCCACGATCCCGAGCTGCCGGGCCACCTCCCGGGCCATGTCTCCGAACGGGTTGATGCCAGCGGAGAGGAGGACCGGCTGGAAGGACTCTCCCCGGCCCGCGAGGACCGCCGCGAGCAGGGCCTGCGCCCGGCCGGGATCGAACGCAGGAGCGAGAGCCCGCGCGTTGTACGCCCAGGCTACGGCGGGCGTGTAGAAGCCGTAGCCCGGCGCTCCATAGCCGTGGAGCGAGCGCTCCAGGAGGACCGGGCGATCGAGGGCCCGGTTGATCGCTTCGCGCAGGCGGCGGTCCTGGAAAAGGGGGCGTCTCAGGTTGAACGCCAGGTAATACCGGCTGTCCGTCGGGGAGGTCAGCACCCGCACCCGGGGATCCACCGCCAGCGCGGGCAGGCGGTCCAGGCTGGGGCGGATCACCATGTAGTCCGCCTGGCCGGAGAGGATGAGGTCCAGAGCCCGGTCCGAATCCGCGAAGCGGTAGACGATGCGGTCGAGGTACGGGCCCGCCCTGAAGAAGTCGCGGTTCGCCTCGAGCGTCAGGCTCTTTCCCTTTTCCCAGGAGCCGAACCGGAACGGGCCCGTGCCCACCGGCCGTTTGGGAGAGGCACCCAGATGGCGGGGAAGGATATAGACCCCTTCCCAGGCGAGAGTCGTGAGCAGCGGGGCCCACGGCTCCGCGAGCCGCAGCACCACCGTGTGATCGTCGGGCGTCTCGATCGCCTGAATCCGCCGCAGGGCTTCAGCCGCGAACGACGGGCGCTTTTTGAGATGCTCCAGGGTCCATTGGACGTCAGCCGCCGTGAACGGCTGCCCGTCGTGCCAGAGGACGTTCTCCCGCAGCCTGAAAGTGTAGGCGAGGCCGTCCTGCGACACCTCCCAGCTCCCGGCGAGATCGGGCAGGAAGCGCGAGTCCGTATCGAGAGCGACCAGCTTGCCGTAGAGGTTCGAGGCGAGGAGGAGGGCTGTTTCATCGCCCATGGAGTTGGGATCGAAAGTCCGGGGCTCCCCGGGGAGGACCACGCGGAACGTGCCGCCGCCCCCCTTGCCCGCCGGGAAGCCGGCCGGCTCTTCTTTCACGCAGCCCGTTCCGAGCAGAAGAAACGCGAGGAGCGCGAGACCTCTCCCGAGGATGAATCGCCTTCTGTTCATACTGACCTAGTCCAGCGTGGTCAGCACCCTCTCGATTCGTTCGACCGCCCAGTCGATTTCGTCTTTCTTGATGACGAGCGGTGGCGCGATGCGGAGGACGTGGTCGTGGGTCTCCTTGCAGAGGAGCCCTTCGCGCTGGAGCGCCTCGCAGAAGCGGCGGGCGCCGCCGGCTTCCCGGTGGAGCTCGATGCCGATCCACAGGCCTTTGCCCCGGACCTCCTTGACGTGCTTCGACGCGATCGCCCGGAGCCGCTCCATGAAATAGGGGCCAAGCTCGGCCGAGTTTTCGATCATCCCCTCTTCCACCAGCGCCTTCAAGGCGGCGCGGGCCACGGCCGCGGCCAGCGGGTTTCCTCCGTAGGTGGAGCCGTGCTCGCCCGGCTTGAAGACACCCATCACCGGATCGTCGGCCAGGATGCCCGAAACCGGATAGAAGCCGCCCGAGAGGGCCTTACCCACGATCACGATGTCGGGCCGCACACCCTCGTGCTCGTAGGCGAAGAGCTTGCCCGTGCGGCCGAGGCCGGACTGGATCTCGTCCACCACCAGGAGGGCGTTGTGCTGCTTCGTGATCTCGGAGAGGCGCGCCAGATAGCCCTCGGGAGGCACCACGATCCCCGCCTCCCCCTGGATCGGCTCGACCAGGACCGCGGCCACGTTCTCGTGCATGGCTGCCGCCACCGCGTCCGCGTCGCCGTAGGGGAGCACGCGGAAGCCCGGGGTGAATGGGCCGAAGCCGGACCGGTAGGCCTCCTCGGTCGAGAAGCTGACGATGGTGATCGTGCGGCCGTGGAAATTGTTCGAAAAGGCCAGGATCTCGGCCTTGCCCTCGGGGATTCCTTTGACCGTATAACCCCACTTGCGCGCAGTTTTGAGGGCCGTCTCCACCGCCTCGGCGCCGGTGTTCATGGGGAGGAACTTGTCGAATCCCGTGAGATTGCAGATCTGCTGGTAGAAGAGGCCGAGCTGATCGTTGCGGAAGGCCCGCGAGGTCAAGGTCACCGCGTGGACCTGATCCATCACCGCCTGGAGGATCGCGGGGTGGCAGTGCCCCTGGTTGACCGCCGAGTAGGCGGCCAGGAAATCCAGATATTTCTTCCCCTCCACGTCCCACACCCAGACCCCCTCGGCCCGTTGGACCACCACGTCGAGCGGATGGTAGTTGTGGGCTCCGTAGCGGTCTTCCAGAGCGATGTAATCGGCGGTCTTCAGGCGGTCCCGCTCTTCCAGCACGACGGTGCTCATGGGATTCCTCCGATGGGGACTGGGGGGTTCAAAGGGAGCCTCGAGGACGCCACAGTTGTATCACAACGCTTGCGCAGGGCACCAATGCGGTATCATGCGGACGCAACAGCGCCATGGTCGACTACACCAACATCCCCCGGGACTCGCGCCGCGTTCCGCTGGAAACCCGCGTCCAGTTCAAATTCGACCGGTTCAGCGGGTTCATCAGCGAGTACTCCTCGAACATCTCGCCGGGCGGAATGTTCATCCGGACAAAGACCCCGCTCTCTCCCGGCCAGACGCTCGATTTTGCCTTCCGCCTGGGCGACGGGTTCGAGCTGATCAAGGGCAAGGGCGAGATCGTCTGGACCCGCGCGGAGGACGAGGGCCACGCGCGGCCGGCCGGCATGGGGCTCCGCTTCCTCGAGCTTTCCGAGGGGAGCAAGGAGCTCATCTACCGCATCGTCGACCAGCACATCCTGGAGGGCGGGACCCCGTTCGACGTCTCGCTCGTCCCTCCCGATCCGGTTCCGGCCAGGCCGGCGCCCGCAGCGCCCGCCGCGCCTGCGCCCGTCCTGCCGTTTGCGCCCCCTGTGCCGCAGCCGCAGGAGGCGGCGCCCGTTTTCGAGCCCTTGCCGGACGACCCATTCCCGGACCTCGCGGCTCCCCCGGTGGACCCCCGGGTGGACTCTTCGCCGAACGTTTCCGCGTGGCTCCCGCCGGCCGATCCGCCGGCCCCCGAGCCGTTCCCGGACCTTCCGGAGTTCCAGGCGTTCCTGGAGTCTCCGCCCCCCGCGGCGAGCGCTTCCGAGCCCCCTTCGATGGCGGTTCCCACGTTCGGCAGCGCGGCGGCGAAGCAGCCCCGGAATCTTCTTCCCTTCTTCCTCCTGGCCGCCGGCCTGCTCCTCGTGGCGGGCCTGTTCCTGTTCAAGGACCGGCTCCTCGACCTGGCCGGTCTGGGAGGCGAGGACGAGATCGCCCAGGCGCCGCCCCCGTCCGCGCGGCGGCCTCCGGCGCGCCCGGCCCCGGTCCCGGCCGAGCCGGCTCCCGCGACGGAGATCGTCGAAGACG
>DATEIO010000671.1:0-10952 GCA_035278895.1 Thermoanaerobaculia bacterium | reverse complement strand
TTCAACCGGTTTCAACCCGGGGCGGCCCCACCACGGGTTGAAACCCGTGGCTACGTGCCTGCACCCTCTGAAGAGGGTGCTTGCCGCGTCAGAAGATCAGCGTGATGCCTGCCGCCGCAGCAGAACGGGAATCTCCACCGTTCCGCTCCCCCGCCGGACGCGGAGCACGGCGGTGTCTCCCCAGCGCTTGGCGGACATGAGGCGGTTGAGTGTCTCCTTGTCGGGCACGGGGGTGCCGTCCAGGGCGAGGAGGACGTCTCCGACCTCGAAGCCCGCGGTGGCGGCAGGGGTTTTCTCCGAGACGAAGATGACTTTCAGGGCCTTCTCGTCGGAGGCGGGGCTGGTCGAGAGGCCGAGGCTCGGGTAGAGCGGGTCGGTGGCCGGCGGGAGGCCCCAGAGGAAATCGGCGTAGGAGGCCTGGACGGTGTCGACGCGGTCGCCTTCGGAGTCCTCGACGTTCACCGGGATGACCGAGGCGATCCGGCCTTTGAATCCGCGGGCGGCCTGGCGCTCGATCCCGAGACCGTAGGCGACGTGGCCGGCTCCCACGAGGACGACCATCATCGCGCCCGGCTCCCTTTCGAGCGCCCGGACGGCGTTGTGGGCCATGGTCGCGTCCCACGTCGCCTGCGCGGCGATCATGCCGTCCCACTGCTCTTCGGTCATGCCGGAATGGAGCGGGTCGTCCGAATCGAAATGGGCCTTGAACAGGGTGCGGTGCTCGGCGCTCCGGGTGTCGATTTCCCGCGGGATGTGCGCGGCCTCTTCAGGTGTCAGGCTTTCGAAACCTTTTTTCCGGACCTTTTCGACCACGGCCCGCGGAGCATTCGCGGCAAACATCCGGATCTTCCTGTCGCGCGCGAAAAGGAAGAGGTCCCGGTAGTAATTCCAGTTGTAGCCCCAGGCGTCGTACCAGCGCGACGTTTCGAGAAACTGCTCCTCGCCGAGCTTGCCGTCCACCCAGTCATCGAGGAACCGCTGCTCGGTGTAGGGATACATTTCGAGCCCCAGGAGGACCTTGCGTCCGGAGCGGACGAGCTCTTCCAGAACGCGGAGCTGGACGCGGTGGAAGTCCATGTCCGTGTGGCTCTCCCCCACGAGAAGGAGGCGTACGTCTCCCAGCCGCGCCGCCAGCTCCGCAGGGGTGATCAGAGCGCCGGTCCGGGTGTCCGTGACCGCGTCGAGCACCAGCGGCGCCTGGCGGTCCTTGCGGGCGGGATCGCCCAGTGGGAGGTGGAGCGTGGCGTCGCGGGCGGCGAGAGGGAGCGAGAGGAGCAGGAGGAGAAGAAAGGCGAGGGATCGGGTCATGGTCGGAGAATCTACCGCACCACCTGCCGGATCGCGTCGCGCAGCATCTGGGGGGTGACGGGCTTGGTCAGGTGGACCGTGAAGCCGGCTTCCAGGCTTTTGCGGACGTCTTCTTCCATGCCGTAGCCGGAGAGGGCGATGCCGGGCAGGGCGTGCCGCTTGACGAGCTCTCGCATCAGATCCTGCCCCGAGCCGTCGGGGAGGCCCAGGTCGCTCACTACGAGCTCGATCCCCGACGCGGCGGCCGCGGCCTGGGCGGCGTCCAGGGCCTCGGCCACGGAGCCTGCCACGGTCACCTTGTGGCCCAGGAGGCGGAGCACCTCGGCCATGGCTTCCGCGGTGTCGGGGTGGTCTTCGACGAGGAGGATGGAGAGCGGGCGGACGGCTCCGGAATTCTCTTCCAGCCGGGGACGGGCCCGCATGACCGCGGTCTCGTCCAGGTCCATCTCGGGGGTGTCGACCGGCAGGCGAACCTCGAAGGTGGAGCCCTGGTCCCGGCCTTCGCTCGCGGCGGTCAGCCGGCCGCTGTGCAGCTCGACCAACGCGCGCGAAACGGCGAGCCCCAGCCCCAGGCCTCCAAACTGGCGGGTGATGCGGCGGTCGGCCTGCTCGAAGGCGCCGAAGATGCGGGGCAGAACGTCCGGCTCGATGCCGATGCCGGTATCCGTCACCCGGACCACGAGGTCCCGCCTCCCCCCCTCGCCGGGCACGAGCTCCGAGCGCACCGTGATCCCCCCGCCTTCCGGGGTGAACTTGATGGCGTTCGTGAGGAGGTTCCAGAACACCTGGGTGAGGCGCGGAGCGTCTCCCCAGACGTGGTGGTCGCGCGCCTTGAGATCGATCCCCAGGCGCAGCCTCTTGGCTTCGATCCCCTGCGCCGAGGTCTCGAGCGCGTGCTCGACGACCTGGTGGACGTCGGTCGACCGGCATTGCAGCTCGAGCTTGCCGCGGGAGATGCGGGTCAGGTCGAGCAGGTCGTCGATCAGGCGGGATTCGAGCTCGACGTTGCGGCGGATGACGGCGAGGCTCGCAGCGAGCTCCAGATGCAGGCGCGGGTCTTCCGCGAGGCTCGCGACGAGCGCCAGGACCGGGGTGAGCGGGGTGCGCAGCTCGTGGGACAGGGTCGCCAGGAACTGGTCCTTGGCTTCGTTGGCGGCCCAGGCCTCGCGGTAAAGGCGGGCGTTTTCGCGGGCGATGGCCTCGGCCTCCTCCTTGGCGGCCTGGAGCTCCCCTTCGGCGCGCTGCAGCTCTTCCGCGACGGCCCGCAACCGGCGGTTCTCTTCGCGGAGAGCCTGAACGTCGTCGCTGATCTCGATCTCTATGGGTCCTCTCGAAGCCATGCTCTTCGTGCCGGTCCGGCCGGCTCCGCAGAAGCTCAGTGTACAGGGTTGAGGACCCGGGGTCAGCCCCGGGCGGGGCGGCCGGCGACCTGCTGGATGGCGTCGCGCAGCATCTGGGGGGTGACAGGCTTGGTGAGATGGAGGGAGAAGCCGGCCTCCCGGCTCTTCCGGACGTCTTCTTCCATGCCGTAGCCCGAGACGGCGATCCCCGGCACTCCGTAGAGGCGCACCAGCTCGCGCATCAGGTCCTGGCCCGAGCCGTCGGGGAGCCCGAGGTCGCTCACTACGAGGTCGAAGCCTCCGTCGGCGGCCCCGCCCCGCGCCACGTCGAGTGCCTGGGCCACGGTGCCGGCCACGGACACGTCGTGCCCCATCATGCGCAGCAGCTCGGACACGGTCTCGGCGGTGTCGGGGTGGTCTTCGACGAAGAGGAGCCGCAGCGGGCGGGCCTCCGGGGCGACGGGCGGGCTCGGCGGGACGCGGGCGAAGAGGCTCCCACTGTCGTCCAGGTCGATCTGCACGCCTCCCAGGGGGAGACGCACCTCGAACGTGGCCCCCGTCCCCCGGCCGTCGCTCGCGGCGGTGAGCCGGCCGCCGTGCAGCTCGACCAGGGCGCGGGAGAGGGCGAGGCCGAGCCCCAGCCCGCCGAAGTGGCGCGTGATCCGGCGGTCGGCCTGCTCGAAGGCGTCGAAGATGCGGGGGAGCACGTCGGGCTCGATGCCGATCCCCGTGTCCGTCACCTCGATGACGAGCTCCTCTCCGGCCCCGCCCCCCTCCACCCTCGAGCGCACGGCGATCTCGCCGCCGGGCGGGGTGAACTTGACGGCGTTGGAGAGCAGATTCCAGAGCACCTGGGTGAGGCGCGGCGCGTCGGCCCAGACGCTCCGGTCGCCGGAGGCGAGGTCCGTCACGAGCCGCAGCCCCTTGGCCTCGATGTCCCGGCGGGCCGTCTCCACGGCGTGCTCGATGACCTGGCGGGCGTCGGTCGCGCGGCGGTTCAGGCCGAGCTTGCCGCGGGCGATGCGGGTCAGATCCAGCAGATCGTCGATCAGCCGCGCTTCGAGCTCGACGTTCCGGCGGACCATGGCGAGGGACGAGCGGATCTCTCCCGGAACCCGGGGATCTTCTTCGAGGCTCGCGACCATGGCGAGGACCGGAGTCAAGGGCGTACGCAGCTCGTGGGAGAGGGTCGCGAGGAAGCGGTCCTTGGCCTCGTTGGCGGCATGGGCCTCGCGGTGGGCCTGCCGCAGCTCCTCTTCGGCGCGCTTCCGGTCCGTGATGTCGATCGTGCTGCCGACGTAGCGGACCACCCGGCCCTGCTCGTCGCGGACGGCGATCCCCTTGTCCCACACGTGGATGAAGCGGCCATCCCGATGGCGGATGCGGTACTCGACTCCGAACGAGGAGACGCCGGATTCGACGATGGGCATGATGTGGTCGCGGACACGGGCGTAGTCGTCCGGATGGATCTGCCGCTTCCACCAGTCGAGCTGCCCCTCGATCTCGTCAGGCCAGTAACCGAGGAGGCTCAAGAGGCCATTGGAGCGCTGGACGCGGTCGGTCCGGACGTCCCACTCGAACACTAGGCCGTTGAAGGCTTCGGTCGCCAGCCGGAAGCGCTCTTCGCTCTGGCGGACCGCCTCCCAGGCCTCCCGGCCCTCCTGGCGGGCGCGGGCCGAGCGCAGGCGGGCGCGGACCCGGGCGGCCAGGACCTCGGGCGGCACCGGATCGAGGAGATAGTCGGCCGCCGCCATCTCCAGCCCTTCGAGGCACAGGGCCTCCTGCTCCGGCGCGGCGAGCAGGAGCACGGGGATGCCGGTCGTGTCCGGATCGGCGGCCAGCTCCGCCAGAGGGGCCAGGCCCTCGGCCCCCATCCGGAGCAGGATCACGTCCGGCGGGCGTTTCCTTGCCACGGACAGGTCCCCCGCCTCCACCTCGTACAACGGGCCGAGGGCGGCGGCAACGCGGGCGTGCGCGTCCGGATCAGGATCGAGGAAAAGAATACGGCCGGTGGACAACGGAACTACCCGACGACGATGGGGCTCGGACCTCCTTCACCAAAGATAACAAAAATACGGGAAGTGCAATTCACGGCCCCGTTACTAGTCCAGCCAGAGGCGGCCGTCGTGAAAGATCTTGCCGGCCCGGAAGGCGATAGGCAGCTGCGATTGACGGCTCTTTCTGTAGCATGCTAGCTTCCGCAATCAAAGGAGGTCGATGATGCACAAGTACCGTGGGGTCCTGGTCGGAGCTTTCTTGCTTCTGGCGTTCCTGGTGGCGCCTGGAGGCGTATCGGCTGCAACCTACTACGGCTGTCAGATCTGCAAATCCGTGCGCCTAGTCGGGATCGACCAGATGTGCTGGGGAGTGGGACATGGGGAGCATGGAGACGGTACGACTTGCCATGAGAGAAACGACCTCGGCGGCGGAACTGCGTGCTATTTGGAAGGTGGCCCCTGCTACAACGTGGTCGTGACCGATGGCGGAGGAGGATGGTCAGGAGGAGGTAGCGGTAGCTGCAACGTGGGTGGGGGTCAGTTCTGCCCCGCCGAGTGTTTCAGTTGCGGCGGAAGTGGCAGGCCCGCGGTCTAGCTTCAACGGGGTTCCTTGATGAAGTCTCACAAACGCCTTCTTGCCGTCACGATTTTCCTTCTAAGTCTCCTCGGTCAGTTGGCGGTGTCGGGATGGGCTGTCTCCAGCGAGCAAGGCTGCGTTTCCACCGTCCGGTTCGAGCTCGATCCGAAGGGGCCGGTTCCCAAAGAGCTGCAAGGAGAGATCGTCCTGCTCTCCATGGAGAAGAAGGACGCCGAGCCTTTGACCCTCAACGCTCGCGCGGGCACTCCGGTCACGGCGGAGCTCCCGTGCTCTTCCCAGTGGGAAGCTTCCGCCGCTTTTCCGGAGATCTGGAGCCCGCGGACACCGGTCGCAGTGGGCTCCCCGGGCGCGACGGCTGTCAGCCGCCTCGCTCTCTGGCCGTTGGGCCGGATCACCGGCTCGATCACGCTGGCTGACAAGAAAGAGACCCGTCCTAAAAAGCTCGCGGTCTCCACTCTGCCTCCGCGCCCGCCCGCCTCCAAGGACGTCCCCAAGGGCGTTCTAGACTGCCCGGTCGACGCCCAGGGGAAGTGGCAGTGCCCTCCTCTGCCGGCCACGACGTTCGATCTGGTGCTTTCGGCGGAAGGCTTCATTCCGCAATACCGCTGGGGAGCCAAGGTGCTGCCCGGAAAGACGGCCGATCTCGGCTCCGTCAAGCTCGAGCGGGGCGCCTCCGTGGCCGGCTGGGTGGAGGTCGAAGGGGGAAACATCGAAGAAGGGTGCAAAGCCCGGCTCACACCTCTCGTGAGCCCCGGGGGCGGTGCGGGGGTCACCCAGAAGATCCGGAGCACCGCCAACGAGGTGGCTGTTCGAAAGGACGGATTTTTCCAGCTCGTGGGCGTCGCTCCCGGCAGCTACTCGCTGGAGATCGGCCAGGAGGGCTTCGCTCCCGCCACGGTCCAGCCCATCGAGGTCTGGCCCCGCTCGGAAACGTTCCTGCGCCAGCCGGTCACCTTGAAACGCCCGATCCGGCTGGAGTTGGCTCTCTCACCACCCCTCGACTGGCTGGGCCGGCCCTGGAAGGTACGAATTACCCGCGCGTCCGACGCGAACGCGAGCTTCCTCGAGGAGGTGTTCAGCGGACCTGTCGATGATCAGGGGCTCGCCACGGCGCCGGGCCAGGCGCCGGGACGGTTCATGGTTTTCGTCTCCGACGCGTTGGACAACGATCTCGCCTCGAAATCCTTCCAGATCGCCGGTCCCGAGGACGCCCGGCAGACGATCGAGCTGGAGATCCTTACGGTCCGCGGCACGGTGACCCTCGGCAAGGAGCCCGTGGCAGCCACGCTGTGGTTTGGCGGCCGGCACGGGAGCCCGGGAGTCAAGATGGAGTCGGATTTCGAAGGCGCCTTTCACGGGGTCCTGCCGCGGGACGGCTGGTGGCGGGTGGACGTGGCCTCGCCCGAGCGAAAGCTCGAGACCCGGACCCGAGTCAAAGTGGAGGCCGGCAGGGATGGCCTGGCCGAGGTCGAGATCGAGCTTCCGGCGACCCGCGTGTTCGGAAAGGTCCTCGACGAGACCGGCCGGCCCATGCCCTCGGCCCGGCTCGTGGTCAGCACGCCCGATGCGGACGTGATCGCCGGCGCCGACGAGGCGGGAAGCTTCGACGTGCGCGGCTTGTCCGAAGGGATGGCCCAGGCGCTCGCAACGTTTTCCTCCGGAGCGGGCGAATGGACGAGCGACCGGATCTCCCTTTTTCTTCGCGACGGAGAAGAGGTCGGCCCCATCGAGCTTCGAATGCGGAAGAACCGGCGGTTTTCGGGCACGGTCCAGTCCCCTCTGGGCCCGCTTCCCGGCGCGTCCCTCCTCGTAATTCCTCTGCGCCCCTCTTCCCTGGGAGCGGCCACGGCCCGCACGGACCTCGATGGGAGCTTCACGGCCCTGGTGCCGGCCGGGACCGAGAGTGCGGCCGTGATCGTGAGCCCGCCCGGACACGCCCTGAAGGCGTTCACGGTGCCGGTGGGCGATGCCCCGCAAGCGCTGGCGGTCGACCGGGAAGGGGGAGAGCTCGAGATCCGCGTTCCCGAAAAGTCGAAGGACGTCGAGAAAGAAGAGATCACTCTTCTGGTCTTCCAGAACGGGCTCCCTCTTCCGACGCCCCTTCTCAACCAGTGGGCCCTCGGGCACGGACGGGACCTGTCGATTCCGGGGAAAGTCGCCGTGGGGGACGTCGCGCCCGGCGAGTACCGCGCCTGCCTCGCGGCCCGCGCCGTGCTCGCTTCCTGGGAGGCGTCCGGATGGACGGCGCCTCTGGCCCGGTGCATGTCGGGCCAGCTCACGGCGGGAGGCTCTCTTCGGCTCGATCTGACGTCTGATTGAGAGGGTCGCGGCGCCGGTCCGGGCGGATGCTAGAGTGAGCATCCACCGGATGACCGCGCCGCTCATCGACTTCTCCACCCCCGCCCTCGTTGCCGCCGTCGAGGAAAACGTCGGCGAGTGGACCCGTCTCAAGGGCACCCTGCCCGGGGTGGAGCTTCACGACGACGGCGACGCGGTGTGGATCTTCTCGACCACGCCGGGGCGGGGCGGCGCGGTCTCGCTCGCCCGGTTCTCTCCCGAGACCGCGGACGCCCGAATCGCCACGATCCTCGCCCACCACCGGCGCCACCTCACACCGACCGTCTGGTGGGCGGGCCCGGCCTCGGCCCCCTCGGATCTGGGGCGGCGCCTGCGCAAGCACGGCCTCTGGTGCCAGCGCTACCTGCCGGGAATGGTCTGCGACCTCGATTCGATGAAGACGGATTTCCGCGCGCCCGAGGGGCTCCGGATCCGTCCTCTCGAAGACTTCTCGATCTTCCGGGAGCACCAGCATCCGTTCTTCGGACCGCCCTCCACGGCGCGCCGCCGCACGCTGATCGAGGGCGTCTCCCTGATGACGGCGAGGGAGCCGCGAAGAGCCTGGCACTTCGTGGCGAGCCTCGGCGGGATTCCCGTGGGCTGTGCCACGGTGTTCCTGGGCGCGGGGGTCGCAGGCCTCTATCACGTGGCGACCCTCCCCGAGGCGCAGCGCAGAGGGATCGGCAAGGCGGTCACGCTGGCGGCCCTTCGCCATGCGCAAGACCTCGGATACCGGATCGGAATCCTCCACGCCTCGACCGAGGGCGAGGTGATCTACCGCCAGATCGGGTTCGAGGAGGTCTCGAAGGTAGGCCACTGGTACTACTCCAAGGCCCGGCAGCTGCGGGAGCGCGCGTGATCGCCGTCGTGATGGGCGTCTCAGGCGTGGGCAAGACCACGATCGGGAAGCGGCTGGCCGCGGAGCTGGGCTGGACCTTCTACGAGGGAGACGACTTCCACCCCGCGGCGAACGTAGACAAGATGAGCCGGGGAATCCCCCTGACCGACGAGGACCGGGCCCCCTGGCTCGCGGCGCTGCGGGAGGTGATCGATGGCTGCGTCCGCCGGGGCGAGAACGCCATCCTCGCCTGCTCGGCCTTGAAGAGCGCCTACCGCGAGACGCTCCGGGGAGACCATCCCGAGGTCGTCTTCGTCCACCTCCGGGCCGATCCCCGGGTGATTGCGGAACGTTTGGAGCACAGGACCGGTCATTACATGAAGAGAGGCCTCCTCGAAAGCCAGCTCGCCACCCTGGAGGAGCCGGGGGAGGCCGTGGCGGTCGACGCCTCGGGGGCACCGGGAGAGATCGTGGAGGAGATCCGGAAAAGGCTGGGGGTCTGAAAGGATTCGACGCGCCGCACCATTTCTCTTTGGGAGGAATCCGAGATGACGGACCTGATCGTCTGTCCCCGTTGCGGTCTCGAACAGGCCCAGGCGGCCGATTGCATCAATTGCGGCGTGGTGTTCGCCAAGGCCGGCCGCGAGCCGTCGGTCCGGCCCGCGGGAGCCGCTTTCGTCGCGTCCCAGCCCCGGAGCTCGCTGGTCGGAGGTCTCCTCCTGGCTGCCCTGGCGATCGCCGCGGCGCTCCTCTTCATTCCCCGCTCCCCTTCCCCGGCGCCGCCCGCAGCGAGCGAGGCTGCGCCGGCGCGCGTCGAAGAGCCGGCCCCCGAGGCTCCGTTGGCGGTGGATGAAGCGGCGGCCGCCGAAGATCCGGCCTCCCCGGAGCTGCCGCTCCCGAGAGAGCGCCGGCCCGCCCGCTTCCCCACCGTCTGGTACGAGGGGGCCACGGGATACCAGAAGGCGATGCGGGAGGCGAAGGAGGACGGAACGCCGGTCGCCGTTTACTTCTACACGGACTGGTGCGGCTACTGTAAGCAGCTCGACGAGGAGCTGTTGAGCACGCCTGGCGTCCAGGAGCCGTTCCGGTACCTCGTCAAGGTGAAGATCAACCCCGAAAAGGGTTTTGCGGAGCAGGAGCTCGCGGAGCGCTACAAGGTCGAAGGCTACCCCTCGTTCTTCATCCTCCCCTCGGCCGACGATCGGGCCCGCAGGGTCGAGGGGATGGTGGCGGACGGCGACGGCTGGCGGTGGCGCACGCCCGAGGATTTCGTGGCCGTGTGCTACAAGGCGGCCCGGATCTGAGGCCGTTCAGCGCCGTCCTTCGACGATACGGATCAACGCCCTTCGGTCGAGCCGGATCTTCGCGACCGGTGCGCCGTCCCGCAGCAGCACGGGCACCACGTCCGTGAACCGCGACCGCAGCTCCGGATCCGCATCCACGTCGCGCGGCGCCCAGGTCAGACCGTAGGAGGGGAGGACGTCGTCCAGGAGGACCGCCATCTCGTCGCAGAGATGGCAGCCCTCGCGGGTGACGAGCTCGTAGGTGGCGTTTGAGGGTTTGCGGCGGAAGAGCATCGATCAGACCTGGTCTTCCGGCGGGACCAGGGGCTCGATCAGACGAACGAGCGTAGGAATGTCGTCCCTGGCGGTCTCCCAGACCTTTTCGACATCGATCCGGAAATACTCGTGGACCAGGCGGTTGCGCATGCCGATGATCTCGGCCCAGGGGATGCCGGAGTGAGCTGCCCTGGATTCGTCCGAGACTTTGCGAGCCGCCTCACCGACGATCTGGAGATTTCTCATCACGGCATCCTGCAGCAGAATGTCCTCCTTGAAACCCTCCCAGGAGATCCCTTCGGTGTACTGCAGGACCTTCCGTGCGGCGATCAGGATGTCCAGGAAATAAGCGTCATCACGCCACATAGACAGGCTTCAGGCTGCTCAGGATCCGCTTGCGACGGATGTAGTTTTCGCTCCGCTCGACCGCCTTGCGCTCCACGAGATCGACTTCGCGTCCGAGGATCTCTTCGAGGTCCTCTTCCATGTGGACGAGGTCGAACAGGCTCCACCGCGCGTCGGGAGCGAACGTCACCAGGACGTCGATATCGCTGTCCGGACGGAAATCCTCTCGCAGGACCGAGCCGAAGAGCGAGAGCTCGGTGATCCGCCAACGCTGGCAGAATCGTTCGATCTCAGCTTCGGGAATCTCGATCCGGGCCGCGGTGCTCATGGATTCCTCCAATCCTACTCCCACTCGATCGTCGCGGGCGGCTTGCTCGTCACGTCGTAGACCACGCGGTTGACGCCTTTGACTTCGTTGACGATCCGGTTGGCCACCCGGCCGAGGAGCTCGTACGGGAGCGGGCTCCAGTCGGCGGTCATGAAGTCGTGGGTGTCGACGGCGCGGATGGCGATGACGCTCTCGTAGGTGCGGTAATCCCCCATTACGCCCACGCTCTTGACCGGCAGGAGGACGGCGAAGGCCTGGCTCACCTTGTCGTACCAGCCGCTCTCGCGCAGCTCGTGGAGGAA
>DATEIO010000670.1:0-2096 GCA_035278895.1 Thermoanaerobaculia bacterium | reverse complement strand
CGGCTCGACCGGGGCGCCCAAGGGCGTGATCGTGCGCCACGGGAGCGCCGTGAACCGGATCGCCTGGGCCCTCGCGGCCTATCCGCCGGACGTGCTCGCGGGCGTGCTCGCGGCGACGTCGCTCTGCTTCGACCTGTCGGTCTTCGAGATCTTCGTGCCGCTCGCCGCCGGAGGGGCCGTCATCCTGGCCGATGACGCCCTGGCGCTTCCCGATCTCCCAGCCGCCTCGTCCGTCACCCTGGTCAACACGGTGCCATCGGCGATCTCCGAGCTGGCGCGGGCCGGCGCGATCCCGGACTCGGTGCGCGTGGTGAACCTCGCGGGCGAGCCGCTGCGCCGCGATCTCGCCGCGCGGCTCTACGCCTTCCCGGGGATCGAGGAGGTCCACGACCTCTACGGTCCTTCGGAGGACACGACCTACTCGACCGGCGCCCTGGTGGAGCGGGAGGACGGCCGCGAGCCCGCGATCGGCCGGCCGCTCCCCAACACCCGGGCCTATGTGCTGGACGCCGGGTTCCGCCCGGTGTCTTCGGGAGCGCCCGGCGAGCTGTGGATCGGCGGCGCCGGCCTCGCCCGCGGCTATCTCGGCCGGCCGGACCTGACCGCGGACCGCTTCCGCCCCGACCCGTTCGGGCCCTCGCCCGGGGGCCGGCTCTACCGCACCGGCGACCTCACCCGGCAGCGGGCGGACGGCACGCTCGACTATCTCGGCCGGCTCGACCACCAGGTGAAGGTGCGGGGCTTCCGCATCGAGCTGGGGGAGATCGAGGCCGCCCTCCTCGCCCACCCCGGGGTCCGCGAGGCCGCGGTGCTCGCCCTGGAAGACGGCGACGGCAAGCGCCTGGTGGCCTGCGTAGCGCCCGAGTCCGCGCCGCCCGGAGAGCTGCGCCGCCACCTGGCCGAGCGGCTCCCCGGCTTCATGGTGCCCGCGGCCTTCCTCGCCCTCCCGGAGCTGCCGCTCACCCCCAACGGCAAAGTGGACCGGCGCGCGCTGGAACGCCTCGCGCCGGGCGCGGCCAAAGACGGCGGCGGGGAATACGTGGCGCCGCGCAACGCGATCGAGGAGATCCTGGAGCCGCTGTGGGCCGAGATCCTGGGGGTGGAGCGGGTGAGTGTGCTCGACGACTTCTTCGCCCTCGGTGGAAGCTCGCTCGCCGGGGTGCGGCTCGTTTCGCGGGTGCGCGAGCTCTTCGGCGTGCGCCTGCCGGTGCGCCAGCTGTTCCTGGCCCCGACCCTGGCCGGCATGGCCGAGATTCTCGCCGCCGAGATGAGCGTGCTGGCCGGCGACGACCTGCTGGACGAAATCGACGCGGAGGTGCTGCATGGCTGACGAGAGCAGGCGCATCACCGATCTGTCCGCCGGCAAGCTCCGCCGCCTGATGTCGCGGCTCGCCGAGCGCCAGGGGACGGCCGAGGCCATCCCCCGCGCGCCCCGCGGCGGCGCCCTGCCGCTGTCGTTCGCCCAGGAGCGCCTCTGGTTCCTGGACCGCCTGGGCGCGGGGGGCGCGGCCTATCACGTGCCCGCGTCCGTCCGCCTCCGCGGGCCGCTCGACGCCCTCGCCCTGGAGCGGACCCTGGGCGCGCTGGTCTCCCGCCACGAGGCCCTGCGCACCGCGTTTTCCGAAGCGGACGGCCGCCCCGTCCAGACCGTGCTCGCCGGGGTGGATCTGCCCCTGCCGCGGATCGATCTCGAAACGCTGCCCGAGGACCTCCGCGCCGAGGAGCTGGCCCGGATCGTCCGGGACGAGGCGGTCCGCCCCTTCGACCTGGCCCGGGCACCGCTCCTGCGCGCCGCGCTCGTCCGGCTCGGTCCCGAAGAGCACCGGCTCGCCCTGACCTTTCACCACATCGTCACGGACGGCTGGTCGCTCGGCGTGCTCGTGCGCGAGGTGGCCGCGCTCTACCCAGGATTCGCCTCCGGATCTCCGGCGGTCCTGCCCGAGCTGCCGATCCAACCCGCGGACCACGCGGTCTGGGAACGGCAGCGCGGCGAGGCCTTCGCGGCCGGCCTCGCCTTCTGGCGCGAGCGCCTGGCCGGCCTCCCCCCACTGGAGCTGCCCGCGGACCGGCCGCGCCCCGCGACCCCGAGCTTCCGC
>DATEIO010000669.1:0-2962 GCA_035278895.1 Thermoanaerobaculia bacterium | reverse complement strand
GGTGGGCTACTCGAGCTTTCTGGGGCCCATCGCGGGGATCTTCATCGCGGATTACTGGGTCGTCCGCAAGACGCGCCTCTCGCTCACGGACCTCTATACGATGGATGGCCTCTACGGCCGGTGGAACTGGAAAGCGCTGATCTCGCTCGCCGCAGGCGTGGCCGTCGCCCTGATCGGCCTCGTTCTCCCCAGCCTGCGCATCCTCTATGACTACGCGTGGTTCGTGGGGTTCGCCGTGGCGTTCGTGCTTTATGTGTTGTTGATGCGCGGCACACCGGTGGTGGACTTGGACGGGGTTTCCTGACTCAGGAGCGATATCCGCGTCCCCAGATTCGCAGCAGCTCGCGGCAGCCGTCCGCAAAATCCTGCCGAAAGTCCACCCATTGGAAGTTGCGTAGCGTCCAGGAGAGCTTCTTGTAGTCCGCAGGTTGATGTTCGACGATCACGATGTGATCCTCGTAGGGTTTCTCCTGCAAAGCATAGAGCAGCTCATGCTTGACCCATTTGGAGGCAACCGCCGCGGGAGAAAGAACGAGCAGGAACCAGTCGCACCGGGCGAGCGCTTTTCCGATTTCATCGTGCCATTGCTGGGCGCCGAGAATGTCCCGCTGGCTGTACCAATAGGGAATCCCATGCCCCTCCAGGAGATCTCCCAGGGTCGAGGCAAACAGGCGGTCTTCTGAGGAGTGGGAAAGAAAAACCTCAGTGGGCGCCGGCATGGACGTCCGGTTCCCCCGCAGCTTCAAGGATCTCAGCGACCTGCTGACCTGCCTGCGAAGGGTTTCCCTTGATCCATGGAAGATGGCGCAGAACCCAGGGAAAATCGTTCGTCGGTTCGACCTCGACGGGAATCAAGCGGTCCTGATATTTCTCGGACCCCAGGGCAAACTGGATCTCTCGTTGCACCCAGGGCGAGCGCACCGCGGCTGGAGAGATGAGAACGACCATGGCTTGGGAAGAGTCGAGCGCCTTCCCGATCTCGAGAGACCAGTTGTCTCCCGGGAGCAGCTGGCCGACAGGATCGAGAACCCGGAATCCCGCGGCTTCCAGGTGCCCGGAAAGCTCGCGGGCCCAGCTCCCGTCGCTCTGGGCGTAGCTCAGGAAGACTTTGAGGGCTCGGGCGCTCACACCCCGCAATGTACTCCCCCGCCTGCGCGGGTTCAAGGGAGCGGCCTTGCGGCCGGATGTCATTGATCGTGAAGTCTTTCGGTCCAAGCCCAGCCTCCCTTCCAGAAAGCAGGGCTTGATTGTACCCGAAGGATGGCACTCGGGAAAGAGGGAAGGCTCCTCCAGGAATAACAAGGACGCGAGATTCCGCTCCTGGTCTTATCGCGCCTTCGCCTCTTCCGCCAGCTCCCACAGCCGGCTGGGCTTCAACGGGATCTCCAGGATTTCAAAGCCCGGGATCGCCAACGCATTCTCCACGGCCTGGGCGAAGAGGGCGCCGACGGGAATGGCGCCGGCTTCGCCCGCTCCTTTCGTGCCCAGCTCGTTGAGCGGCGAGACGGTCTCCTCGTGCCCGACGTCCACCCGCGGTACGTCGAGCGAGGTGGGGAGGAGAAAGTCCATGAAGGAGGCGGAGAGGAGTTGGCCGTTGTCGTCGTAGACGAGCTGCTCGTAATAGGCGTTGCCGATCCCCTGGGCCACGCCGCCGTGGACCTGGCCGTCCACGATCAGCGGGTTCAACACCCGGCCGCAGTCGTGGACGACGACGTACTTCTTGACGTCGATCTGCATCGTTTCCGGATCCAGCTCCACGATCATCGCGTGGCAGCCGCTCGCGGTGGCGCCGCGGTAGGGGCCGAAGTAGGCGGTGGCTTCGAGCCCGGGCTCGGAGCCCGGCTTGACGGCACCGCGCATGGGGTTGGCGAGCTTCGCGAGCTCGCCCAGAGAGATCGTCTGCTCCGGAGAGCCGGCGATCCGCGCCTGGCCCCCCGCGAGCTCGATCTCGTCTTCCGAGACCTCGAACCTCTCGGCGGCCAGCCGGACGGCCTTTTCGCGCACGCGCTTGGCCGCTTCATTCGTGGCGTTGCCGGCGACCACGGCGCCGCGGCTGGCGAAGGTGCCGGTCCCCCAGTGGAACTGGTCGCTGTCACCCGTGACCACGTCGACGTCCCGGATGTCGACTCCGAGTTGCTGCGCCGCGATCTGGGCGAGGACCGTGAAGTGCCCCTGGCCCTGCGTGCCGATGCCGGTGACAACCGTCACCTTGCCGCCCGTCTGCACCTGCACTCGCGCCCCTTCGAAAGGCCCGATGCCGGTCCCCTCGACGTAGGAAACGATGCCGATCCCCACGTGCCGCCCTTCGGCGCGCAGGCGCGGCTGCTCTTCCCTGACGAACTGCTCGTAGCCGATCATCCGGAGCGTCTTGTCGAGCACCGGCTCGTAGTTGCCGCTGTCGTAGTAGAGAGGCGCGAAATCCTGATAGATGATCACGTGATCGTGCGGGAACTCGTCGGGCTTCAGGAAATTTTTCCGGCGCAGCTCGATCTTGTCGATCCCCAGCTCCTGGGCGGCCAGATCGATCAGCCGTTCGATCACGAAGACGCCGTGCTGCCGGCCCGCGCCGCGGTAGGGGGTGACGATCGTCTTGTTGGTGAACACCGCCCGGAACTCGCTCTGGTAGGCGGGCACGCGGTAGGGGCCCATGAGCGTGCACTGGCTGTTGAGCGGCACGGTCAACCCATAGGGATCGTAGGCGCCGGTGTCGTGGAGGAACGAGTCCTTGACGCCCAGGATGCGGCCGTCGCGCGTCAAGGCGATCTCCGCCTCGTGGATCTGCCCGCGCTCCTGGGTGGTGGCGAGGAAGTTTTCGGCCCGGTCCTCGATCCACTTGACCGGCTGCTCGAGCCGGAGGGCGATCCAGGGGATCAGCACCTCCTCGGGGTAGAACATCATGATCTTGGGACCGAAGCCGCCGCCGATGAACGGCGTCACGAGCCGCACCTGGTGCTCGGAGAGG
>DATEIO010000668.1:0-7151 GCA_035278895.1 Thermoanaerobaculia bacterium | reverse complement strand
CGCGTCTGCGGCATCGGGCCGTCCGCCGCCGACACCACCAGGATCGCGCCGTCCATCTGCGCCGCGCCCGTGATCATGTTCTTCACGTAGTCGGCGTGACCCGGGCAGTCCACGTGCGCGTAGTGACGCTTGTCGCTCTGGTACTCCACGTGCGCCGTCGCGATCGTGATGCCGCGCTCGCGCTCTTCCGGCGCCTTGTCGATCTGGTCGAAGGCCACGAAGTTCGCAAGTCCCTTCGAAGCCAGAACTCTCGTGATCGCCGCCGTCAGCGTGGTCTTGCCGTGGTCGACGTGACCGATCGTCCCGACGTTGACGTGCGGCTTCGAACGCTCGAACTTCTCCTTGGCCATGGCGCTTTCAGATGCCTCCCTAAGACGATGTTGTTCTCAGTGCGTTTTGATTCATGGAGCCCACGACCGGATTTGAACCGGTGACCCCTTCCTTACCAAGGAAGTGCTCTACCCCTGAGCCACGTGGGCTTGAGACGGCCGTAGATTACCCAAGGCCGCTGCCCCGGGATATCAGCGGACAAACCGCTCGATCCTACATTCTCCCCAAAACCGTGTAAAGCCCCAACTCGCGGGATACAACCTTTGCAGGAGCCCGGCGAGGACGCCCCCGGGTTGGGACGCCCCGGGGAGAGGGACGGGTATTGTGCCAGACGCCTGCGCCGATGTCTAGCCCCCGAATCGAGTTTTCCTGGAAAGAGAGGACGATGGAGCGGGAGACGGGATTCGAACCCGCGACCAACAGCTTGGAAGGCTGTGACTCTACCCCTGAGTTACTCCCGCGAGCCCGGAAACGGTAAATGGTGGAGGCGCGAGGATTCGAACCTCGGTAGGGCGAAGCCCGGCAGATTTACAGTCTGCTGCCATTGTCCACTCGGCCACACCTCCAAAGAGCTCTTGCTGCCGCGGGGCCTGGAGCCGGCACCCGGATTCGAACCGGGGACCTACTGTTTACAAGACAGTAGCTCTACCCCTGAGCTATGCCGGCCAGTGTCCGGCGAGGGCGAGACTATAGCCTCTCTTGCCGTCCGTGACAAGCGTCCAACTCCAGATCCTGGATCTTTATTCCCCCGGCAGCTTTTTCCGCAGCTCTTCGGCCAGCACCTCGAGGTGCGTGTCCTCGGCCAGGCGCCGGACGTCCTGGTCCCGCGTGGGCTCCTCGATCCCCAGGCGGTCCACGAGGCTCTGCACCTTCCGGAGCAGCCGGGTCGTCTCCTGCTCGGCGAGCAGGCTGATCTGCAGATTGAGATGGGCCCGCTGGTTCGCCTGCCGGCTCATCCGGTTCTGGCTGATCAGGACGAAGATCGCGAGGAGCACCCCCTCCGCCGAGACGATGAGCGTGAGAATGCCGAAGGGGAAAGGATCGAACGGCTCGAGCGGAGTAAGCCCCAGGTTCACCGTGAACCAGGCCGCAAAGAGGACGAAGTGGAAGACGGCGAACGCCATGGTCCCCATCACCCGGGTGAGGGAGTCGCTCACCCGTTCCCCGAGCTTCCTCTGGAGCATCGCCTCCTGCTCGAGCCGGACGATCGTCTCGATGTTCTTCTCAGCGGATTCGACCGTGGCCCGGGCGGCCTCGTGCATTTCTCTCTGCTGACGAAGGGGTGAAGCGGCCATCGGGAACAGCGACTCGCAAGGTCCGTGCCGCCTTCCTCCCCTTTTCACCCAGAAGTTTACTTCTCGAAACCAACCGTGGCATAATCATCCAAGTTCGGCAGAAAAAAGGAGAATTGCATGAAGAAGAAGAATCTGAAGCGGCTTCAGCTCAATCGTGAGACCCTGCGGACCCTCGAGGCCAACAACTCCAGGAGGGTCGCCGGCGGCGCGTCGGACACCTCCTGCGTGTGCATCGCCCCGACCGGCTGCGAGTGTGGCACGGACGGCTGCATGGACACCCACCTGATGACCCAGCCCTGCACGCTCCTGACCCGTTGTGCCTGCACCTGGACGTGCTAGAGAGCCGTGATTGAGGAATCCCCCTCTTTCCCCTTTTTCCTGGGGGAAGAGGGGGGCAGGCTCCGCTGCCGCACCGCCTCGTAGAGCACCGCCGCGGCCGCCGTGGCGATGTTGAGCGACCCGACCCGCCCCCGCATGGGAAGGCCGATCATGCGGTCGCAGAGCTGGCGGGTCCGGGCGCGCAGGCCGCTCTCCTCGCCGCCGAGGCAGATGACGACCCGGCCCGTCAGATCGATCTCCCAGGGGGGCTCGCCGCCCGCGTCCGTGCCGTAGACCCAGTAGCCCTCCGCCTTCAGGCGCTCGATCTCCGCGGCGGAGTTGGTGATGCGCTCGACGTCCAGCCACTCGCTCGCCCCGGCGGACGTCTTGGCGACGGTTGGCGAGAGGGGAGCCGAGCCGCGGTCGCGGATCAGGACCTTGCCGGCCCCCGCCCCCTCGCAGACGCGCAGGAGAGCGCCCAGGTTGCGCGGGTCCTGGACGTCCTCCAGAAGCACGACAAGCTCGGGATCGCCCCCACGCTTCGTTTTGGGCGCCGGAGCCGCCGCCTTGACCTCGGCAGCCATCCCGTTGTGCGCGGGGCCCGCGATCTCCGAGAGCGTCCGCTCCGGCACCACTTCGAAGGACACCCGGTGCCGCGCGCACGCCGCCTCGATCTCGTCGCGCCGCTTGCCCGTCCGCGCCACGGAGACGAGGACCCGAGCCACCTCCTGAGGGCGGTGGCGCAGGGCTTCGCGGACGGGGTGGTAGCCATAGAGGAACATGGGGGACCTGTGTCTCTCGCTCGAAGCCCGGCCGCCCGGCGATGAATCGCCGGGCTACAAGGGCAGCGCCCCCTGAAGGGGACTTCAAGCATGCGCCGTTTGAAGCCGGGTTCACCCGGCGCTGCGCTTGTAGCCCGGGCATTCATGCCCGGGCCCCTACACCTCCAGGATCTGCTGCTCTTTTTTCTGCAGGCCCGTCGAGATCTCGCCGATGTAGCGGTCGTGGAGCTTCTGGACCTCGTCCAGGCCCCGGCGCTCGTCGTCCTGGCTGATCTCCTTGTCCTTTTCCTTCTTCTTGAGCTTGTCGTTGCCGTCGCGGCGGGCCTGGCGGACGGCGTTCTTGGCGTGCTCGGCCAGGTCGTGGGCCTTCTTGACGATCTCCTTCCGGCGCTCTTCGGTGAGCGGCGGGACGGGGATGCGGATGATCTTGCCGTCGGATGAGGGGTTCAATCCCAGATCGGACTTCATGATCGCCCGCTCGATCGCGGAGCTCTGGCTGGGATCGTAGGGCTGGGCCACGATCATCGTGGCGTCGGGCACCGACAGGTTCGCGACCTGGTTCAAGGGGACCGGGCTGCCGTAGTAGTCCACGGTGACCCCCTCCAACAATCCCAGAGAGGCGCGCCCGGTGCGCAGGTGCTTGAGCTCGTGATGGAAGTGGTCCACCGCATGCTTCATGTGCGACTCGACTTCCTTGAACACCTCTTTCATGTTCCCTCCTGCCCCACGGACGGGGTTCTCGAAGCCGGTCCGCCCCGGGGAGAAAAATCTTCCCCCGGGCGGACGAGAGCTGTCAAATCAAGGGGTTTCAGGCTACCCGCGGACGACCGACCCCACCCGCTCGCCGCACACCACCCGGCGGATGTTGCCGGAGGTCATCATGTCGAAGATGGCGATGGGAATGCCATTGTCGCGGCAGAGGCTGATCGCCGCGGTATCCATCACCTGGAGGTTCTTTTCGAGGACCTCCTGGTAGGTCACCTCGGGGAGCAGCACCGCCGACTTGTCCTTGGCCGGATCGGCCGAGTAGAGCCCGTCCACCTTGGTGGCCTTCAGAAGCACGTCGGCGTGGATCTCGTTGGCCCGCAGGGCCGCGGCGCTGTCGGTCGTGAAGTAGGGATTCCCTGTGCCCGCGGCGAAAATCACGGCCCGCCCCTTTTCGAGGTGCCGGATCGCCCGCCTGCGGATGAACGGCTCCGCCACCTCGCGGATGTCGATCGCCGTCTGCACCCGGGTGGGCACGCCCCGCTTCTCCAGGGCGTCCTGGAGAGCGAGGCCGTTGATGACGGTCGCGAGCATGCCCATGTAGTCGCCGGTCACCCGGTCGATTCCCCGGTGGGAGGCGGCGAGCCCGCGGATGATGTTGCCACCGCCGACGACGATCGCGATCTCCACCCCCAGGGAGTGGACGTCGCGGACCTCGTCGGCGATGGCCGCCACCACGGCTTCGTCGATGCCGAACGGCTGGGAGCCCATCAGGGCCTCGCCGGAGAGCTTGGCCAGCACCCGGCGATAGACCGGTTCCCCCATTACTTCCCCGCCTGGGCCATGACTTCCGCGGCGAAGTCGTCCTGGCGCTTCTCGATCCCCTCGCCCAGCTTGAAGCGCACGAAGCGCCGGACCTGGATGTTCTCCCCGATCTTGCCCACCTTCTCGGCGATGAGCTGGGACAGGGTCTTGTCCGGGTCCTTGACGAACGGCTGCTCCAGGAGCACGTACTCGGCGTAGTACTTCTCCATCTTGCCCTGGACGATCTTGTCGACGATCGCGGCCGGCTTGCCCGAGGCGAGCGCCTGGTCGCGGAAGATCTCCCGCTCGCGGTCGAGAATGTCCTCGGTGACCTCCTCGCGGCGCACGTAGCGGGGCTCGGCCGCCGCGATGTGCATGGCGATGTCGCGCACCAGCTCCTGGAACTGGTCGGTGCGGGCCACGAAGTCGGTCTCGCAGTTGACCTCGACGAGCACGCCGATCTTGCCGCCGCCGTGAATGTAGGAGCCCACGGCGCCCTCGGCCGTCACCCGGCCGGCCTTCTTGGCCGCCGCGGCGAGCCCCTTCTTGCGGAGAGCGTCGATCGCCGCCTCAATGTCGCCCTTCGTGTCGTTCAGGGCGTTCTTGCAATCCATCATCCCCGCGCCCGTGCGCTCGCGGAGCTCCTTGACCATCTGTGCCGTGATCTCTGCCATGACAGAACTCTCCCTTGCAAAATCTGGGTCCCGAATATTTTCTGCGGATAAAAGAAGAGGTCAGATCGACGCTCGTTCGACTGACCTCTTCTCCGCGTCCGAGGCCCGAAGCCTCCGGCGCGCCGTGGGGCTTCGAATCTTAGTGAGCCGGAGCGCCGGCCGCCGCGTCCTTGTCGTAGAAGGGCGTGCCGCCGTCCTTGGCGCTGACCATCATTTCCTCATCGAGCTTGCCCGCGCCGGCCAGGTAGGCGTCGGCGACCCGGGAGGCGAAGAGGCGGATGGCGCGGATCGCGTCGTCGTTGCCGGGGATGATGTAGTCGATCAGCTCCGGATCGCAGTTCGTGTCCACGATGGCAATGACCGGGATCCCCAGCTTGTTGGCCTCGGCGATCGCGATGGCCTCCTTCTTGGGGTCCACCACGAAGAGCGCGTCGGGCAGCTCCGTCATCTCACGGATGCCCTCCAAGTTCTTGACCATCCGCTCCCGCTCGCGGTCGTAGCGCAGCCGCTCCTTCTTGGTCAGCGTGCCGCTCTCATCCGCCAGCCGCGCCTCGATCTCCTTGAGCTTCTCGATCGACGTGCGCAGCGTGACGAAGTTGGTCAGCGTGCCGCCCAGCCACCGGTTGGTGACGTAGAACTCGCCCGCGCGCGTCGCCTCCTCGGCGATCGCTTCCTGCGCCTGCCGCTTCGTGCCGACGAACAGGATGCGCTTGCCCTCGGCCGCGAGCTGCTGCACGAACTCGGCGACCTGGTTGAAGAGCTTGAGGGTCTTCTGCAGGTCGATGATGTAGATCCCGTTGCGCTTGCCGAAGATGTACGGCTTCATCTTCGGGTTCCAGCGCCGGGTCTGGTGTCCGAAGTGGACACCGGCTTCCAGCAGTTCCTTCATCGTGACTTCGACCAAGCAACCCTCCTTCTAACGCTTGCTGAACTGGAAACGGGCGCGAGCACCCTTCTGTCCGTACTTCTTGCGCTCCTTCTTGCGGGGGTCCCGCGTGAGGAGGCCGGCCGACTTCAACCGGTCGCGCAGCTCGGAGTTGAACTCGAGCAGGGCGCGCGAAATGCCGTGGCGGATGGCGCCGGCCTGGCCCGCGCTGCCGCCCCCCTCGACCGTGACGTAGATGTCGAACTGCTCGGCCGTCTCCGTCAGGAGCAGGGGCTGCTTGATGACCATCTTCAAGACTTCGTTCGGGAAGTAGTGGTCGAGGGTCCGGCCGTTGACCTTGACCTCGCCCGCACCGGGCCGCAGAAAGACGCGAGCCGCGGCCGTCTTGCGGCGTCCGGTCCCGTAATACTGGCTTTGATTTGCCACCTGTGCTCTCTCCTCTATCCCTGGCTTAGATCGCCTCGGCGACGTTCAAGGCTTCAGGCTGCTGCGCCTGGTGCGGATGCTCGCCTCCAGCGTAGACCTTGAGCTTCTTCAACTGCTTGCGGCCGAGCTTGCTCTTCGGAAGCATGCCCCACACCGCCTCCTCCACCATCTTGGTGGGCTTGCGCTGGCGCAGCTTCGCGGCCGTCTCGCTCTTCAAACCACCCGGGTAGCCGGTGTGGTAGTGGTAGACCTTCTGCTCTTCCTTGCGCCCGGTCAGCACCGCCTTCTCGGCGTTGATGATGATCACGAAGTCGCCGGTGTCGATGTGGGTCGCATAGGTCGGCTTGTGCTTTCCCATCAGCAGGCGCGCCGCCAGGGAGGAGAGCCGTCCCAGGGGAACCCCGGTGGCATCCAACACGAACCACCGATGCTCGATGTCCGCGAGCTTCGGGCTGTAGGTCTTCTTCATCAGCATCTCAAGTCTCTCCGCTCCAACTCTGGCTGGCTGGGGAAATGGTGCCTCGTCGCGGCGAACGAAACCCGCCTTCGCGACGCAAAGGACCCGAATGGTACGCCCCGGGGAGGGGGTTGTCAAGGGGAGGATCTACGCCGGGAAGAGCTCCCCGACATCCAGCCGGAATCCGGGAAGGGCGGCCGACGAGACGGTCTCCCCCACCCCGCCGCGGCAGAGCTCCCGGTAGAACCGGCCTCCCTCCAAGGCATGCACCACGGCGGTCCGGGAGTCCGGGTCGATCATCCAGTACTCGGGGACCCTGGCCTCCTGATAGGCCTTGAACTTGACCCCGCGGTCCCGCTGCCGTGTTCCCGGAGAAAGAACCTCGAGGACCAGATCCGGGATTCCCAGGAAATTCTCGTCCCCCCGGCGGGGCTGGTTGCCGGTCCTGAAGAAGATCAGATCCGGCTCGACCGG
>DATEIO010000667.1:0-5233 GCA_035278895.1 Thermoanaerobaculia bacterium | reverse complement strand
TCTTGAGCACATCGCATCGCATTGTCTGGAGCCTCGCCGTTTCCGGGCTCGTGGCCTTCCCGCTCTTCGCCCAGGAACCGCAGGAGGAGGAGCCGGTCGCCACCTACGAGGACGTGCTCTTCGTCGAGGAGAGC
Organism: Thermoanaerobaculia bacterium; assembly: GCA_035278895.1. Classification (GTDB taxonomy): domain Bacteria; phylum Acidobacteriota; class Thermoanaerobaculia; order Multivoradales; family UBA5704; genus DATARR01. The sequence goes on along the minus strand of DATEIO010000667.1, from coordinate 5,099 downwards.
CTGCCGTACGTTCCCGACTCGAACACCGTCGCCACCAAGATCCCGGTACCGCTCAAAGAGACCCCGGCGAGCGTGGGCGTCGTCTCCGCGCCGCTCCTTTCAGAGCAGGGCGCGACCGTGCTGGGCGACGCGCTTCGGAATGTGAGCGGCGTCAACGTCCAGACCCAGAGCGGCGTGGCGGACTACTTCGTCGTGCGCGGCTTCGACTCGATCGCCAACGGCCTCGTGATGGTGGACGGCGCCTCGGAGCCCGAGATCAGCTTCTACCAGCTCTACAACATCGAGCGCGTCGAGGTCCTGAAAGGCCCCGGCGGCTTCCTCTATGGCGCCAACCCCATCGCTGCCACGGTCAACATGGTGCGCGAGCAGCCCGAGCCGGGGAGCTCGTTCGCCCTGGGCCTGTCGGGTGGCGACTACGGCACTTTCGGCGGCACGGTGGATTGGAACGCCAGCAGCACGGACGGCGCTTTCGGCTTCCGCCTGAACGGCCTGTGGCAGGAGTCGGACGGCTACCGCGAGAACACGCCGAGCGACGTCAAGGCGGTGAACCCCGCCTTCTCCTGGCGCCTGGGGGAGAACAGCCTCCTGAACGTCAATCTCGAATTCATCGACTCGTCGTACTCGCCGGATTCGGGCATCCCCATCGTCACGACCTTCACGTTCCGGCCGCCGTTCCCGATTCCCATCCCCTCCGGCTCCGCGATCGCCGACGTGCCGCGCACCGAGTCCTACCAGTCGCCGTTCGACCGCTCCGAGCAGGAGACCCGGCGCGCCCAGGTGGACTACGAGAGGGCGATCTCGGACCGGCTGACGCTGCGCAACAAGACCTACTACCGGCAGCTCGAGTGGCTGTCGGACGGCACGATCCTGAACGGCGTCCTCCCCGGCTTCAGCGTGGGGGCCGACCAGGTGATCCGCACGCTCGTGCTCCTGGACGACACGCAGGAGTTCTTCGGCAACCAGCTCGAAGCGGTGTACCGCCTGGAGACGGGGAGCGTAAAGCACCAGCTCCTGGGCGGGGTCGAGATCGGCCGCTTCGACGACGAGTTCACCCTGGACTTCGCGCTGCTGCCCCTGATCAATCTCGTCGACCCGGTCGAGACGGCGCAAGGATTCCAGCGCTTCCCGAACCAGGCCGCGGACGCCCAGACGCAGGTGATCGCGCCCTACGTGGTCGACCAGATCCGCCTCTCGGACCGCTTTCAGGTGCTGGCCGGCGCGCGCTTCGACGCGATCTCCTACGAGGACGAGGTGAGCGGCACGGACCGCGATTACTCGCGGCTGTCGCCGTCGCTCGGGATCGTCTACTCGCCGACGGAGTCGCTCTCCCTCTACGCCAACGCGGGCCAGGCCTTCGCGCCGCCGTCGTCCCGCGTGGTGGGCGACCGGAAGCCTGAGGAGAGCACCCAATACGAGATCGGCGCCAAGGGCGAGGTCTGGGGGGGCAAGCTGCAGACGACCCTCGCCCTCTACGAGCTCGAGCGGGAGAACGTGGCGATTCCGGATCTGACGGGCGTGACCGCCCAGACCGGCACCCAGCGCTCGCGCGGTGTCGAGCTCGAGATCGCGGCCGAGCCGTGGAAGGGGCTGCGCACCCTCTTCTCCTACGCCTACACGGACGCGGAGCTGACCCGCTTCTCGGAGATCGTGCAGACGGGCCCGACCACTTTCCAGATCTTCGACCGCTCGGGCAACCGGCCGTCCTTCGCGCCCGAGCACATCGCGAACCTGTGGGTTTCGAAACGTTTCGGAAAATTCGGCGTGGGCGCGGGGGGACGCTATCTCTCCGAGCAGTTCATCGCCGAGGACAACGCCTTCGAGCTCGACTCGACGGCCACGCTCGACGCGTCGCTCTCCTACGACCTGGGCGACTTCGATCTGAACCTGCATCTCAAGAACCTGACGGACGAGGAATACTTCACCCGCGGCTTCGGCAACACCTCGGTGATCCCGGCGCCCGGCTTCTCCGTCTACGGCGGCGTGGAATTCCGGCTGCTGCGCTGAAGCGAGGTAACAAGGTATGGACTACGACGTGATCGTGATCGGCGGCGGGCCCGGTGGGGCCGCCGCGGCAACCCTGACGGCCCAGCGCGGCCACCGGGTGCTCCTCCTGGAGCGCTCTCCGGAGCCGCAGTTCAAGATCGGCGAATCGCTCATGCCTGCGACCTACTGGACGCTCGAGCGCATGGGCGCCCTCGCCAAGATGAAGGAGAGCCACTTCCCCAAGAAGTACAGCGTTCAGTTCTACAACAAGGCGGGGAAGGCCTCTCATCCCTTCTATTTCTCCGAGACCGATCCGCACGAGAGCTCACAGACCTGGCAGGTGCTGCGCAGCGAGTTCGACGCGCTCCTCCTGGAGACGGCCGCCGAGCAGGGCGTCGAGGTGCGCCGGGGCGCCGCGGTCAAGGACGTGCTCTTCGACGGCGACCGGGCCGTGGGCGTCAAGGTGGACTTCGGCGACGGAGACAAGGACGTCGCGGCCAAGGTCGTCGTGGATGCCTCGGGCCAGGCCGCGATCCTCTCCAAGAAGCTCGGCCTGCGCGTGCCCGATTCGGAGCTCCGGAAAGCCGCGTTCTTCTCCCATTTCGAAGGGGCCCTCCGCGATCCCGGCATCGACGAGGGCGCGACCCTCGTGATCCACAACGACGACGCCTCCGCCTGGTTCTGGTACATCCCGCTGCCGAACAACCGGGTGAGCGTGGGCGTCGTCGGCTCGCCTGAAACGCTCTACGCCGGCCGCGAGCGCGATCCGCAGAAGATCTTCGACGAGCAGGTGGCGAAGACCCCGGCGCTCCAGCCGCGGATCGCCAACGCCTGCCAGGCCTTCCCCGTGCGGGCGCTCCGCGAGTTCTCCTACCGCTCCTCGCGCATCGCGGGAGACGGCTGGGTGCTCGTGGGCGACGCCTTCGGGTTCCTCGATCCGATCTACTCCTCGGGCGTGTTCCTGGCCTTGAAGTCCGGCGAGCTCGCGGCCGACTCGATCAACGACGCGCTCGCCGCGAACGACCTCTCGGGCGAGAAGCTTGGCGCCCACGGCCCCGGGTTCATGTCCGGCATGGAGGCGATGCGCAAGCTCGTCTACGCCTTCTACGAGCAGGACTTCAGCTTCGCCAAGTTCCTGGCCAAGCACCCCGAGCACCGGCTCGACATCGTCCACCTTCTCGTCGGCAACGTCTCCGTGCCCACGAACGGGCTCTTCAAGGACATGGCGGCGATGGTGCGCCTGCCCGAGGAGGCGACCCTCGATCCGGCCCCCGCGGAGGCGGCGCATTGACGAAATCTTCCTGGAAGTGGCCGCTCTACGCGGCCCTTCTTCTTCTCGCCCTGCTGCACAACGACCTCTGGCTGTGGAATGACGGCCGGCTGGTCCTTGGGCTTCCCGTGGGGCTCGTCTACCACATCGCCTTCTGTGGAGTGACGGCGCTCGTCTTCTTCCTGATCGTCCGTTACGCCTGGCCCGCGGATCTTGAGGCGGCGGACGCGGAGGAGGGGGAGCGTTGAAGCTCGCGATCCTCGCGATCTATCTCGTCATCGTCCTCGTCATCGGTCTCGGAAGCCATCGCTTCTTCCGCGGCACGAGCGAGGACTGGTTCGTGGCCGCGCGCACGATCGGACCGTTCATCCTGCTCGTCTCGCTGTTCGGCGCGCACATGACGGCCTTCTCGCTCCTTGGCGCCTCGGGCGAGGCGTTCCTCGAAGGGATCGGCGTCTTCGCGCTCATGGCGTCGTCGTCCGCGCTCGTGGTCCCGGCCGTCTTTTTCTTTCTGGGAACGCGGGTGTGGGCGCTCGGCAAGCGGCACGGCTATTTGACGCCTGTCCAGTTCTTCCGCGAGCGGTGGGAGTCGGACGGGCTGGGGCTCCTCCTCTTCGTGGTGCAGATCGCGCTCCTCGTCCCCTATCTCCTGATCGGCGTCATGGGCGGCGGCTCGACGCTCACGCAGGTGACGGACGGGCAGGCGCCCCCGTGGCTGGGCGGGCTCGTCGTCTGCGCCGTGGTGCTCACCTACGTCACCTACGGCGGCATGCGAGGCACGATCTGGGTGAACGTGTTCCAGACGCTCGTGCTCCTGACGCTCGGCCTCGTCGCCTTCGCCACGATCGTGGGCAAGATCGGCGGCGTGGGAGTCGCCATGGAGCGGGTGGCCGCGGCCGACTCCACGCTTCTCGCGCGCGCCGGGCACATCGAGCCGTGGCAGCTCGCGACCTACCTGCTCATCCCGCTCTCGGTCGGCACGTTTCCCCACATGTTCGTCCACTGGCTGACCGCGCGGAGCGCCGCCTCGTTCAAGCCCACGCTCATCTTCTATCCGCTCTGCGTGGCCCTGGTCTGGGCGCCGAGCGTGATCCTGGGCGTGCTCGCCCGCGCCGACTTCCCCGACCTCCCGCCCGCCGCAGCGAGCTCGATCCTGGTCAAGATGATCGATCTCTACGCCCCGGGCGTGCTCGCGGGGCTGCTCGCCGCGGGCGTGTGGGCCGCGATCATGAACTCGTTCGACTCCCAGGTGCTCTCGGTCGGGACCATGTTCACGCAGGACATCGTCCGCCACTACGGCTTCAACGACCGGATGAGCGAGCGCCAGCAGATCACGGTCGGCCGCCTCTTCACGGTGGGCATCCTGGTCGTCACGTTCCTGCTCTCGCTGGTCATGGACCGCAGCCTCTTCAAGCTCGGCGTCTGGTGCTTCACCGGCTTCGCGGCGCTCTTGCCCGTGGTGGTGGCCGCGATCTTCTGGAAGCGGAGCACCAAGTGGGGCGCCTTCGCCTCCACGGTCTCGGTCGTGGTGCTGTGGATCTTCTTCGTGGTCCGCGGCTGGGAGTCCCCCAACTACACGATCGCGGACACCGGGATCATGCCCGTCGCCGTGATCTTCCTCGTCTCGACCGCGGCTATGATCGTGGGATCGCTCTTGACGCGGCCGCCGGCACCGGCGACGCTCGACAAGTTCTTCCCACGGGAGGCGGCATGAGGATCGCCTACATCGCGGCCGGGGCCGCCAACATGTATTGCGGCACCTGCCTGCACGACAACGCGCTCGCGGGCGCCCTGATGAAGCGGGGGCACGAGGTCGCGCTCATCCCCACCTACACGCCGCTCAAGA
>DATEIO010000666.1:0-7199 GCA_035278895.1 Thermoanaerobaculia bacterium | reverse complement strand
GCGGAAGGACGATTCCGGGCGGCGGTCCGCCAAGTGCGTGAACACGTCGTGGCGGAGGAACGCCGCCCGGGGGCGGATCTCTTCGCCGTCGACCATGAGGCGGCCGGCGGCGAGGTCCCAGGTGACGGAGGGGTGGAGATCCGCGCCCGTCTTCAGAAAGAACACGGTCTCCCCCCGCTCCGCGAGCGTCGCGGCGAGCGCCTGCAGGTTCGGGTCGAGGTCGCCGCCCGCGACCAGGATCATGAGGCTAGAACCCGCCGAACGGGTTGCCCCCGCCGCCCCAGCCGCCGCCTCCCTGCTCTTCGCCGACGGCGAGGGTGGTGAAGACGGTTCCGCCGCCGCTCTCTTCGCCGGTCGCCATGGTGGTGGGGCCGCCGCCTCCCTCCTCTCCCGTGGCCATGGTCGTCGCTCCTCCTCCCGGCATGGCCGCGTTCTGGGCGCCGCCCGTCCCCTCTTCGCCGACGGCGAGGGTGGTGAAGGTCGTCCCGCCGCCGCCGGTCTCCTCGCCGAGGGCCAGGGTCGTGAAGACCGGGCCCTCTTCCCCGAAGGCATACGTCGTGTACGGCGGATGCTCTTCGCCGACGGCAAGGGTGGTCATGGGTGGCTGGACCGGCACCGCCGCCGCCCTGGCCTGTCCCTGCCCGGCGCTCTGGAGCTCGGGGGCCTGCCCTCCCTGGACCGGCCCCTCCTCGCCCAGGGCGAGCGTGGTGACGACCAGATCCTCTTCTCCCACGGCGAGCGTGGTGATCGGCACGTCCTCTTCGCCCAGGCGGAGCGTGGTGATCGGCGGGTCCTCCTCGCCGAAGGCCAGGGTGGTCATCTGCTCTTCCGGTTTCTTCTCGTCGCTCATGCTTCACCTCCAGTGCTCTACGGTTGGTGGATAGCATTCACAGAAATACAGTTGCCGCAGGGAGAAGAATTAGGACAAGAGATGCAGGGAGCGCCGGCAAGGCTGCCGGCGCTCCAGAGAGGGATCAGCCCACCGGATTCGTGACCGAGCCGCCGGAGACGGCGTCGAGCTTCTTCCGGTTGTCGTCCGAGTTGCGGTCGACGAGCTTGTTGTAGGGATCGATGCCGGCCCGCACCGGGGGCTGGTCCACGATCAGGTGGATCTTGGTCGTGGGCTGGGTGATCCGGTGCTTGGTCAGGTAGAGCACCGTCTCTTCGGGCTTGCCCTTCGGCCTCGGCTTTTCGCCGAAGACGCCGACGTCGATCCAGTCGTTGATCGCGACCGGGGTTTCGACGCCCTCGCCGTTGGCGCGCACCTTCTTGGCCTCGACGGTCAACTGGACGTCGTATTTGCCGTCGGACCGCTTCGCGTAGGTGGCGGTCGTGACCCGGTTTTCGAACAGGGTGATGGTGCGGAACAGGTCGTCCAGGAGATAGCGGCGGTCGGCCGGGGTGACGGCTTCGAAGTGCCGCATCAGGTCGCGCGAGGTGGTGTAGGGCGGCTGCTGGAAGCCCACTTCCTTGATGTAGCTCGCGAGCGCGCGATTGACGTTCTCCTCGCCGATGTAATCCTTCAGGGCGTAGAGGACGAGGCTGCCCTTCCGGTAGTGGATGTAGGGCTGGTTTTCGACGAGCATCAGCGGCATCTCTTCGACGAGCTCGCCGCCGCGGTTCCTGAGATAGTTGTCCAGCTCGTATTTCAAGAACCGGCGCATCTTGTCCTTGCCGTACTCCTTCTCCATGACCATCAGGGCCGAGTACTGGGCGAGCGTTTCGGACATCAGGGTCGCCCCCTGGACGTCCGCGCCGATCACCTGGTGGGCCCACCACTGGTGCGCGACCTCGTGGGCGGTCACGTAGAAGGGATAGTCGATCGCGTCCTCGTCCTCCAGGTTGGCGATGAAGCCGATCCCTTCGGAGTAGGGGATGGTGTTGGGGAACGACTGGGCGAAGTTCGCGTAGGCCGGGAACTCGAGGATGCGCACCTGCCGGTGCTGGTACGGGCTGAAGTTGGCCGTGAAGTAGTCGAGGGACTTTTTGATCGAATCGATCATCCGGTCCACGTTGTAGGTGTGGGGCTCGTGATAATAGATTTCGATCGCCACGTCCTTCCACCGGTCCCGCTTCACCTTGTAGTCGGCCGAGAGATACGAGTAGAAGTGGAGGATGGGCGCGTCCATCTTGTAATGGAAGTAGCGCCGGCCGTTGGCATTCCACTCCTTCTGCAGGTAGCCGGGGGCGAGCGCGATCTGGTCCGGATCGGTGCTCACGGTGGTTTCGAAGTCGATCCAGTCGGCGTCGTTCGCGATGTAGGTGTTTCGCCGGGCGAATTGGTCGTCGATCTTCGCCATGCGAATCACCGGAGGCAGATCATGTTTTCTGCGGGCGTTCCGGTCCTGCAGCTCGCGGCCCGGGTCGTAGCCGAAGTTGGGGAAGTACTCCCGGTTGTTGAAGAAGGTTCCGTTATAGACGAGCGACGTGTCTTCGCCGCCGTTCCGGAAGCCGCGGCGCGCGACCTCGACCTCGAACTCGAAGGGCATGGCCTCCCCGGGGGCAAGAGGCTTTTGGAGCTTGTAGATGGTGTAGCCCAGGATCTCGTCTCGCGAGACGACTTTGTGGTCCCGGAACTTCAAGGCCTTGACCGTGATGTCCGGAGCGAGGGTGACGTGGAGCGTGTCGATCGGCTTTCCGGTTTTGTTCTGGAGCTGGTAGACGCCGTGCGCCCGCATCCTCCGCTCGTGAGGGAAGATGTCGACCTCCGTTTTGACGGCGGTGACGCGCGGCATCGCGATGTCCTTGTATTTCCGGTACTTTTTCTCGTAGTCGGCCTGGCGGTCTTCCTGCTTGTCACCTGGGACGTACTGGTTCAGGACGTTGGTGTTCCAGAAGATGAACGAGCCGGTGGCGACGAAGGCGAGGATCCCTGCAATCAGGGCCCACCGCACCGGGCCGTGGAACCTCTCCCGCGCCTGCCGCAGCCGGGCTTTGACCGCGCCTTCCGTGCCCCGCACCCGGGTGAGGAGCGACACTGCGAAGAGGATGACCGCCCCGAAGACCCAGTAGAGGGTGAACCAGAAGAATCCGGTGAGGAAGTGGCCGTAGCCGTTCATGTCCGAGTAGGGCATGTTCGGGGTGCCGGCGTAGTCGTAGAGGTTGTGGTCGAGATCCAGGCTCCCCATGACCGCGCCGCTGATCATGTAGAGGATCATCAGCAGATAGCCCACGAACTTGCTGTTGGCGATCACCTGGAAGAAGACCGCGAGCACGCAGGTCAACAGGAAAAAGACCGACGAGACGAGGAGCCCCTGGGCGTAGAGGAGCGGCTCGAAGTGGGTGTATCCGCGGTAGAGCTGGATTCCCATGGCGGTCAGGGCTCCCACCAGCTCGAACGCGAAGATTACGGCGAACAGGGCGGTGAGCTTCGCGGTGAGCGGCACCCAGGTGCGGGTGGGCAGGGCGTCGTAGACCTCGTTCATCTTGAGCGAGCGCTCCTTCCACACCAGCTCGCCGGCGTAGAAGGTGATGATGATCACGAGGAGGAAGTTGAACGTTCCGTCCAGGAGCTCCAGCATCAGGCGGGTGACCGGGTAGACCGAGGTCCCGTACATCGAGTCGAGCACGCCCGAGGAGCCCATCAGGTTGGACATGCCGAAGATGAGCATCACCAGGAACGGAATGCTCTTCAAAATCCCGACGGTTTCGATCCGGGCCTGCTGAAAGTACTGCGCGAAGGAGGTGGCGGCCGAGAAGCGGTGCGTCACGGCCGGCAGCCGGAGAGACGTCTGCGCCGCGACTCCAGCCTCCTCCAGGGCGGCGAGCTTCGCCTTCTTCTTCCGGGCGCGGGTGGTGCGCGCGGGGTCGAAGAACAGGTAACCCACGGCAAAGATGGCGATACCCACGGCCATCCAGACGAGCCGGTTGAGCAGCAGATGCCCCGCCCCGTCGAGCGGGGGGAGCTGGCGGTTCGCCTCGACGATCGTCCAGTACCGGGTGGTGAGCCCGAGAGCGGTCAGGCCGAACGGGTCCGCCAGGCTCGCGATGAAGTGGTTCTCGAGGTCTCCCATCAGGTTCTGGGCCATGGCCCAGCCCACGAAGAAGAAGACGACGCCCAGGTAGGTGAAGAGGAGGCTCCGGGACAGCGCGGCGAGCATGAAGAAGACCGCGCCGATGAAGACCAGGTTCGGCAGCACGAAGACCAGGAAGCTGTAGACGTAGGGAGCGAGCTCCGTGGGGCCCAACCGCTCCGGCTCCAGCCAGGGCATGAAGCTGCCGATGAGGAGCCCCAGGGCGGGGCCTGCGAAGACGAGGGCGGCCACGACGAGCGATCCCAGGAAGCGGCCGAGCAGGTAGTCGCGCTTCTTGATCGGCTTCGAGAAGAACAGCGGGTGCGTGTTGTGGTCGAAGTCCCGGTAGGCGGAGCTCGCGACGAAGGCCGTGACCACGAACATGCCGAGGATCGTCATGATCGCCATGAACCGGATCAGGACGAGCGGGGCGTTCCGGTGGACGTTGCCGATGGAGCCTCCCAGCTGGATGGAGTCGCTGGTCATGACCCCGAAGGTCATGAGCCCCATGAGCAGGAGGGTGCCGTAGAAGAGCGGGTGCCGCAGGTAATAGCGGATCTCGAAGCGGGCGATGGAGAGGAGCATGGGTGGATCCTCCCTCTAGGCGGCAGCCCGGGCCGCCGCCGGCGCCGACTGCAGAAGGGTGTGGAAGTACACGTCCTCCAGGTCCGAGGCCACCGGCTCGAAACCGTCGCCGGGGTTTTCACGGCTATGGACGTGGATCACCGTCCGGCCCGCGAAGAGGCGGGTGGAGATGACCTCGTAGCGCTGTTTGTAGGCCTCGAGCTCTTCCTTGTCGATCGCCTTCCTCCAGATCGCCCCCTGGAGCCCGGCGATGATGTCCCCGGGCACGCCGGTCACGAGCACCCGGCCGCCCGCGATGATTGCCATGCGGCTGCACAGGTCGCTCACGTCTTCGACGATGTGGGTCGAGAGGATGACGACGACGTTCTCGCCGATCTCCGACAGGAGGTTCAGGAACCGGTTGCGCTCCTGGGGGTCCAAACCCGCGGTGGGCTCGTCCACGATGATGAGCTTGGGGTTTCCGAGGAGGGCCTGGGCGATGCCGAAGCGCTGCCGCATGCCGCCCGAATAGGTGCCGAGCTTCCTCTTGCGCACGTCCCAGAGGTTCGTCTGGTGGAGGAGGGCGGCCACGACCTCCTTCCTCTCGCGGGCGTTGGCGATCCCTTTCAGGAGCGCGAAGTGGTCCAGGAGGGTTTCGGCCGAGACGCGGGGGTAGACGCCGAACTCCTGGGGCAGGTAGCCAAGGACCTTCCTCACCTCGTCCTTGTTCTTGAGCACGTCCAGCCCGTCCAGGGTGATCGTGCCGGTGTCCGCCTCCTGGAGGGTGGCGATGGTCCGCATCAGGGTCGACTTGCCGGCGCCGTTCGGCCCCAGCAGGCCGAACATGCCGCGGGGGATGTCGAGAGAGACGCCCTGGAGAGCCTGCACCCCATTCGAGTAGGTCTTTGAAAGATCGACGATGCTCAGCATCAGGAATTCCTCCATTGGATGCGGTATTTTCCCGCATCCGCCTATACGACGGAGGAAGTCCCTTGTTTCAGGCGTTCAGAAGGCTCCCTCCACCCGGTTGACGGTCATCCCCCAGAAGGAGGTGACCCAGATCTCGTCCTCCGGGCGCTTGTGGCCGCCTTCCCGGAGCTCGGCGATCCGCTCGCAGATCTCGTAGACGACGTAGCCGAAGAGGAAGAGGGAGACGTCGTCCATGAAGCTCCGGATCTCCTCGGCCACGAGCTTTTCGGACTCGGCGGTCCGGCCCCGGGAGTCCAGGAGCACGGAGCCGTTCCTCTCCCGGTAGGAGTGGAGGCGCTCGCCGGCCATCTCGCGGGCCGTCTCCAGGGTGGTCCCCGCGCGCTCGGCGATCCCGCCGTAGTCCGGCTTGAAGATCACGCGCACGATCTGGCTCCTCTCCTCCTGGATCTTCGGGCCGCCGTTCTTGCTCCGGAAGACGCCGTCCACCTCGTAGAGGGAGTAGCCGAAGAAGACCTCGCGCAGGGCGGCCATCCGCTCGCCGTCCAGAGGGACCCGCGCGTCGTAGCGGCGGAACAGCTCCTCGATCCGCTCGCGGCGGGCGGGGTCCTGGAAGTGCTCTTTGACCGCGCCCAGGTCGAACCCGCGGGTCAGGGCCTCGTAAAGGCGCCCTTGAAAATCGGCTTTCTTGGGAAGATAGATCTCGACGAAGATCGCGGGCTCGCCCGCATGCACCCGGTACCCCAGCTCTTCCGGCATTGAAAGAATCCTCCTCCGCCCAGTCCTTCAGGCATCTCTGGAGGATTTCTCTTGCAGCAGTGATGCCTAATCGAGAATATCGTCCACCTTGATCTCGAGATGAGGGAATGCCTGGGGGGAGACGGTCTTCCCACGCTGGAGCTTGCGGATCGCCGTATACCCCTGAGAAGTGGGGCGGCGGTGAATCTCCAGGATATCGTCCTGCAGGTTGACGAGCCATGCCTCGGGAATACCATGACGCGCGCAGAGCTCGATCTTGCCGCGGTCTTTCGCGAGCGTGGTGTCTGCGACTTCGATCAGGAGGACGACGTCACCGGGCGTCGGGTGGTCTTTGGTGTAAAAGTCGCTCCGGAAGCGAAGAACGGACAAGTCTGGCTGCGGCTCGGACAGGTCGTTCAGGCCGATCGGGCTCTGGACGCGCACGATGGCCCTCCCTTGCAGAGACGCTGCAAGGGCCATATTCAAGCGATCGACACAGGCCGCATGCTTGCTGCCGATCGGAGACATTTCCCAGATCTCCCCCTCGATCAGCTCGACCCGGTCGTCCTCGTGGAGGATGCCGGCTTCGAGCATCGTGTGGTACTCGGATCTCGTAAACAGCCTTCTGAGCGGCTCTGCCATCGGTGCCTCTCCTGGTTTCACTATACCACTCCGAAGAGACTTTTTCCAGGGAAACGCTTTTGGGGGTTACGCCACCATCTCCGCGATCTCGATCGCGTTCAGGGCCCCGCCGCGGGTGAGGTTGTCCATCACGGCCCAGAGCCAGAAGCCGCCGGTGTCGTCCTTGCGGATGGTTCCGAAGATCACCTTGTCGCTCGCGGCGGCTTCGATGGGGCCCAGGTGCTTGGGGCGGTCGGCGGCTTCGAGATGGGGGTTGTCGGTGAGGGCCTTTTTCACCGCCTGGAGGGTAGGGTTGCCGCCCAAACGGACGTAGAG
>DATEIO010000665.1:0-5772 GCA_035278895.1 Thermoanaerobaculia bacterium | reverse complement strand
GGGCGGCGCGGCCTCTACCCGCGACTTCGAGGCCGCGGTCGCCCGCCACGTCCAGTCCGACTGGGACTGGTTTTTCGACCAGTGGGTCTACCGCACCGAGATCCCCACCTACCGCTGGAGCTACACCCTGGCCTCCGCCCCCGACGAGAAGGGCGAGTGGACCGCCAGGCTCACCGTGCGCCAGAGCGACGTGCCCTCCGGCTTCAAGATGTCCGTCCCCATTGTCGCCGAGCTCCCCGGAGGCAAGACCGGCCGCCTCCGCGTGGTGGTGAGCAAGCCGGAGGAGACATTTACGCTCTGGTTCCCGGAGAAGCCGCGGGGGTTGGTGTTCAATCCGGGGTATGAGGTTTTGGCGCGGACGAGGAAGGACTGAAGAAAGCCCCACCGCCCGAAACCTCACCCCTGTCCCCTCTCCTATCGCCCTCCCCCCGACCAGGAGAGGGGAACGCATCTGAAGCGTTGGAGCTTGTAGGATGCGCAGTGCGCACGTGTTGTTTTCCACCACCCAAAACGTGCGCACAGCGCACCCTACGGCAAGACCGTCTGCAGGCGTCCCCCTCTCCCGGACGGCGGGAGGGAGGGATGAGGTTTTGGGCGGCCAAGAGGCGTAAGTTCCCGTATTTTGTGGTATTCTCTATCGACTCCGCACCGCACCCTCTGCCGTCGGACCGATGAAGTCATGATCGATCTCAAGAAAGTTCCGCCCGAGCTGTTTGCGCACGTCCTGGAGAGCAATCTTCAGGACATTGGACCCGTGCGCAAGCTCCATGGCCATTTCCTGGAGGCCGTGCGGGAGCGGTTGGGGGCGGACTGCGTGTGGCTGCACGTGGTGGGGGGCGAGGGGCTGGAGGGGCGGGTGATGCGCGGGGATGCTTCGCTGTGCGACGAGCGGGTGGTCCGTGCGTTCTGGAAGGACGAGATCCGCTCGGTGCCGCGGACGACCGTGCTTGCGCGGGTCGTGGCGCATGGCCGGCAGGTGGCGCTCGTGGGCGCGGCGCGGACCGGGCGCGACTTCGGCCAGGCGTCGCGCCGCACGCTGGACCGCCTGTGCAACGTGCTCGCGGCCGAGCTCGCCCGGCGCGAAGAGGCCCGGCTCACCAAGGTGCTCGACAGGATCCGCGGCAAGATCGTGTCCGAGCTGCGGCCGCGGGACCTGGCCTACCAGATCCTGGACGGCCTCCACCAACTCGTGGACTACGACCACTCCTCGGCCTTCCTGACCTACGACCCGATTTCCGGCTCGTTCCGGATCGAGGCCGAAAAGATCGTGTGGACCAAGAGCAAGAGCGCGTTCGTGGGGCACGCGATCCCGGTGACCGCCGAGCAGGTCGAGGCCCTGCGGCGCGCGCCCGCGGTGTTCCGGGCCGAGAGCGGGGAGGAGAGCGGCCTCTGGGCGGTGCTGGACCATCATCACGGGCACCGGGTGCCGGCCGTGGCGAGCCTCTTGTGCGCGCCGCTCTTCTTCGGCGGCGAGTTCCTGGGGCTCTTGAAAATCGCGGCCCGGAAGCGCCGGCCGTTCGACCGCTGGGACCTCGCGGTCGTCGAGCGGTTCCTGCCGGCCGCGGCCGTGTCCATCCGCAACGCGCGGCTCAACATGTCGCTCGAGCGGCAGGCGATCCGGGCCGAGCTCAAGGCCACGCTCGTCACCCTGGCCTCGGCCGTGGCGCACGACGTCAACAACGCCGTGGGCTCGATCCTGCCGCTCGCCCAGCAGGTGCGGGAAGACTTGAAAAACCCCAATCCCTGTCTGGACACGATCGACGAGGACCTGGAGCTGATCGAAGAGAAGGCGCGCCTGTGCCGCCGCATCTTCTCCAACATGCTGCGCGTGGCCCGGGCGGGCCGGGCGGGCGACGGGCCGGTGGACGTGAACCAGGTCGTGCGCGAGACCGTGCCGTTTCTCCAGGGCCAGGCCGAGCGCCAGGGAGTCGAGCTCACGCTCGACCTCGATCCCGCGTTGCCGGCCGTGCGCTCCTCGCGCCTCGACCTCCAGCACGTGGTGCTCAACCTGGTCACCAACTCGCTCGAAGCCATGGGCGAGAAGGGGAAGCGCATCGCCCTCATCACACGGGACGACGGCGATGGCGGCGCTCTTCTGACCGTGGCGGACGACGGTCCGGGCATCCCGTCCGACCTGCTGGACAAGGTGCAGGAGCCGTTCTTCTCGACCAAGCGGGGCGGCACGGGCCTGGGGCTCGCCATCGTCCGCTCGCTCGCCTGGCAGAACAACGGCGGGTTCGACATCGAGAGCACGCCGGGCGAGGGGACGCGGGTGACCGTGGGCCTGCGGCTCTGCCCGGCGTCGGCGGAGGAGGCGCTTGAACGAGCTTGACCGCATTCTGATCGTGGACGACGACGCCGGCCTGCGGCGCACGCTCGAGCGCATCCTCACTCCCGACTATCCCGTCGAATCCGTGGAAGGCGCCACCGAGGCCATGGATCTCCTGGGCCGCGAGGAGTTCGCCCTCGCCCTGGTCGACGTGCGCCTGAAGGACGGCGACGGCTACACCCTCTGCCAGGAGATCCGCACGCGGCGGCCCGACACGGACGTGATTCTCATCACCGGCTCGATCTCCGAGCCGGATGAAAAGCTTTTCCGTTCGCTCGAAGAGGGGGCCTTCTACTTCCTGTTCAAGCCGTTCGACCGCCGGGTGCTCCTGGCGCTCGTGGAGCGCTGCCTGCGCCTGAAGCGCGAGCGCCTGACCAAGGAGCGCTATGCCGGGACGCTCGCCGCCGACCTCGAAAAGGCGCGGCTCTTCCAGCACAGCCTCCTGCCGTCCGGAGCGGTCACGGGCGGGGGCTGGAGCCTCGCGGGGCGGCTCCTCTCGTGCGATGCCCTGGGGGGCGACCTCTTTCTCGCGCACTGGGTGGAGGGCGCGGGCGTCGCCTTTTCGATCAGCGACGTCGTGGGGCACGGCGTCTCGGCCGCCATGGTCGCGGGCATGCTGCGCTCGACGCTCGACGCGGCCCGCCGCCGGAGCCCCGAGCCCGAGCGCGTGGGCCGGGATCTCCTGGCCGGCATCGACTTCTTCGAGCCTGCGGCCTGCGCCACGCTCGTCTACGGCCTCCTCCTGCCGGACGGCCGCCTGCGCTACGTCAATGCCGGCCATCCGCCGCTCCTCTGGCAGAAAAAAGGCGGGGTGGAGACCCTCCCCGCCACGGGAATCCTCCTGCACCCGACCTTCCGGACCCGTCCGCTCCCCGCGCGGGAGGTCGCCGTCGAGCCCGGAGACCGCCTCCTCCTCTACACCGACGGCGTCTTCGAAGCCCGGAATCCCGTGGACCAGGAGCTCGGCCTGGACCGCCTCTCCCAGGCCTTCGCCGACTGCCGGAGCCTCCCCGCCGAAGAGACTCTGGACGTCCTCATGGGGCTCGTCCGCGACCACTGCGCCGGCCGGCCGGTGGACGACGACGTGACGCTGTTGCTCATCGAGCGCACGGAATACGAGTCGGCGTTATAGAACCGGTTTCATAAATCCGTGCTTCGTGTAGGGGCGGGTCTCCCGACCCGCCCTTCCGCAGGACGCCTCCTCTCTCCTGGGGCGGGTCGAGAGACCCGCCCCTGCGCGAAGATTTATGCGACCGCTTATAATCCGGTTATAATTTCTTCGGCTATCTTTTCTTCGAATCTCGAAATAGCTCGGCGGGCTGAGCTGCCGGGGAGGGCCCATGCAGCAGAACGACGAGGATGCCGCGCCGGCACCGCCCAGACACCGGCCACCGTACCGCCGCCTGCGGGTCTACGCTTTCGATCCCAGCTTCGAGACCGAGCTCGACAACGCGGTCATCAATCAGGTCACGCTCTCCGTCCCCTGGGAGGCGGACATCCCGCCTGAGCCCGGCGAGGCGCGGGGAGACGGGGAGCTGCAGAAAGGGCCGGTGGGGGAGTACGTCGAGGTGATCGATTGCGATCCCGCGAGCGGCTGTTTCTACGCCCCCGTCGATCTGAACGATCCCCACGTGCTGGCGCAGGACGGCCTGCCGCCTTCCCAGGGCAATCCCCAGTTCCACCAGCAGATGGTCTATGCCGTGGTGATGGCCACCATCCGCAACTTCGAGCGGGCCCTGGGGCGGCTCGCGCTCTGGTCGCCGCACTATTTCAAGAACGAGGAGAAGCGCTGGCAGGCCGAGTACGTGCGCCGCCTGCGCATCCATCCTCACGCCCTGCGCCAGGCGAACGCCTTCTACAGCCCGCAGAAGAAAGCCCTGCTCTTTGGCTACTTTCCGGCCCAGAGCTCGGACGGCGGCCGCCAGTTTCCCCAGGGCACCGTGTTCACCTGCCTGTCGCATGACGTGATCGTCCACGAGACCACCCACGCGCTCCTGGACGGGTTGCACCGGCGGTTCCTTGAGCCCTCGAATCCCGACTCGCTGGCGTTTCACGAGGCGTTTTCCGACATCGTCGCCCTGTTCCAGCACTTCTCCCTGGCGGAAGTCCTCCGCCACCAGATCGCGCGGACCCAGGGCGACCTCGCGCGGCAGAATCTCTTGGGCGAGCTGGCCCACGAATTCGGCCGCGCGACCGGCACCCGCGGCGCCCTGCGCAGCGCGATCGGCACCATCGACCCGGGTACCGGGAAATGGAAGCCGCACGATCCCAAGCCTGGGGAGTACCTGCGCCAGAGCGTGCCGCACCACCGCGGCGCTCACCTGGTCGCCGCCGTGTTCGACGCGTTTCTCTCCATCTACAAGGCCCGCATCGCCGACCTGCTGCGCATCGCCTCCGGTGGCACCGGCAGGCTGCCGAAGGGGCAGTTGCACCCGGACCTGGTCAACCGGCTGGCCGACGAGGCGGCCAAATCGGCCCGGCACGTGCTCAACATGTGCATCCGCGCCCTCGATTACTGCCCTCCGGTCGACTTGACGTTCGGCGAGTATCTGCGCGCCCTGATCACGGCCGATCACGACCTGGTCCGCAACGACGACCGCGGCTACCGGATCGCCATGATCGAAGCCTTCCGGCGCCGCGGGATCTTCCCGGAAGGCGTGCGGGTCCTCTCCGAAGAGAGCCTGCGCTGGCAATTCCCGACCCCGGCGCAGCAGAAGCTGCTCTCCTCGATCCTGCCCAAGGAGATCTGCGACTTCGTTCCCACCTGGGATTTTTCGCGAGACCGCCGCAAGGTTTTCGAGGAGCTCCAGAAGCTCCAGAAGCTGCTCAGCGAGCACCTTCACGAAAAGCTTTCCGCGGCTCCCGGAGCCTTCGCCACGCTCGGCCTCGATCCCGCCCTGCCGGCCGAAGATCTGAAAGTCGATTCCCTGCGCCCTGCGCGCCGCATCGGTCCGGACGGGGAGTCGATCGTTGAGCTGATCGTCGAGATCACGCAGCGCGTCCCCTACGACGAAAAGAAAGGCCAGTTCGTGCGGAGCTCCTTCGAGCATGGAAAGGAGATGGACGCGGATCTCTGGTTCCGGGGCGGCTGCACGGTCGTGATCGATTCCAACCCCGACGCCGCCCAGAGGATCCGTTACACCATCGTCAAGGACGTCCGCAACACCGCGCGCCTGAAGCGGCAGATGGACTATCACCGCAAGGCGGGCGGGTCGCTCCGGGCCACCTATTTCGGCGTTCCGGGGCGCATGGAAGAGAGCGAGCCCTTCGCCATGCTGCATCGGGAACAGCCCCGGGAGGCTTTGGATGAGCAAGCCGGTTGAGAAAATGAATCCGCCGGAAAACGGGGCGGTCGTCCGCATGTACTGCACCGGCCTGGGCGACTGCTTCCTGCTCGGCTTTCGCGGCGACGACGGCGAGACGTCCTATATTCTGATCGATTG
>DATEIO010000664.1:0-5180 GCA_035278895.1 Thermoanaerobaculia bacterium | reverse complement strand
AGGTGGTCCACGACGTGGGGGCGCTGTTCGTGGACTTTGTTGACGGTGCGGACGGTCAGGCCGCCGTGCTCCCTCAGATACTCGGCCGTGCCGGGGGTCGCCATGAGCTCGAAGCCGACTTCGGCGAGGCGCTTCGCGACCGGCAGGAGGCCCGGCTTGTCGCGGTCGTGGACGGAGACGAAGGCGGCTCCGGTGAGCGGCAGCTCGTGGCCGGCTCCCATCCAGGCTTTGGCGAAGGCGTTTCCGAAGGAGAGGGCCTCTCCCATCACCTCGCCCGTGGACTTCATTTCGGGGCCTAACACCGGGTCCACGCCGGGGAAGCGGCGGAAGGGGAAGACGGGGGCCTTTACGAAGACTCCGGGCACGGGCGGCTCTTCGGTCAATCCCAGCTCCGCCAGGGTCTTTCCGGCCATCGCTCCCACGGCGAGCTTGACCAGCGGCACGCCCACGGCCTTGGCGATGAAGGGGACGGTGCGCGAGGCCCGGGGGTTCACTTCCAGGACGTAGATCTTGCCGTCCTTCAAGGCGAACTGCACGTTCATCAGGCCCACGACGCCCAGGCGCAGGGCGAGGCGCTTGGCGATGTCGCGCATCTTGTCCTGGTCTTCCTGGGAGACCTTGTAGGGCGGGAGCACGGCGACCGAATCCCCCGAGTGGATGCCCGCCTCTTCGATGTGCTGGAGGACGCCAGCGATCACGGCGGTCTTGCCGTCCGAGAGAAGATCCAGGTCCACTTCGTAGGCGTCTTCCAGGAAGCGATCGATCAGGACCGGGTGGCCCGGGGAGACGTCCGCGGCCTCTTTCATGTAGCGCTCGAGCGTGGCCTCGTCGTAGACGATGGCCATGGCGCGGCCGCCCAGCACGTAGCTGGGGCGCACCACGACGGGGAAGCCGATCCGCCGTGCGACTTCCAATCCCTCTTCGAGTGAGGTCGCGGTGCCGTTTTCGGGCTGGAGGATCCCCTCTTCGGCCAGGAGCGCTCCGAAGCGCTTCCGGTCTTCCGCGAGATCGATCGCGTCCGGCGAGGTGCCCCAGATGGGGACTCCCGCGGCGGCCAGGCCCCGAGCGAGCTTCAACGGCGTCTGGCCTCCCAGTTGGACGATCACGCCCAGGGGCTTTTCGTGCTCCAGAATCGCGAGCACGTGCTCCAGGGTGAGCGGCTCGAAGTAGAGGCGGTCCGAGGTGTCGTAGTCGGTCGAGACGGTCTCGGGGTTGCAGTTGATCATCACCGTCTCGTAGCCCATCTCGCGCAGGGCGAAGGCGGCGTGCACGCAGCAATAGTCGAACTCGATCCCCTGGCCGATCCGGTTGGGGCCGGAGCCCAGGATGACCACTTTCTGGCGGTCGTCCGGCTCGCTCTCGTCTTCCTGGCCGTAGACCGAATAGAGGTACGGCGTCATGGCCGGGAACTCGGCGGCGCAGGTATCCACCCGCTTGTAGACGCGGCGGATGCCGGCGTCCTTCAAGGCCGCGGCGAGATCTTTTTCCAGGCAGTCCAGAAGCCCCGCGATCCGCGCGTTGGTCAATCCGAAGGATTTGGCCTTTCTCAAGAGCGGCCTCGGGATGGAGGGCAGGTCCCAGCAGGCGAGCTCGGCTTCGATCTCGACGATCTCGGCGATCTCGCGCAGAAACCAGGGATCGATGTGGGAGACCTCGGAGACTTCTTCGGGCGTCCAGCCCTGGCGCAGGGCGGCGAAGACGGCGAAGAGCCGCTCCCAGTTGGGCGTCGCGAGCCGCTGGCGCAGGCGCACGGGGTCGGACATCCGCCGCTCGCGCGAGGCCTGGCTGCCGTCGAGCTCGAGCGCCGAGAGCCCTTTCATGAGCGCCTCTTTGAAAGTGGCGCCCATGGCCATCACCTCGCCCACGGATTTCATGGAGGTGCCGAGCGTGGTGGAGGTGCCCGGAAACTTTTCGAAGGCCCAGCGGGGGATCTTGACCACGGTGTAGTCGAGCGTGGGCTCGAAGGCCGCGTAGGTCTTGCCCGTGATGTCGTTCGTGATCTCGTCCAACGTATAGCCCACAGCGAGAAGGGCCGCGATCTTGGCGATGGGAAAGCCGGTGGCTTTGGACGCCAGGGCGGAGCTTCGGGAGACACGCGGGTTCATTTCGATCACCACCTGCTCGCCGTTCTCGGGGTTGACGGCGAACTGGATGTTCGAGCCGCCGGTCGCAACGCCCACCCGGCGGATTACCTTGAAGGCGTCGTCCCGCATGGCCTGGTATTCACGGTCCGACAGCGTCTGCTGCGGGGCGCAGGTGATCGAGTCGCCGGTGTGGACGCCCATGGCGTCGACGTTTTCGACGGAGCAGACGACGATGGCGTTGTCCGCCACGTCGCGCATCACCTCGAGCTCGAACTCCTTCCAGCCGAGGACGGACTGCTCGAGGAGCACGCTATGGGTGGGGCTCGCCTGAAGGGCGCCGGCCACCACGTCTTCGAGCTCGTCCCGGTTGTAGGCCACGCCGCCCCCCTCGCCGCCCAGGGTGAAGCTGGGACGGACGATCACGGGGTAGCCGATGGTCGCAACGATTTCCCGGGCCTCTTCCATGCTCCCCGCATAGCCGCTCTTGGGGACCTTGAGCCCAATCTCTTCCATGGCCTCTTTGAAGAGGAGCCGGTCTTCGCCGAGCCGCAAGGCGGCGATGTTCGCGCCCAGGACCTCGATGCCCAGCCGTTCGAGCGCTCCCCGCTCGGAAAGGGCGATCGCGAGGTTGATCCCGGTCTGGCCGCCCACGGTGGGCAGAAGCGCGTCCGGCCGCTCGCGCTCCAGGATCTTCTCGACCACCTCGGGCACCAGGGGCTCGATGTAGGTGGCGTCCGAGAATTCGGGGTCCGTCATGATGGTCGCCGGGTTCGAGTTGACCAGCACGACGCGGTAGCCCTCACGCTTCAACGCGCGGCAGGCCTGGGTTCCGGAATAGTCGAATTCGCAGGCCTGACCGATGACGATCGGACCGGACCCGACGACGAGGATGGAGCGGATGTCGGTTCGCCTGGGCATGTCGGGGGGGGAGTTTATCGCAGAACGGGGGCCCGTCCGGACCTCACCACGGGTTCGTGTAGGGGCGGGTCTTTGACCCGCCCCTTCTGAGGCCGCCTTACCTGCACAGGGCGGGTCAAAGACCCGCCCCTACATGAGGATCAGGTCACCTCACTCCTGGCACGCCGGCCAGAAGGTCGGCTGCATCCTCTCCGACGTCTCCAGGAACAGAATCCCACTGAAATGCTTCCGCGGCTGGAACGGGAAGGTGCCCATCTCGTAGATGCGGCGGGGCTGCAGGTACGTGCTCTTGGCGAGGTCCACGAGGAGGGCGTCCTCCCCCAGGGCGTGGAGCCGATCTTCGATCGATCCGGGCACGGCCTCCCTCACCTCGCAGGTGCTCAGAACGTCGAGCTCGGCGGTGTTGGCCGCGAGGGCGAAGTTCACGTAGTTGCGGCCCAGCTTGGCCCCGAGGAAGCTGCCGATCGGGCGCGCGCCGTTCGGGACCAGGGCGCGGGCGATGTGGATGTTGGCCGCCCAGACCACGGTCTTCGCCTTGGGGAAGTACTTGTCCCGCAGGAGGAAGAAGACCTTGGCCATGGCTTCGTCCCGCTTGTTGAAGCCCAGCGCGAAATCCGCTCCCTCGTAGTCGGTCCCGATGTAGAAGACCTCCTCCTGCCAGGCTTTCAGGCCCAGCAACCGGAGCTTGGCGAGGTCGAAGTCTTCCTTGGAGGTCTGCCCCTGGATCTGCCGCCCGTTGCGCTCGAAGTGCCCTTCGATCGCCCGGAGCGCCGTCATGCACTGCTCGTGGACCGCCGGCGGGATCTGGGCGGGAGGATGATCGACGGTTACGTTCTCGCAGGCGTTGACGCCCGCGATCCACGAATGGTCCTCCTCGATGCCGATCCGCTCGAGGAAGGCGATCAGGCCCGGGCCGTCCCACTTGGGGCCCTGGATGTCGAAGCCGTAGTAGTGGACCCGGTCGTCCGGATGGGCCTGGTTCCACTCGCACATCCACTCGATGAGCTCGCGGACCTCGACGCTCCCCCAGACGCCCATGTGGAGGTTCAAAGCCTCGTCCGGATCGCCTTCGCAGGTCTGGACGTACCGGTTGGCCTTCTCCGCGGCGAACCAGTGGGTCTCGATGGCGAAGACGCGGAAGCCCTGGGTCTCCACCAGGTCGCGGAAGATCCGGTGCTTCAGTTTGTAGAAACCGCCCGACATGTGCCACGCCTCGCCCAGGCCGACCACTGTGGCCTTGCCGATCATCCGGCGCAGCGGCGCCAGGTCCTCGGTGCCGGTCAGGGTGGGGTCCACGCCGTCGAACCGCCAGAGCCCTGGCCCTACCGGAATCCCTGCCTGTTGGGCCTCTTCGACTTCCGTCTCCAGCCCGGAGGCTTGCGCCCCGGCCGGCAAGGCCGTCATCAGAAGTGGAACGACCGCCGCGAAGATCCACAGAAGCTTCTTCTTCATTTCTCCCTCCAGGGAGCCCGCCTGGTATTTCAAAAAAGTTAAGGCAATTCCCTCATCTATTGGTCAATTATGATTCATAAGGCTTGCCTCTTTCAAGCTCTCGCCTTTCCCTGGGAATGGCGCGCGGGCCGGAGGCTGGCACGGGATTCGCAGCTTTGCACGGCACAGAGATGGTTTCCGCCAAGGCTGCGAAACGCGCTCCAGCGGAGAAAGGAAGATCCTCATACCATGTCTCATACTCTGAACAAGGCCAACCTCGAACGGCTCCAGCAGCTCCTCAAGGGGCATGAGGAGATGCTGGAGGAGAAGCGGATTCACCCGGAGGGCGTGATGCGGCAGAACGATCCCTTCCGCGAGAGCTTCAGCCGGGCGGCGCGGTCGGTCATCGTTCCGGTTCTGGAAGAGATCAAGGACCTTATGGTGGGCAAGGTGGAGTCGGCCTCCATCTTCCACCGCTCGACCGCCGCGGGATTGCGCATCAAGCTCGACCGCTGGGAGGACTACGAGCGCTCGCTCCTGTTCTTCGGCGACGAGACGACCCACGTGGTGAAAATTACCCACGAGGGGATCGGCTTCAGCCTCCTTTCGGACAAGGTCCACCCCTCTGAGCTCACCATCGAGCTGGTGGAAGAGGAGGCGATGAAGTTCCTGCGGCGCCTCTTCGGCCAGGAGCAGCTCCGCCGCACGGGCTCCTACGCCCAGTCCGGCGGCAGCAACGGCGACCGC
>DATEIO010000663.1:0-6283 GCA_035278895.1 Thermoanaerobaculia bacterium | reverse complement strand
CCGCCCGCCCGCCCCGCGCCCCGCCTGGCGCACCGTGCTCGCCACGGTGACCGGCAACCTCTTCCTCGTGCTCGGGAGCGCGATCCTGGGCACCCTCTCGATCCTGCTGAGCTGGGTGCCGCCGCGGGGCAACTGGGTGTTCGCCTTCGCGAAAATCTGGTCGGCCCTGCTCCTCCGGGCGAGCTGGCTCGACGTCCACGTCCGCCGCGAGGGGGAGATCGATCCGCGGACGAGCTACGTCTACCTCGCCAACCACCAGAGCCTGTTCGACATCCCCGTGCTCCTGTCGACCGTGCCCGGCCAGGTCCGCATGATGGCCAAGCGGAGCCTCTTCCGCATCCCCATCTTTGGCTGGGCGCTGTCGGCCGGCGGGTTCATCCCGATCGACCGGGGGGACCGGAGCACGGCGCGCCAGAGCTTCGCCGCGGCCATGCAGCGGCTGCGCGGCGGGATCTCGATCCTCCTCTTCCCCGAGGGCACCCGGTCGCTCACCGATACCCTCCTCCCCTTCCAGCGCGGCGGCTTCCTCCTCGCCCTGAAGCTCGGCCTGCCCATTGTGCCGGTCGGCATCCGGGGGACCCGGGACGTTCAGCGCAAGGGAAACTGGGCGATCCGGCCCGGCCCGGTCGTGGTCTCCTACGGCGCCCCCATCCCGGTGGCCGACTACGGCCTGCGGAGGAAGGGGGAGCTCGTCGAGGAGGTCCGGCGCCGGATCGCGGAGCTCGCCGGCATCGAGCTTGCCGGGGAAAAGGGCGGCGAGAGCGGTGGTACGATCTGATCTGGAAGGAAAATACCGATGGCCAATGATTTCGAATCCAGCGTGTGGGAAGCCCTGAAGACGGTCCGGTTCCCGGGCATGAGCCGGGACATCGTCTCCTTCGGCTTCGTGCACTCGGTCAAGGCGTGCGCCGGGGTCGCGGCGGTCGACCTTCAGATGTCCACGCACAATCCGGCCGCCGCCGAAAAGGTGAAGGACGAGGTGGAGCGGGTGCTCCGCGCCCTCCCCGAGGTCCAGGAGGCCCGGGTCAACCTCCACGTGGTCAAGCCGCCCACCCGCGAGGAGTCGGCGCAGAAGGCGATCTCGCAGGATCAGAGCCTGATCCCCGAGGTCCGGCACGTGGTGGCCGTGGCGAGCGGCAAGGGCGGGGTCGGCAAGTCGACGGTCGCGGCCAACCTCGCCGTGGCGCTCGGCCAGCTCGGCTACCGCGTGGGGCTCCTCGACTCCGACATCTATGGCCCCTCGGTGCCCATGATGTTCGGCATCACCGAAAAGCCGCACGTGATCGGCAACCGCATCCTCCCGTTCAAGAAGTACGGCATCACGGTGATGTCGCTCGGCTTCATCCTGGAGACCGACACTCCGGTCATCTGGCGTGGCCCCATGGTGATGCGGGCCATCGAGCAGATGCTGGGGGACGTCGAGTGGGGGCCGCTCGACTACCTGATCCTCGACCTCCCGCCGGGCACGGGTGACGCCCAGCTCACGGTGACGCAGCGTATTCCGCTCGCGGGCGCCGTGATCGTGACGACGCCCCAGGACGTGGCCCTGATCGATGCCCGGAAGGGCCTCGCCATGTTCAAGAAGGTCAACGTGCCCGTGATCGGCATCATCGAGAACATGTCGACCTTCATCTGCCCGCACTGCGGCGAGGCGACCGACATCTTCAAGAAAGACGGCGGCAAGAAGACGGCAGACCTCCTGGGCACGGCCTTCCTGGGCTCGATCCCGCTCGACCCCAAGATCGTCCTGGGCGGCGACGCCGGAGTGCCGATCGTCGTGGCCGAGCCCAAGGGACCGCACGCCGATGCCTTCCGCCAGGTGGCCGGAGAGGTGGTCGAAGAGGTCGCGAGGCAGGAGGCGGCCAAGCCGAAGCTGTCGATCGTGTAGTGTTCTTCCGGAGACGCTTGGAGAATCCAGGCATGTATTCAGGAATCAAGGCCCACGAACACGAGCTTGCCGACCTTTGTGCCCGCCATGGCGTCCGGCGGCTCGAGCTCTTCGGCTCCGCCGCCACCGGCAAGCTCGACCCCACCAAAGGCGACCTCGATTTCCTCGTGGATTTCGAGCCCGCCTCTCCCGGCGAGCTCGCGGACCGCTACTTCGGTCTCCTCGAAGATCTCCAGACTCTGTTCGGTCTCCCGGTGGACCTGGTCATGACGGCGGCCATCAAGAACCCGTATTTCCTCCAGGGGATCGCACCGTCCCGTACTCTCCTTTATGCGGCTTGAAGCGAAGAAGCTTCTCTTCGACGTCGTGCAGGCCGCAAGGCTGGTCCAGCGCTTTACCGAGAATCGTTCGTTCGAAGACTACGTCAACGATCCTATGCTCCGTTCCGCCGTGGAGCGGCAGTTCGAGATCATGGGGGAAGCCATCGGGAAGCTTGCGAAGACAGATCCCCTCGTCGTCGAGCGAGTTCCCGACTACCGGAGGGTCATCTCTTTCCGGAATGTGCTGATCCACGGTTACGACGTGGTTCTGGATGAGGTGGTCTGGGGAGTCGTCGAGACAAAGCTCCCGGAACTTTTAAAGACGATTGAGGAGTTGCTCAGCGAAGAGTAGAGCGACCGCGTTCTGCTATCGCCTGCTCTCATCTCGCCATGTCCGTCGCCATCATCGCCGACTCCCACGTAGGCGGTCCCGGAGGGGCCGCCGGCCCGCTCGTGGAGCAGCTCCGGGCGATCCCGGGGACGGGGTGCCGCCATCTTGTTCTGATGGGGGATCTCTTCCAGGCGTGGATCGGATTTCCCCGCTTCGAGACCGCGGACATCACTGCCGTGGTCGCGGCGCTCAAGGATCTCCGCCGGCAGGGGGTGCGGATCGACTACGTGGAGGGGAACCGCGATTTCTTTCTCGCCGGGAGCCCCTATGCCGACGCCTTCGATCAGGTCTCTCTCGAAACCTCGTTCATGGCCGGTGGCGTGCGCTACCTCGCGGTCCACGGCGACGGCCTGAACGACCGCGACTGGCAGTACCGCTTCTGGCGCTCCCTTTCGAAGAGCGCGCCCACCCGCTTCCTCGTCGGCCACATTCCCGCGGGTCTCGCCCACCGGATGGTCCACGGCACCGAGCGCCGCCTCTCGCAGACCAACTTCAAGCACAAGGTGGTGCTGCCCGAAGAGCCCATCCGCCGCTACGCCGAGCGGCGCCTGGCCGAGGGGTACGACGTCCTCCTTCTCGGCCACTTCCACGAGCCTCGCGTCTGGCAGGTGCCGGG
This sequence comes from Thermoanaerobaculia bacterium, assembly GCA_035278895.1. GTDB lineage: Bacteria > Acidobacteriota > Thermoanaerobaculia > Multivoradales > UBA5704 > DATARR01. The sequence continues at coordinate 3,068 of DATEIO010000663.1, read as the reverse complement.
GGGCGAGGTGCGGCTGCTCGATGCGTGGTTCCGGAGCCGGAAGGTGGAGTGGTTGCCGGAGCCTCGCGGTTCATTCGCCCCGGAAGGCGGTTGAGCCGCTCCGCGGGGCGAGGCAACCGCCTCGTGAGGCGAGAGAGCCGCCTCGGAGGGCGAGAGCACCGCCCCGGAGGGCGAGAGCGCCGCCCCGGAGGGCGAGAGCGCCGCCTCGCGAGGCGAGACCGCTGCCCCATGAGGCGAAACTGCCGCTCCGTGAGGCGGTTGAGCCGCCCCGCGAGGCGAGACAGCCGCCCCATGAGGCGAGAGCGCCGCCTCGTGGGGCGAGAGTGCCGCCCCGCAGGGCGAGACAGCCGCCTCGCGAGGCGACGCTCACGCGCGGCTTCGCTGCGCTAAGATTCCCCGCCTATGTCGCTGCGCGTCACCATGCTGGGCAGCGGAACGTCCACCGGGGTGCCGGTCATCGGATGCCCGTGCGCGGTCTGCCGGTCGGACAATCCGAAGAACAAGCGGTGGCGGCCGGGATTGAAGCTCGAGATGGGGGACCGGGTCGTGCTCGTGGACACGCCCACGGACCTGCGGCTGGCCGCGCTCCGGTTCGGGCTCCCGCGGGTGGACGCCGTCCTCTTCACCCACTCCCACGCGGACCACGTGTTCGGGCTGGACGACGTACGGATCTTCAACTTCCGGCAGGGCGCCGCGATCCCGTGCTACGGATCGGAGCCGACCTTGAAGAACATCCGGCGGATGTTCGCCTACGTGTTCGAGGCCGGGCAGGAGGGGGGCGGCAAGCCGCAGCTCGACCTGATCCCGGTGCGGGAGCCGTTCGAGCTTCTGGGGCACCGGATCGTTCCGGTGCCGGTGTGGCACGGGGAGACCGAGGTGTACGGGTACCGGATCGGGAGCTTCGCCTACGTGACCGACTGCAATCTGATCCCCGAGACGAGCTTCCGGCTGCTCGAAGGCGTCGAGACCCTGATTCTGGACGCCCTGCGCTACCGGCCGCACTCGACCCATTTTTCGGTGGAGGAGGCCATGGAGGCCGCGGCGCGCATCGGCGCGCGGCGCACGATCCTCACCCACATCGCTCACGAGATCGACCACGACGACCCCCAGGTGCCGCTGCGCCGGGGAGTGGAGTTCGGATATGACGGGCTCGTCCTCGACTTCGACTGAGCGCTACGAAGTCCCCTCCGGCGGGCGGGCGCACGGGCGGCTCCGCGTCCCGTCGTCGAAGAGCGTCACCCACCGGTATTTCAACCTGGCGCTCCTTGCGGGCGCACCGCTGGTCGTCGAGCGCCCGCTGCTCGCCGAGGACACGCTCCTGTTCCTCGAAGGCCTGGAGCGCGCCGGTTTCGAGGTGGAGCGGGGGGAGGACGAGGTGCGCCTCACCCCGGCCGGGCGCCCTGCGGGCGAGGTCGAGATCTTCTGCGGCAACGCGGGCACCATGCTTCGCTTCCTCGTGGCGTCGCTCACGGCGATCCCCGGGCAGTGGGTGCTGGACGGCGTGCCCCGGCTGCGGGAACGGCCCGTGGGGCCGCTGGTCGACGCGCTCTTGGGGCTGGGCGCGCGGATCGAGTACCTGGGCGAGGAAGGATTCATCCCCCTGCGCATCGAGGGGGGAACGCTCCAGGGCGGCACGACGTCGCTCCAGGCCGGGGAGTCGAGCCAATATCTCTCGGCGCTCCTGATGGCGGGGCTCCGGGCTCCGGACGAAGTGACCGTCGAGGTTGCGTCGCTCACCTCGCGGCCCTACGTGGACGTGACGCTTCAGGCGGCGGTCGCCTTCGACGGCCACATCGAGCGGGTGGGCCCCAAGGTCTACCGGGTGCGGCCGTCCCCGATCCGTGCCGGCCGGGTGCGGGTGGAGGGGGACTTCTCGGCGGCCTGCTATCCGGCGGCGGCCGCGGCGCTCACCGGCGGCCAGGTGGTGCTCGAAGGGCTCTCCCGCCAATCGAAGCAGGGGGACCGCGGCTTCATGGACCTCCTGGTGGAGATGGGAGCCGAGATCTCCTGGCGGAAAGACGACCTCGTGGTGCGCGGCCAAGAGCTCCGGGCCGTGCGGGCCGACCTCTCGGGCATGCCCGACCAGGTGCCCACGCTCGCAGCCCTCGCCCCCTTCGCCGTAGGCGAGACCCTGATCTACAACGTCGGCCACCTGAGGATCAAGGAGAGCGACCGCCTGGAGGCCATGGCGACCGAGCTCGGCAAGATCGGCGCCCTCGTCCACGAGGGGCGGGACAGCCTTCGCATCCCGGGGATCTGGAGCGGCGGCGAGGCCGAAATCCCTTCCGAGCCCGTCGAGATCGATCCGCGGGGCGACCACCGGATTGCGATGAGCCTGGCTCTCGCAGGATTGCGCCGCCCTGGCGTGGTCGTGACCTCCCCCGGGGTGGTGTCCAAGTCGTACCCCGGGTTCTGGCGGGATCTGGAGTCGCTGGTCTCCGCGTAGACCAAGCCCCCCGCCCGAAACCTCACCCCTGTCCCCTCTCCCATCGCCCCCCGCCAACCGGGAGAGGGGGACGCCTGCAAGCGGTGTTGCCGTACGGTGCGCTGTGCGCACGTTTGGGCTGGTGGAAAACAACACGTGCGCACAGCGCACCCTACAAGCACCAACGCTTCAGATGCGTCCCCCTCTCCCGGTTGGGGGACGGGAGGCTGGGAGAGGGTTGGGGTGAGGGTCTTCGGGCGGGGGCCCTTTTCAGTCCTTCCTCGTCCGCGCCAAAACCTCATACCCCGGATTGAACACCAACCCCCGCGGCTTCTCCGGAAAGTACAGCGTGAACGTCTCCTCGAGCTTGTCGACCACCACGCGGAGGCGGCCGGTCTTGCCTCCGGGGAGCTCGGCGACAATGGGGACGGACATCTTGAAGCCGGCGGGCACGTCGCTCTGGCGCACGGTGAGCCTGGCGGTCCACTCGCCCTTCTCGTCCGGGGCGGAGGCCAGGGTGTAGCTCCAGCGGTAGGTGGGGATCTCGGTGCGGTAGACCCACTGGTCGAAAAACCAGTCCCAGTCGGACTGGACGTGGCGGGCGACCGCGGCCTCGAAGTCGCGGGTAGAGGCCGCGCCGCCC
>DATEIO010000662.1:0-7029 GCA_035278895.1 Thermoanaerobaculia bacterium | reverse complement strand
GCCATCTTGTCGTTGATGGTCCCGGCGACCAGCAGCACGTCGCTCTGGCGGGGCGAGAAGCGCACCACCTCGGAGCCGAAGCGGGAAACGTCGTAATGGCTGGACACGGTCGACATGAACTCGATGGCGCAGCAGGCCGTCCCGAAGGGGAAGGGCCAGAACGAGTTGCGCTGCGCCCAGTCCTCGAGGCTCTCGAAAGTCGTCGTGATCCAGCTCTCTCCGGTCATCTGATTCATGGTCAAACCCCTCTGAGGGAGGCTCAGCATACCACTTGTGACTGCCGGTCACAAGCTGGAGGAAGTCTTTGAATTCGTGTGAGTTAAGGGCGAACCACCCCTCCCCGCGGCCGGTCCGCCCCTTCCCTAACCAACGCGCGCGCGAGGGGGCGCATTCCAGCCGAAGCCAGCCAAAGATTTTTTTGATTTTTCCCTCTGGATCTGGAATACACATCTGTGCGAAGATGTTTTTCCTGTTGATTCGTGAGCAGTGATCGGGTGTGTGGGGCGGGTGGACCTAAGCAGACCTTTTGAGTTTCCTGAGAAGTAACTCCTAAGCAGATACCGCCGTTGGACCAAAAGTCTTTGTTTGTCCGGTGCAATGTCCTCTCCGGGGGCTGATTCCCCGAGAAGTGTTGCGAGACCGTCTTCACATACACCTGGATTCCTTGGAATCCACAAGAGGAGATTCGATGAGACGATCCCTTGCGATCCTCGCCCTGACCGTGTTCCCGATGGCGGCCTGGGCCCAGACCGTCCCGCTCCAGCCCGAGTACGCCGCTCCCCAGACCGATACCGACGCCGTCACGGATGAGACGCCGTCCACGTGGTTCGTCGAGCTCCAGGGCGCTCCGGTGAACGACGGCGGCAACGCCGCGGCCCTCGGCCAGGAAAAGCAGGCCTTCCGGGCGGCCGCCAAGAAGGCGGGCGTCAAGCTCAACGAGCGGTTCAGCTACGACCGGGTCTGGAACGGCTTTTCGGTGATCGTGAATCAGGCCGGCCTCGCGAAGCTTTCCCGCATGGCGGAGGTGAAGAACCTCTACCCCGTGGTCTCCATGGCGCTTCCGGAGATCACGCCCGATCCGACCCCCGAGCTGTCGACCGCCATCACCATGACGCAGGCCGACATCGCCCAGAACGATCTGGGCCTGACCGGCCACGGCATCCGCGTCGCGATCATGGATACCGGCGTCGACTACGACCACCCGGACCTCGGCGGCTGCTTCGGGCCGGGGTGCCGCGTCGAGATCGGCTACGACTACGTGGGCAACGCCTACAACAACGACGCGACCTCCCCCACCTACAATCCGGTTCCCTCCCCCGATCCGTTCCCGGATGACTGCAACGGCCACGGCACGCACGTGGCGGGCATCGTCGGCGCCAACGGCGGCGTCCGCGGCGTGGCCCCTGGCGTGACCTACGGCGTCTACCGGGTGTTCGGCTGCGAGGGCTCGACCTCGTCCGACATCATGATGGCCGCGATGGAGCAGATCGCCAAGGACGGCGCCGACGTGGTCAACATCAGCATCGGCTCGGCCTTCCAGTGGCCGCAGTACCCGACGGCGCAGGCGGCCGACCGCCTCGTCAACCAGGGCATCGTGGTCGTCACCTCCGCCGGCAACAGCGGCGGCAACGGCACCTACTCGATCAGCGCCCCCGGCACCGCCCAGAAGGTGATCGCGACGGCCTCGTTCAACAACCTGACGCTCAAGAGCCCGGTCTTCACCGTCACTCCGGACGACCGGCAGTTCGGCTATGCCCCGGGCACCGGCTCGACCGTTCCGCCTCCGGTCTCGGGCACGTCCCCCCTGGCCCGCACGGGCACCCAGGCGAGCGTCGCCGATGGCTGCAACGGCGCCACGGCCCCTGCGGCCGGGAGCCTGACTGGCAAGATCGCGCTCATCCGCCGCGGCACCTGCGGCTTCTATGAGAAGTCTCTCAACGCCCAGAACGCGGGCGCGGTCGGCGTGGTGATCTACAACAACCAGGCCGGCGCCGTCACCCCCAACGTGGTCGGCGTCCCGGCGATCACCATCCCGGTCGTGGCCATCAGCGCCGTGGACGGCAACCTGCTCGACACCCGCCTGGCCTCCGGCCCGGTGAGCCTCACCTGGACGACCCTGACGATCGGCACGCCGATCGCCGCGGCCAACACCGTCGCGACGTCGAGCTCGATCGGCATGTCGCCGGACCTCACCCTGAAGCCGGACATCGCCGCTCCGGGCGCGTCCATCCGCTCGACCTGGCCGCTCGAGAACGGTGGCTACGCCAACCTCTCCGGCACGTCCATGGCTTCGCCGCACGTGGCCGGCTCCGTGGCGCTCCTCCTGGAGGCGCGTCCCCACACCCCGGCCCAGGCCGTGCGGGCGATCCTCCAGAACAGCGCCTCCCCGCGCTTCTGGTTCGGCAACCCCGCGCTCGGCCTCTTCGAGAGCACGCACCGGCAGGGCGCCGGCATGCTCCAGATCGCGGACGCCGTCCGTTCGACCACCAAGGTCGAGCCCGGCAAGCTGTCCCTCGGTGAGTTCGAGGCCGGCTCCGCTCCCATCGTCCGTACCCTGACGATCGAGAACAACGGCCCGGCGGCGATGACCTACAACCTGTCGAGCACCGGTGCCATTGCGACCAACGGCACCTTCACGCTGAGCTACTTCTCCTCCCCCGCCACGGTCACCTTCAGCGCTCCGAGCGTCACGGTGCCCGCGGGCGGCACGGCGACCGTCAACGTGTCCTTCACGCCCAACGCGGGCCTGGCGGACCGCAGCCAGTACGGCGGCTGGGTGGTCTTCACCCCGCAGGGCGGCGGCCAGACCGTGCGCGTGCCCTTCGCCGGGTTCAAGGGCGACTACCAGTCGATCCAGGTCCTGGTTCCCACTGCGAGCGGCTTCCCGTGGCTCGCGAAGGTTTCGGGCGCCAACCTCCTGAACCAGCCCTCCGGGGCCACCTACACCCTCCAGGGGGATGACGTTCCCTACTTCGTGGTGCACCTCGACCACCAGTCCCGCGAGTTCCGCCTGGAGGTCTTCGACGCCAACACGGGCAAGGCCTGGCACCGCGCCTACTCCCAGAGCTACGTGGGGCGCAACAGCGGCGCCACGAGCTTCTTCACCTTCACCTGGGACGGCCAGACGACCAGCGGCAACAAGACCTACACCGTGCCGAACGGGCAGTACATCGTCAAGCTGACCGTCCTCAAGGCCCTGGGCGACTCGGCCAATCCGGCCCACGTCGAGACCTGGACCTCGCCGGTCATCACCATCGCCCGCCCGTAACCGGGCCGGCATAGAAGCACACGCCCCCTCTCCGGCCCTGCCGGGGAGGGGGTTTTTCTTTTTCAGGGGTTTGATCTACGACTCGGGCGCGGACGGGGCGGTGCCGCGGTCCACCTCGGGCGGCAGGGCGACGTCGCCCTGGGCGGCGTTGGCCTCTTCGCGCAGGCCCTCGAGCCGCCGCAGGTGGTCCTTCTGGGCGGCGACCACCTTGAGGAAGGCGTCCGCGGTCTCCTGGTCCACGTCGCGGATCATCTTGGGATAGAGAATGTCGTTCTCGTAGCGCTCCTCGGCGATGGCGTTGCCCAGGTCGGCGTCGACGCCGCGCACCTGTTCGGCGGCCGCCAACAGCTCGACGGCCAGGCGGTCCTTTTCCGCGGCCAGCCGCTCGAAGCGGCGCGCGAGGTTGGTCAGCCCGTCCCTGCCGGCCTGGGCGGCGTAGGCCCGGAACCGGGCGGCGCTCACGGCCTCGGCGGTGAAGGCTGTCTTCAAATGCTCCTGGAAACGCGGAATCCTCGACACGATGGGGTCTCCTCTCCTCCGAACTTCGCGCTAAGATGCCCTGGCACCCGTGGGAAGGCCTGCCTGCCAGGGAGGCGGCGCCATTGTACGCAAGTCGTGGCAGGGCTCCAAACCGGCCCCCAGGAAAAACTTCGGCCCCTCCCCCGCCGTAGTGCCTTTCGGAGACGCCCCGCAGGCGTCCCCGTTCGTCTTCGTGGAAAAGCGTACCCAGAGACTCCTCGCCGTCTTAGCCCTCGTCGCGCCGCTCGCCGTGCTCGCGGTGTTCGACGTGCCGTACGTGACTGCGCTCTCGCGGTTCACCCTCGCGGGGACGGGCTTCGCCTTCCTCCTGTGGGTTCTCTGGCGGGCCTACCAGGCGTTCCTCTGGAAGGTGGGACGGCGGCTCGCCTTCTCCTACTTCCTCCTGGGCGTCCTGCCGATCCCCATGCTGATGCTCCTCACGGGGGTGCTCGCCTATCTCCTCTCCGGCTTCTTCCTGGGCCACCTCTACCGCGACGCCGTCCAGTCCCTGGAGATCGAGCTCGCCTCCATGGCCCGCTCGCGCGCCGCGACGTTCGCCCGCTCCGGCGCTCCCCGCCCGGAGGAGGACACGAGCGTGGTCTTCGGCTACTACCGGAACGGAAAACGGCTGGCCGGCGATCCGCGGACTCCCGCGGCCTGGCCCACGTGGCTGGAAGAGAGCCCGGCCGAGCCCCGCCGCCGGCAGGGCCGGGAGGAGATGACCCGCTTCGTCCGGCGGGACGACGGCTCCCCCACCCTGGCCGCCCTGGCCTCTCGCGGAGACGCCGGAGTTGTCGCCCTCTACGTCGGCGACCTCGATCTGGAGCTCAGCCGGAGGGGCGATCTCTGGGTCGAGACCTACCGCTCGGACGATCCGGACCTGAAGGTCATCAGTCTGGAGATCTCGGGCCGCCGCATCCCCCTCCTGCACGTGCGCCGGGACGAGCAGGCCGAGGCCGGGAAGTTCTTCAAGCGCCTCTCCAAAGGCGAGCGGTTCTGGGACGATCCCGTGCTCTGGTGGGGCGAGATCTCCGGCCCGCTCTACGACCCCGCGACCGGCAAGGTGATCGCCGACTACCTGGCCGCCAACCTGAACGGTACGCCGCGCACGGTGCTCCGCCATCTCTTCTCGAGCGCGGCCGAGATCGACGCCTTCGCCTGGGTCACCCTGATCGTGGTGTCGTCCCTCCTCTTCTGGGTCTACATCGCCGCGGCGTTCATGGCGGTGTTCATGATCGTCGGGCTCTCCCGCGCGGTGAACCGCCTCTCCGCGGCGACCGAGGCCGTGCGCCGGGGGGACTTCTCCGTCCGCATCCCCGTCCGGCGGCGCGACCAGGTGGGCGACCTCCAGCGCTCGTTCAACGAGATGTCCGGAAACCTCGAAACGCTGGTGGCCACGGCGGCCCAGAAGGAGCTCCTGGAAAAGGAGCTGGCGCTCGCGAGAAACCTCCAGAAGAGCCTGCTGCCGAGCGACCTTCCGGCGAGCGAGGGGGTCGAGTTCGCCACCCTCTTCGAGCCGAGCGCCGCGATCGGCGGCGACTATTTCGACATCCTGCGCCTGGGCGACGACCAGCTCGCCGTGGTCATCGCCGACGTCTCCGGGCACGGCCTGTCGAGCGGCCTGCGCATGGCGATGCTCAAGGCCGCTCTCCTCATCCTCGTCGAGGAGACGGTCAAGCCCGAGGAGATCCTGCGGCGGCTGGACACGGTGGTGCGTACCAAGGGGGAGACCCGCGTCTTCGTGACCGCCACCCTGGCTCTCCTGGACCTCCGGACCGGCGCTCTGCGGCTCACCAACGCCGGGCACCCGCCCACCTACCGGCTCCGCGGCGGGCAGGTCGAGGAGATCGTCCTTCCCGGCTCTCCCCTGGGCGGGCTCGGCCACACCTACGGCCGAACCACCCTGGATCTGGCGACGGGCGACGTCGTCGTCTGGCTCTCCGACGGACTGATCGAGGCGGTGAACGGAGCGGACGAGCCGTTCGGCTACGAGAGGGTCGTCGAAGCCCTGGGGGGCCTGGAAGGCCAAGGGGCCACCGAGGTCCGGAACCGGCTGCTCGACGCCGTCTGCCGCTACACGGGCGGGGAGCCGCCGGGCGACGACCGCACCCTGGTCGTCATGAAGTACCTGGGCGGAAAGTGGGGCGAGGGGTCCTACATCTCGAGCGTCAGCCCGAGCGTCGAATAGATCTTGCGGACGAGTCTGCTCAAAAACGACCTGTCCTCTCGGGCTCCTGGATCAATCGAAGCGCAGGTCGAGGGAAGAGCCCGCCGCAAGATAGCCGGTTGCACATTTCGTCCGGCCCTTCCAGGCCTCCACTTCGTTCGAGAGCACGGCCCCCGGAGCGCCGAGGCAAACCGTGTAGGAGCCAGGGGCCAGTTGCGGAATCCGGAACAGGCGTCCTTGCCAGAAGCGGACTCCGTGACCTTCCGCCCAATCCTTGAGCATTCCCAACGGAATCCAGAGCCCCTCCTGCCAGACGACCGGTGCTTCGTTGTCAGCCGGTCCGCTCTTGCCAAGATCGATCACCAGCTCGCCCCCCAGAGGCTCCACCGGGAAAAGAAGCTCGTCCTCGCTCGTAACGTTGACCTCCTGGATCTTGAGCGCCCCGCCTGGCGGGCTGACGATCAGCCATAACGCCTGCGTATCCGCAGGCATCTTCAGCTCAAAGTCGCCTTCGAGCCGCGACCGTACAGTCTGAATCCCCCCATCTCCTCCGCTCTTGGGCCACGCGCTGACGGCGGCACCGACCACGGGCCCCGTAGCGGCAAGGACTCTCCCCCGGATGACACGATTGCGGTGCAGCGTCAGCACGACAGGACCGTGCGGCTGGTCGTCGACCGCTTCGAAGACGTACTCATCGCTGACTTCACGCTCCCCGAACCGGACGGCCTTCGACGCGGAAAGCTCATTCATCCCTTTCGGGAAGTATCGGATCTCGAACTCGCCTTTTTCGTCGGTCTTCTCGAGGCTCGTGCTGCCTTCGAATGCGCCGAGGGCAACGTCTGCTCCCTCCACCGGCTTTCCCTCCGAATCCACCACCCGCCCGGAAACTACCGTGTTGGGAAGCTTGATGGACACCGTCGCTCGCCGGTCCCTGGGCTTGACCTCCACCTTCACCTTGGCGTTCAAACGGGGCTCGTCTCCCTCGACGTCCACCCGCCAACTCCCTGCTTTCGGGAGAGGTCCCTCGAAGCTCCCGCTCTCGTTGGAGATCATCTCAATCCGGGTGGCACCGCTT
>DATEIO010000661.1:0-6915 GCA_035278895.1 Thermoanaerobaculia bacterium | reverse complement strand
TCGATCACGTCCGCGTCGAGGCCTGCGACACCTGCCGCCATTACATCAAGACGATCGACCTGACGAAAAGCGGCAGGGCCGTGCCGGTGGTGGACGAGCTGGCGGCCATCCCTCTCAGTCTGTGGGCGGCCGAGAACGGATATACGAAAGTGAGCACCAACCTGCTGGGGCTCTGAGCGAAAGGAGGAGGCTGATGAGCGGCGAAACGCAACCTTCCGGACCCGATCTGAGCCAGGGGATTCCGCTGTCGGACCTGCCGGATGGCGGACAGGTGGTGGGCGCGGTCGGCGGCGAGGCGGTGCTGGTGGTGCGCCGCGGCGAGGAGATCTTCGCGATTGGCGCCACCTGCACCCACTACGGCGGCCCCCTGGGCGAGGGGCTGATTGTCGACGACACGGTGCGCTGCCCCTGGCACCACGCCTGTTTCAGCCTGCGCACCGGCGAGGCGGTGCGCGCTCCCGCCCTCAATCCGGTGGCCTGTTTCCTAGTGGAACGCGAGGGAGACCGCGTGTTCGTGCGGGACAAGGTGGACGCGAAGCCGCAGCCACCGGCGTCCACAGCGGGCCAGGCGCCGGACCCGGTCGTGATCGTCGGTGCCGGCGCAGCTGGCAATGCGGTCGCGGAGACGCTGCGCAAGGAGGGCTACGGCGGCCGGATCGTGCTGATCGGCCCGGAGCCGGACCTTCCCTACGACCGGCCCAATCTTTCCAAGGACTATCTCGCCGGCAACGCTCCGGAGGAGTGGATTCCCTTGCACCCGCGGGAGTTTTACGACGAGCAGCGGATCGAGCTGAGGCTCGGCAGCGGCGTAAAATCCATCGATCTCGCGGCCAAGACCGTGGCTCTGGACGACGGCGGCACCGTGAGCTGGGGCGCCCTGGTCCTCGCCACCGGCGCCGAGCCGATCCGCCTGCCGATCCCCGGAGCCGGCCTGCCCCACGTCCACCTCCTGCGCTCGCTGGCCGACAGCCGGGCAATCATCGAAAAGGCCAAGGACGCGAAAAAGGCGGTGGTGATCGGTGCAAGCTTCATCGGTCTCGAAGCCGCGGCGTCTCTGCGGGGCCGCGGCCTCGAGGTCACGGTCGTGGCTCCGGACGAACGCCCCCTCGGCCGGGTGATGGGGCCGGAGCTCGGCGATTTCATCCGCGGCCTTCACGAGGAGCACGGCGTCGTCTTCAAGCTGGGAACGAAACCGGCGGCCATCACGGAAACCGAGGTGCGCCTGGAGAGCGGCGAGACCGTGCCAGCCGATCTTGTCGTCGTCGGTGTCGGCGTGCGCCCCCGTGTCGCGCTCGCCGAAGCGGCCGGCCTCGAGGTCGACAACGGCGTGCTGGTCGACGAGCACCTGCGCGCCAGCGCTCCGGACGTCTGGGCCGTGGGAGACATCGCCCGCTGGCCGGACCCCCACTCGGGCGAGCGCCTCCGCGTCGAGCACTGGGTGGTCGCCGAGCGCCAGGGCCAGACCGCGGCGCGCAATATTCTGGGCCAAGGCGAACGCTTCGACGCCGTCCCGTTCTTCTGGAGCCAGCATTACGACGTATCGATCAACTACGTCGGGCATGCGTCCAAATGGGACTCGATCGAGGTCAGCGGCTCGCTCGCCGAGCGCAGCGCCATCGTGACCTTCAAAGCCGGAGGCCGCACCGTCGCGGTGGCTACTGTTTTCCGTGACAAAGAGAGCCTCGAGGCCGAGGTTGCCATGGAGCGTGGGGAAGTTTGACTCCGGCCCTGGGTGCCAGGCGTTCCGCAGTTCCCTACCAGTTCCCTACTGGAGGCAGCCCCCACCAGGACTCCATTCATCCTTTCGTGTGCTGCCGGGGATAGGTGCCAGGGAACTCGCCGGCCCCGACCAGCCAGCAGGTATCGAGGTGATCCCCCAGCGGAGGTGCTGCCCATCAGTTGACCAGTGGCGTGGTGAGCCCCAGCGCGAAAGCGAGGGCACGATCCAGGTCGTAAAGCTTCTCCGGGGAGAGACAGCCAATGTAGTCCGTAAGCATGGCCTTTGGGAGACTGACAAGCTCGTCGCAATGGATGCTGCTATCGTGCTTGAGTCCCTGATCGATGCCCACAGGAACCTGACTGTGGAGGCCATCTCTCCGGGTATAGATGGGGGCGCAAATAGCGCTCGAGAAGCTGGAGTCGATGAGAAGTTGTCGACTTACGACGACGAAGACCCTGGATCTTCGAGGGTCGGCCGCTGAGGGATGCCTGACTCGGTAAAGGTCACCCCTTTTCACGGGATGACCTGATACTCGAGCACGTCGGCGGCTTCTTCATTGAGCTCTTCTGAATGGGCGTTGATGATCTCGAGATCGCCCGCATCGTCCCCTCGCCTCGGCTGCGCGAGGTAAGCCCTCAAGGCGGCTTCGATGATCGCGGAGAGATCCCGAGCTCCCTGGACACGGCACTCCAATGCCGCCATGAGGTCTTCGGAAAGCGCGACGGTAGTCTCAACTTTCATAACAAAATTCTAGGTCACAGGAGGAGGGGAGTCAATGGGGCTTCGTCCTCCGGCAGAGCCGGCAGGCAGCTCATGGAGCCTGCTATGCGTCCCGGCCCCGGGATGTTTCGCCATGGCCATGGAGGTGAACGCCTTGGTGCAAGAGCCGATCGGGAAGACGGTGTCCGGAGTCACCGGAAGCGCGCGCTCGACGTCCCGGACGCCCCGCACGATGACGAGCTCGAGACGGTCCTGCCGCACCAGGGCGAAGGCGAAGCCGGGGATGTGCTGTTCGCGCTGGCGAGCTTCGAGGATCTCCGCGATCTGCTCCGCGGCTGCGCGTTGAATCGCAGGAGCCGCAACCGCCCAGCGCGCCGGCGTGAGGAGGACGGTCGCCAACAGAACGGCAGCAGAGCGCGAGAGCAAGGGTTTCTTCAACTCGGTGCCCATCTGGGGATCATATGCGACCCTCCGGCCGAAAACCTTCTCTCAAACGGAATGTCCCAGGACGTCCTCCAGGCAACACTCTTTCTTTGGCAACCCTTCGTTTAGAAAGGAGAGCTCGATGTCCAGATTCTGTCGCACGATCCTCCCGATTCTCACCGTCCTCGCCATCGCTGCCGCGGCTCCAGCCTTTGCCGATCCGGCCTCTGCCGCCGCTCCCGTCCCGGCTGGCCAGGAGTCGCTCGCGCCGGGCGCTGAGGCCGCTCTCTGCAAGGCGCCGGACATCCAGGCGGCAATCCCGCCGCAGCCGGAATTCATGGCGCAGGGTTTCCGGGGTTATTGCCGGTGCAGTTGCAGCCTCGTCAAGAACTGCAACACGAGCGCCGACTGCGGTGGCTCGGCCTGCCTGGGCGGCGTCACCTGCTGCTGAGGCCGGGCCGGAAGCTCCGGCCCGGCCCCTCTGCCGCGGCGAAGGACCGCTCAGCAGTAGAGGTTGCAGTAGGTTTTGCAGGTCGCCGTGCTGCCGTTGGACAACCTGCACGTGTACGTGGAGTAGTAGGCGGGCATGCAGCACCAGCAGCCGCAGGTCAACGGCGCGGCTTGGGCCGGCTTGGTCGCCAGAGCGGTGGCGGTGAGGACGAGGGCGGATGCGAACAGCAGAGCCTTGCGCATGGTTCCTCCTTGCGGTTCCGAGGACGCCGGTGCGACGCCCTCACCTTCAAGGTGAGCCAGAGGGCTCCTCGCGCGTCGCCGCAAAGAACCCGACATAATCCGACATAGCGGCGACAGTAGGCTTCGTTATGTCGGAACAATCCCCAGGGTGCCGATCGGCACCCTGCTCCCTACGCTTTCCTTTTGGCACATCCCTTGCCTGATCCGCCGGCAGGTTTCGATTTCACTGCTTTCCGTTCAAAGGAGATCTCGAATGAGACCGTGCCGACATGCCCTGGCTCTCGCCCTCACCGCCCTGACTTTCGTCGGGTGCGGCCAAGAACCGACACCCGAACCGCCTGCGCCGGAAGCCCCGCCGGCTGCGACGACGGTGGCCGACGCCTGCGCCTTCCCGGCCGCGCCGGCGGCCACCCTCGAGGAGACCGCGTGGCAGCTCTTCGTCGCCGCCAACTGTCCGGCGACCGGCTCCCATCCGCTCACCTTCGAAAACTGGACGGAGCAGAGCTGCCTGCAGGATCCCGGGAGCTGCGGCGCAGATGCGGCCACCCAGCAACGGCGGCTGCATGCGAGCCATCTCAAAGAAAACCTGGCCAACGGCCTGGCGGGCGATTGCAGCCCCATGACGACCGTCGCGAGCGCAAAGAAGAACGCGCCCTCCCTGGTCCCGTTCGTGCCCACGAACCTCGCCACGGGAGCGAAGTTCTGCGAAGAGGTCTTTGCGAACGACCCCGAGGTCGACTACATCCAGCAACCGGCGCCCGGCCAGTCGCTCCTCTCGCTCACCCAGCAGGCCGCCTACGTGAAGAGCGGCGCAACGATCTCCTTCCCGACCTCGGCGGTCGAGATCAAGGCGGACTGGGTGCCCGTCGACGCGCTCAATCCTGCCGCCTTCGATTGCAGCAAGCCGACGCCGGACATCTATACCGAGGTGATCAACGGGAAATGCTACGCGCTGACCGGCATCCACATCTCGTCGAAGCTCTTCCCGAACTGGCTGTGGGCGACCTTCGAGCCGCAGTTCACGGCCACGAACCCCAACCGCTGCAAGCCCGATCTCTACAACTCCTGCAATGATCCGTGGGGCTCGAACCCCGCGCAGAGCACCGGCCAGCCGACGCAGATCACCCCGGCCTTGACCGCGCTGATGGATCAGGCCAAGCTCGCGCCCGCCTTCCGGAACTACCGCCTGACGGGCGTCCAGAACGACTTCGTCAACTCGAACACGACGCCGCTCGGAAACTCCTTCGTCGAGTTCAACGCCGAGGTTCCCGCCCAGCAGGCGTCGTGCATCACCTGCCACTCCTACGCGCGGTTCGACAGCTCGAAGACCCCGCCGCAGGAGAACCCCAACTTCGGGCCGTTCCCGGGTGACCCCGCGACGGGCCAGTCGCCCGCCGCGCAGCCGCCGTGGGAGAGCCAGGACTTCTCGTGGCTGCTCGGAATCCTCCCCCAGGAGCCGGCCACGTCCGGGCAATGACGCCCGTCACGCCGTAACGAGAGGCTCGACCCCGCATCGGCATGGGGTCGAGCCTCGATCGTTTCCAGACCCCGGAAACCTGGAGCCCTGGCCCCCGTATCTCCCTCCCAAGGGAGGAGGGGCATGAATCCCAAGCGCATCCTGATCGTTTCGGAAGCGGGCGATCTGCATTCGGACGCCGTGGCCTGGGCCTTGAGGAAGAAGGGCCACGACTGCGAACTGCTCCGGACGCCGGATTTCCCCACTCTCCTCAGCCTGTCCGTGCACCTCGCGGCGGACGACCGGACGGGCCGGTTCCTGATGCGCGGGCCAGACGTCACGGGGGAGGACCACAGCGAGCCGTTCGACGTGGTCTGGATGCGCCGGCCCGGGGAAGCCGTCCTGCCGGACGACATGCACCCGGGGGACAAGGAGATCGCGGCGCGGCAGTGCGGGCTCTTCCTGGCGGGCGTCGCTCCCTTCCTCGACCGGGGCGGCCGCACCTTCTGGGTGAATCCCCCGGCGAGCGACGTCGTGGCCCAACAGAAAGCGTGCCAGTTGCGGAGCGCTGTGCAGGTGGGTCTCGCCATCCCGGAAACGCTGGTGAGCAACGATCCGAAGGAGATCCGGGCCTTTCTTCGCAAACACGGCGGCCGGATCGCCCACAAGCTGCTCAAGCCGGGATCGTGGGTCGTCTACGACGAATCCGGCGAGCGCGTGGAACGCGTGTTCGGAGCCTACACGGCCGCCGTGACGGAAGATGAGCTTCCGGAAGACGACGTGCTGCGGCTGTGCCCGGGCATCTTCCAGCCGATGCTGCAAAAAGCTTTCGAAATCCGGGTCGCCTGCCTGGGAGATTGTCTCGTGGCCCTCCGCATCGACTCGCAAGCGAAGGAGACCGCGGCGACGGACTGGCGCCGGGGCCAGCTCGAGATCGAGATGGAGCCCTACGATCTGCCGCGCGAGGTTGCGGAAGGCTGCCGGCGATTGCTCAAAGACCTCGGGCTGGTCTCCGGATCGCTCGACTTCGTCGTGGCTCCGGACGGCGGGCACATCTTCCTGGAAGTCAATCCCCAGGGCCAGTTCCTGTTCCTGGAGACCCGGGCGGGGCTGCCTCTCCTCGACATGTTCAGCGAATTCCTGCTGGCGGGCGTCCGTGATTTCACCTGGCGCGATGATCATGAGGTCCTGCGCTTCGAAGAGTATGAAGAGCATCGAAAGCGGACCTGGCGGGACGAGGCCGCGCGCCACGTCAGCCTCCGCAAACCTCTGGGCGTGCCCGACGTAGTAGAAGGGTGAGCGATCCGGTTCCCAGGCTCACCCGGACGGTCCGGGTGCGACTCCGATAGGAGACTTGTCACGATGGAGACCAAGAAGCCAGAGAGGACGCGCCAGCGCATCCTCGCCCGGCGGACCGCCCAGGAGCTCAGCTCCGAGGAGCTGGGGCTCGTGCGCGGCACCACCGACAACCAGGACACGGGCTGTGGCTGCGGCGGCCCCAGCACCGCCCTGGCCACCACCCCCGCGGGCGTTGAAGACGCATAGCCCTGTCCACGGGTCCCGACCTTCGATCCCTTCTTTGCAGCGGTGTTCGCCCCTTCAGGAGAAGAGGAGGGGCGGTTTTTTTCAGGACGGCACGGCATGGACATTCCAGCCACGAATCCTCTACAGTCAGGCTAAAATCGAGGTCCTCGACCCCGGAGGGGGACGGACGATGAGTCATCTTTCACGCAGCAAAGGACAACGAATGAAGCCCAGTGTACTGCTTGGCCTCGCCTGGATTCTCCTGACCCCGGTGCACGCGATGGCCCAGACGGATCGGGTCGATGAGTACATCCAGACAGAGATGAAGAAACGGCACATCCCCAGCCTGGCTCTCGCCGTGACCCGGGATGGAAAGGTC
>DATEIO010000660.1:0-2386 GCA_035278895.1 Thermoanaerobaculia bacterium | reverse complement strand
TTTCACTCTCTCGTCGTTTCTCATGGCGCCGGAGCTTATAGCAAGAGGCGGGCCAGACCTCACCCCTGTCCCCTCTCCCATCGCCCTCCCTTCCCCCGGGAGAGGGGAACGTAGCTGAAGCGTTGGAGCTTGTAGGGTGCGCTGTGCGCACGTTTTAGGGTGGTGGAAAACAACACGTGCGCACAGCGCACCCTACGGCAAGACCGCTCGCAGGCGTCCCCCTCTCCCGGGGGAAGGGAGGGCGATGGGAGAGGGGACAGGGGTGAGGTTTCGGCTCTTGCGGAATAGAACGACCGTTCGTATTATTATCACCATCATGGGCAAGGGAGCCGAAACCCGGGACCGCATCGTCGAGCAGGCCTTGCGCCTGGCGAGCCGCGATGGCCTCGAGGGCCTCACCATCGGCAGCCTCTCCTCCGAGCTGGGGCTGTCGAAGAGCGGCCTGTTCGCCCACTTCGGCTCCAAGGACGAGCTCCAGCTCCAGGTCCTGAAAGCCGCCGTGGAGCGCTTCGAGGAGGCGGTGGTCCAACCCGCTCTCGCGACGCCCCGGGGCGAGCCGCGCCTGCGCTCTTTCTTCGCGCGGTGGCTCGCCTGGATGGACGACCCCGCCAAGCCCGGGGGGTGCCTGTTCATTGCCGCGACCGTGGAGCTCGACGACCGGCCCGGCCCTCAGCGGGACTTCCTGGTCGAGAGCCAGGAGCGGAGGCTCGCCTTCCTTACCCGGGCGGTGCGCATCGGGATCGAAGCCGGCCACTTCTCCGCAGACCTCGATCCGGAGCAGCTCGCCTTCGAGATCGACGCGATCGCTCTCGGCTACCACCAGTCCCGGCGCCTGCTCCGCGACCCCAAGGCCGCCCTGCGCGCCCACAACGCCTTCGACCGTCTCATCAACGCTTCCCGATAGGAGTCATTCCATGACCAGCGCATACATTCTGGACGCCGTCCGCACGCCGCGGGGCCGCGGCAAGGCCGGCAAGGGGGCGCTCTCGGGCGTCCATCCCCAGGAGCTTCTCGCCCAGACGTTGAACCGCCTGACCGAGCGGACCGGCATCGACCCCCGCGAGGTGGACGACGTCATCGCCGGCTGCGTCTCGCAGGTGAATGAGCAGGGCGCCAACGTGGCGAGGAACGCCGTTCTCACCTCCGGCTGGCCGATCGAGGTCACCGCCACCACGATCAACCGTTTCTGCGGCTCGGGCCTCCAGGCGGTCAACTTCGCCGCCATGGGCGTGATGTCCGGCACCCAGAGGCTCGTCGTGGGCGGCGGAGTCGAGAGCATGTCCCGCCTCGGGCTCGGGGCGGACGGCGCGGGCCAGGACGGCGCCAACCTCCACCTGCGCGGCAAGGTCTACCAGGTCCCCCAGGGGATCAGCGCCGACCTGATCGCGACGCTCGAGGGCTTCTCCCGGGAAGACGTGGACGCCTGGGCCCTCGAATCCCAGCGCCGCGCCGCCCACGCCCAGCAGTCCTGCCATTTCTCGCGGAGCCTCTTCCCGGTGAAAGACCCCGAGACCGGCGCCGTGCTCCTGGAGAAGGACGAGTTCCCCCGGCCCGACACCACGGCCGAGGGCCTGGCCGCGCTCCAGCCCTCCTTCGTTGCCATGGGCTCCCACCCGGCCGGGCCGAACGGCGAGACGCTGGACCAGATCGCCCTCGCCCGCTACCCCGAGGCCGGAACGATCCGCCACGTCCACACCGCCGGCAACTCGAGCGGCATCGTGGACGGCGCCGCGGCCGTGCTCGTGGCGTCCGAGGACTTCATCCGCGCCCACGGCGTCAAGCCCCGGGCACGCATCCGTGCCATGGCCACCGCCGGCTCCGAGCCGCTCATCATGCTGACCGCGCCCACTCCGGCCTCGCAGAAGGCGCTCGCCCAGGCGGGCATGAGCGCACAGGACGTCGATCTCTGGGAGATCAACGAGGCCTTCGCCGCCGTCCCGCTCCAGACTGTCCGCAACCTCGGGATCGATCCGGCGAAAGTGAACGTCAACGGCGGCGCCATCGCTCTCGGCCACCCGCTGGGCGCGACCGGCGCGATCCTGCTCGGTACGGCGCTCGACGAGCTCGAGAGGCGGAACCTCGCGACCGCCCTCGTCACCCTCTGCATCGGCGGCGGTCAGGGAATCGCCACGATCCTCGAGCGGGTGTAAGCGGGGCGGCTCTGCTGCCCCGCGAGGCGGCGCTCTCGCCTCACAGGGCAGCGCTCTCGCCTAACAAGGCGGCGCTCTCGCCTCGCGGGGCGGGGCTCTCGCCTCGCAAGGCGGCTCTCTCGCCTCGCGGGGCGGCGCTCCCGCCTCGCGGGGCGGCGCTCTCGCCTCGCAAGGCGGCTCTCTCGCCTCGCGGGGCGGCGCTCCCGCCTCACGAGGCGGCGCTCTCGCCTCACAAG
>DATEIO010000659.1:0-5177 GCA_035278895.1 Thermoanaerobaculia bacterium | reverse complement strand
GGCCGGCCGCCGGGGCATGTTCCAGTGGACCCTCGAAGCCCGCGGCCAGGCCTCACACTCCGGCCTCCACTACTGGGAAGGCCGCTCCGCGCTCGCCGCCGCCGCCCGCTGGGTCACCGAGGCCGAATCCCTCTCCCGCCGGGACGGCGGCCCCACGGTCAACACCGGCCGCCTGATCGCCGGAGACACGACCTTTGTCGAAAACCTCGCGGCCTCGGCCTCCATCCTCGGCACCGAGCGCCAGTTGAACGTCGTCCCCGACTGCGCCATCGCCGAAGGCGAGGCCCGCTTCCTGCGAGCCATGGAAAGCGACGAGCTCGCCAAGAAGCTCGAAGCCCTCGCCCGCGACATCGCTCTGCGCACCGGAACCTCCATGACCTTCGCCCAGGGCCAGTACATCCCCCCCGTCGACCCCTACGGCCCCCAGACCGCCTGGACCCGCCGAGCCGTCGAGCTCGCCGCCGCCAGAGGCTGGGACCTCGAAGTGGAAAACGAGCGAGGAGGCATCTCCTTCCCCAACTTCCTCCCCGACCCCCACCGCATTCCCGTCCTGGACGGATTGGGGCCGGTGGGAGGTGGGATGCACACCCGGGAGGAGTGGGTGGATTTGACCTCCTTCAAGCGGAGGATCGTGCTGCTTGCGGATCTGTTGGCGGAGGATGCGCTGCAGAGATAGGATTCCCCCATGAAGCCTGCTAACTCATTTAAAATTGTACAGGTCGAGCTACAAAGTATACGAGGCTTCCGACGGCTTACTCTGGATCTTCGTACCTCTGAAGGCAAACCCCGCTCTCGAACCCTAATAATCGGCAAGAATGGTACACGGAAAACTACTATTCTTCGTGCGATTGCAATTGCGACTGCCGACCTAACTGATGCCAGCAAGCTTATCTCTGCACCTATTGGTGGATTGGTCTCGGAAGATCAAAACCAGGGCACGATTTCCATAAAATTCGCTTCCGAAGTGTCTGATGTTTCTGCATCTAAGTTCATAACAAAAACTGGCGACAAAGAGTCAGTGTTGTTCAGCGGCGGCGCATTGCCGCCAGCTGTATTCCTTTGCGGATATGGAGCGGGCCGTTTTGGCTCGGGACCTGATATCAGTAGCAGGAGTTATCGGATTGCCGATTCCGTCGCAACTCTTTTTGAATACCAACAAGCATTAATAGACCCTGAGTTGACGCTCCATCGCCTTAGAACGACTTTCGGTACCTATATTTATGATCGGACTCTTCGTGGCCTGAAGCGAGCCCTAGGGCTCACGTTGGAGGATCACATCGAGCTACGCCGAGGAGGTGGAGTCGAGATATCCGGCCCGACCCTGGCAGGTCGCATTCCGCTGGAGGCATGGGCTGATGGTTATCGTCTGACCTTTAGCTGGCTTCTGGATCTGTACGCCTGGGCAATGCGTGCCGAGTCCATCGATGAAGAGGGGCATATTGAAGGCATCCTTCTACTCGATGAGATCGAGCAGCACCTCCACCCCTCCATGCAGGCGGAGATCCTCCCGCGCCTCTCAGAGCTCCTCCCGAAGATGCAGATCTTCGCCACGACCCACAGCCCCCTCGTAGCCTTAGATGCCTCGCCCGAGGAACTGGTCGTCCTCCGGCGCGAAGGGGACGAGATCGTGGCTGAGCAGAACGTTCCCAACTTCCTGGGCTACTCCGTCGAGGACATGCTCGCGGACCCGCGGCTCTTCGATACCGAGATCTATGGACACGATACCCGCGAGAAGCTCACGGAGTACCGGGAGTTGGCAGCGGTCCCTCAGGAGGAGCGGAGCCCCGATCAGCGCAGCCGACTCTACAATCTGGCCACCGAGATCCGCTCCTTCGAAGGCCCTGCCGAGCGGGAGAACGAGACCAGCCGTCTCCTGAAGCAGCTCATTCGTAAGCACGGCCTCTGATCCACCATCGTGATCCGCATCGATCGCAACCGCGTGGATGACGCGGGCCGCCCGATCCGGCCGGACGACGCCTGGTTCGAGCTTTCCCGCCAGTGGACCCAGAGCGCTCTCCGGGAACGCGGCGATCACGACGTCAAAGACCACGTCTACCGCCACCTTTCGGTGAAAACCGCCCTCGAAGAGCTGTTCCACAGGAAGTGCGCCTATTGCGAGACCCCGCTTGGCGAGGTCGATTGGCAGGTCGAGCATTTCCGCCCGAAAGGAGCCGTGACCGAGAGACCCGACCATCCCGGCTATTACTGGCTGGCCTACGAGTGGTCGAACCTCTATCCCTCCTGCGCTCCCTGCAACCAGAGCCGCAAGGATCTGCCGCTCTGGGGAGATCCGGAGACCGGAGAGGCTGCCGGGAAGGCGAACCAGTTCCCGGTAGAGGATGAAACAGGACGGCCGATGCGTCACGAGGACGATATCCGCCGGGAGAAGCCTCTCCTGCTCGATCCGTGCTCCGATGAGCCTGAGAAAAGCTTCCGCTATACACCTCTGGGAGAGATCCTTCCCGTCGACGGAGACCTTCGGGCGGAGACATCGGCCCGCGTCTTCCATCTCACACGGCGACGCCTCCGCGACCGGCGCAGAGAGCAGGTCGACGCCGTGATCGTAGTCCTGAAGCTCGTCCAGAAGCTGGAGAATCAGGGAAACCGGGAGGAAGCAACCGAGCTTCGGAGGGATGTCGACCGCCTCTTCTTCTCCGACTCCGCTCCCTTCGCCGGAGCCGCCCGGTTCGTTCGTAGCGACCCCGACGCGTTCGGGGTGTGACGTTCTAATCAGCCCACAAGATCTCGACGTCGTAGTCGTCGAACCGGCCGTCGACCGTCATGAGCTTCATGTTCTCCATCTGAGCCTGAGCGATCAGCATTCGATCGAAAGGATCTTTATGGTGCTCGGGAAGGGCGGCTGCGCGGAGCGCATGACCGTGATGGACCGGCAGAGAGTTGATCCTGTTCGCGGCCATCCGGTGAGGGATGTAAACGTCTGGCGGCTCCGGAAGGCTCAGCTTCCCGGCAGCACACTTGATCGCAATCTCCCAGGAGCTTGCCGGGGAGAGAAAGATCTCATGGCGAGGAGAACAGAGGATCTCCAGGGAGCGCCGGGAGAGGCGCTCCGGATTCACGTTCAGCCACAGCCAGACGTGGGTATCCAGGAGGATCATCAACGGGAGGCATAGAAGAGTTGCTCGATCTCGGGCATCGGATCGTCGAAATCATCCGGAACGACAAACTTCCCTCGATCCAATCCGAAGACTCGAACCTTGTCCGCCGGTCCCTGGGGCAGCTCGACACCGCTCTTCTCGTCCACGTTCATAGGAGCCTTCACCTCCAGCGTCCACCCAAAAACATCGTCTTTGTGCTCCTCGTCGGCCAAGACCTGCTGGGCGCTCCGAGGGTCTAGAACAGGCAGGGCATCAAGCTCTTTCAAGAAGGTCAGGAGAGCTTCCTTGCGGGCTGCCTTTTCCTGAGAGGAAAGCTCGTGCCATTGGCGGAGACGCTCCAGACGAACGCCGAGCCGCTCGTTCAGGGCGATCACGACCCTCGCCCCCGAGGCTGCCTCCTCCACCAGTTCGTCCAGATGCTCCTTCGCCTCCTGGAGGCTCACTGCCTTCATGGGAGAAAATCTACTCCTCTTCCGGGATGCCGTCAAGGCCCCGGATCACCGAAAGGGATGCTGCGGCTCAGTCCTCATGCTCCCCTACCCGCTCCCCCTTGGGCACCGGGAAGGGCGAAACCGGCGACTCGAGCGGCGCCTCCACGTCGGGGGCGAAGACCGGCGGAGCGACGGGGGCGGGGCCTACGGAGGCGACAGCAGGGCGGCCGAAGCTCACGATCTGCTTCCAGACGCGGTCGAGGTCGTCTCCGAAGATGACGAGGAGGTCGCCCGGCTGGGCGGTTTCGAGAGCGCGCTGGACAGCCTCTTCCTCGCTGTAGATTTCGGCCGAGATCCGGTCCTCGGGGAAGCCGGAGGAGACGAGGGCGTCGCGGAGGATGCCTCCGGTCTCGCCGCGCTTCCTCCCCCGCAGGTTGTCGTCTTCCCGCAGGAGGATCAGGTCGAAGGCCGGGGCCGCGGCCCAGGCGATCTCCCGGATGTCCGAATCCCGCCGGTCGCCCGGGGCGGCGAGAATGCCGATCCTCCGGCCGGTCACGTTGAGCTCGCGGATGGTCCGCGCCATGGCCTGCATGCCGTGCGCGTTGTGGGCGTAGTCGAGCAGCACGCGGAACGGGTGCTCGTTGTAGAAGTTCATCCGGCCCGGGGTCTGGAAGAAGTCGGTCGTGAACGTCCGCAGGCCCTGGCGGATGTTCTCCAGGCTGATCCCCATCGCACTGCAGATCGCCACGGCGAACATCGCGTTCTGGATGTTGTGGAGGGCGTGCCCTTCGATCGTCGCCGGGATCTGCCGCGCCCAGAGGACGGGGATCTGCTCCTCCCCCTCGTAGAGCACGATCATCCGGCCGTTCAAGCCCTCCTCCAGCGCCACGGCCCGGCCGCCCTTCTCGCGGATGTGCCGGCGGACGAGCTCGTTGTTGCGCTGCATCGTGACGTAGATCGGCCGGCCCGGGCTGTGCGCGGCCATGGGCGCCACCCGCTCGTCGTCCGCGTTCAACACGCAGAAGTCCTGGGCCACCTCCACGACCACGCGCTTGATCTCCGCGAGCTCGTCGAGATCGTTCACCCCGCCCATGCCGAGGTGGTCCGAGGCCACGTTCAGGACCGCGCCCACCTTGCACTTCCTCCAGCCGAGCCCCGCGCGCACGATGCCGCCCCGGGCCGTCTCCAGCACGGCCGCGTCCACGTTCGGATCGCGCAGCACGAGATGGCTCGCCCACGGACCCGTCATGTCGCCCGCCACGGTGATCTCGCCGTCGATGTAGACGCCGTCGCTCGTGGTCATCCCCACCGTGCAGCCGGAAAGCTTCAGGATGTGCCCCACCATGCGCGTGGTCGTCGTCTTGCCATTCGTGCCCGTGATTGCGGCGATCGGAATGCGGTAGGGCGTGCCCGTGGGGAACAGCATGTCGATCACCGGGCCGGCCACGTCCCGCGGCTTGCCTTCCGTGGGCGCCGTGTGCATGCGGAAGCCCGGCGCGGCGTTGATCTCCACGATCGCGCCGCCCATCTCCTTGTAGCTCCGGGTGATGTCCGGCGAGATGAAATCGACGCCGCCCACATCCAGCCCCACGGCCTTGACCGCGCGCTGGGCCATGATCCGGTTGTCGTA
>DATEIO010000658.1:0-5426 GCA_035278895.1 Thermoanaerobaculia bacterium | reverse complement strand
AGCCACCCCACGATCACCGACTCCTCCGACTGCCCGAACGCCTGGCGGATCAGCTCCTCGTTGTGGAGGAGATTCCCATGGCTGACCTGCACCCCCTTGGGGTCCGCGGTCGAGCCGGAGGTGTACTGGAGGAAGGCGAGCGCCTCCGCGCCCGGCAGGATTCCGGACCACTCCGCGGCGAGCGCGTCCTCGACCGCGTCCGTAGCCAACCAGACCGCGTCTTCCAGCTCAGGGACGTGGGCGGTGACCTCCTCGCGCTTGCCCGCGATCGCCGCGGTCGTCAGCACGAAGCGGACCCCGGCGCTCCGCGCGATCGTCCGCAAACGCGGCTGTGGGCGCCGCGCGACCGGCGGATAGGAAGGGACCGCGACCGCCCCGGCGTAGAGGCAGCCGAAAAAGGCGGAGACGAAGTCGAGCCCCGCGGGGAAGAGCAGGAGCGCCCGCTCGCCGCGGCCGCCGAGCCGCTCCAGGGCCGCGCCGATCGCCCGCGCCCGGGTGTCGAGCTCGCCGTAGCGGAGCGTGGCCTCCTCCACCTCGCCGTCGCGCAGGAAGGTGTAGGCCAGGCGCTCCGCGCGCTCCTCTCCCCGCGAGCGGAGGAGATGGACCAGGTCGTTGAATTCCGCCATCGGATCGCTCATTTCGCCGCTTTCACCACTTCCAGCACCACGATCTCCTCCGAATTCCGGAGGTAGATCCGGCGGCCCGCGAAGCTCGGCGGCGTGTCAGTGGACGCCCCGGGCGTGAAGACCTCCAGCCGCCCCTTCTCCCGGTACCCGGCGGGCGTCGCCTCGATCACCCGCAGGATGCCGGCGGCCTGGGAGATCGCGACCAGGTGTCCGTCCACGGCGAGGAGCGAGCCCGGGTACGTCTTCTCCTTCCATACGGTCTTGCCGGTCGCCGCGTCCAGACAGACGAGGAGCTCGCCGCCGAACCCGTAGACGTGCTCGCCGAGGGCCACCGCATGGAGGTTGTACGGCTGCACTTCGGCCCGGATCTCGCGGGCACTCCAGCCCGGCTCCGCGGCGAAGCTCTCCCCCTGCCGGTGGACCGCGGCCGTCCGGAAGTCGCTCCACGCGACGACGCCGACACGGCCGTCCGCAAGGAGAACCGGCGTGTCATAGGAATAGGAGCCAGTCTCGGGGAACCGCACGCTCCAGAGGAGAGCGCCATCCTTGAGGCGCAGACCGTACAGCCCTCCCTTCACGTCCTTGGTGACGTCGTGCACCACGACCTGCCGCACGCCGCCGATGTCGGCGACCAGCGGGGAGCTCCGCATCGACTTCTCGACTCCCGCGGAAGACCAGACCACGGCGCCCGAAACCTTGTCGAAGGCCATGACGCGCTTGTCGGGATCACCATTGACCTGAACGATCAGGAGGTCACCCTCGAGAAGCGGCGAGGTCCAGCAGCCGCGGGGCATCGGGCCGGTGTTGTCCTGGGCTTTCAGATCGCGCTGCCAGACCACGGCCCCATTCGTGGCTTCGAGAGCCAGGAGCCTGCACTCGGCGCCGAGGACAAACACTCGCTGGCCGTCCGTCGCCGGGGTGCTCGCGACCCCGAAGTCCATGGTGGTGAGGCTCGCACCGAGGGGCGCCCGCCAGAGCTCCTTGCCCGTACCGGCGTCCAGCGCGAAGACGTAGTCCTTCCCTTCCTCCGAGCCGAGAGAGAAGATCCGGTCGCCCGAGACGGCCAGCGCCGAGACCCCCGCGGCGACCGGCCGCCTCCACACTTCGCGGAGCTCGAAGGGGCCTTCCTTGAAGACGCCCGTGGCAGGCGAAACCCCGTTGCGCGAGGGTCCGGCCCACTGGGGCCAGTCGACGGCCCTCCCCATTCCGGCGGCGGCCGTCAGGAGAGCGGCAAGAATGAAGACCCTCCCCCTCATGACCCCTTCCTCTCTCCAGCCGCACCGGGCTGGCCCGCCTTCAACTCGAACAGGACGATCTCTTCGGAGTTCCGCAGGAGGAAGCGGCCCCCGGCGAACACCGGCCCGGTGATCGACCGGGCTCCGGGGTTGAAGACGCGGGCCTGGAGCTCCTCGCGGAACCCCTCGGGAGTCGCCGCCACGAGCTGGAAATTGCCCGAGCGCTCTCCCAGGATCGCGAGATGGCTTCCGACCAGGATCAGGGAGGCGTTGTAGACCTTCTCGCGCCACTTGACCTCCCCGGTCTCAGGGCTCAGGCAGACCAGGTAGGAGCCATTCATCCCGTAGAGATATCCGTCGTGATAGACGGTCGGGCTGTAGCTCGACTTCAAGACCGGCTTCTTCCAGAGCTCCTCGACCTTCCACGCTCCCCCCTCGGAGGTGACCCGGAGGAGCGCCGCCTCCTGCCAGGAGGTGACGAGGACGCGATCCCCCGGAACAGGTGCGGGGCTCTGGCGCGGCTCGCCGATCGACGGATGGCTCCACAGAATCGTGCCGTCCTCCGGCTTGAAACCGAAGATCTTGTCGGTCGTCGCGGCGACGATCTGAGGAACCCCCGCGAGCGTCATCGGCACCGGGGAGGAGTACCCGCTCTTGCTTGCCGGGTGGGAGGACCAGACCGTCTTCCCCGTGGCCGCTTCGAGCCCTACGAGGTTGTTGCTCTCCGCCCCGCCGGCCTGGACGATGAGGATCTTGCCCACCGGCAGCGGCGTGCTCGCAAAGCCCCAGTACGGCGGCACCGCTCCGAGCTCCGCTTTGAGGTCGCGCCGCCACAGCTCCCGGCCGCTCGCCTGGTCCAAGGCGAAGAGTCTCCCATGGGGATCGGCGGCGAAGATCCGGCCCTCGCTCACGACCGGAGTGGCGATCGGCCCATCGTCCGAGCCGTCGTGACCCCGGTAGGTCGCCTCGAGCCGGCTCTTCCAAATCTCTTTTCCGGTCGCCAGGTCGAGGGCCGCCAGATGATCCACCTCGCCGTCGGTGAACGTGACGTAGCCCCGGTTTTCGAAGACGGCCACCTCGGAGAAGCCCTTGCCGACCGGACGCCGCCAGACCTCCCGGATCTCCATGCCGGGCTCCACCTTGAGGGGCCCCGCGACCCGGGCGTTGCGGTCCGGCCCCCACAGGCCCGGCCACTCGCCCGCAGGGGGAGCCGCCTGCCCGGCCTGGAGACCGGCAGCGGCCGAAAACACGAGCGCGAACGCCCGGAGGCTCAAGCCTTTTCGAAAGCCGGGAACGACCATCGACTTCCTCCTCACTAAACCTATAAGGACGCCACTGTATACGAATTCAGTTGCGCCCTGGCAAACTCCGTGAAACAGCTCTGAGACAAACTCCGCCCGGCCTTCCGGGAGTGCTTTCACCTGGATAGGTGTCCCGGCAGGGGCTTGCGGGACACCGATTGAGAATGAAAGCGAAATCGCACCCTAAAGGAGAATTCGTGAAAATCTTCAATAATCTTGAATCCGAGGTTCGCAGCTACTGCCGTTCTTTCCCCACCGTCTTTGAGAGAGCCGTGGGATCCCGCCTCTATGGCGAAGACGGCCGGGAGTACCTCGACTTTTTCAGCGGGGCCGGGACGCTCAACTACGGCCACAACAACCCGCTTCTCAGGGAAAGGCTGATCGAATATCTCCAGCGCGACGGCATCACCCACGCCCTGGACATGGCGACCACCGCCAAGCGGGATCTCCTGGAGAGCTTCGAGAGGACGATCCTCGGGCCGCGCGGCCTCTCCTACAAAGTCCAGTTCCCGGGCCCCACGGGGACTAACGCGGTCGAGGCCGCCCTGAAGCTCGCGCGCAAGGTGACCCGGCGCACCCACGTCCTCTTCTTCCAGAACGGCTATCACGGGATGACGCTGGGCTCCCTCGCGGTCACCGGCAACGCCTCCAAGCGGCGGGGAGCCGGCGTGCCGCTCCACAACGCGACGCCCCTCCCCTTCGACGGCACGCCCGGGGTGGCGGACTCGCTCGCGTACCTGGAAAACCTCCTCGAGAACACCTCGAGCGGGGTGGACTTCCCTGCCGCGGTGATCGTCGAGACGATCCAGGCCGAGGGTGGCGTCAACGTGGCGAGCCTCCCCTGGCTCCGGCGCCTTTCCGAG
Organism: Thermoanaerobaculia bacterium; assembly: GCA_035278895.1. Lineage (GTDB taxonomy): Bacteria > Acidobacteriota > Thermoanaerobaculia > Multivoradales > UBA5704 > DATARR01. The sequence goes on along the minus strand of DATEIO010000658.1, from coordinate 1,401 downwards.
CTGCTCTCCCGCCACGGCGTCCTCCTCATCGCCGACGACATCCAGGTCGGCTGCGGCCGGACCGGCACGTTCTTCAGCTTCGAGCCGGCGGGGATTGAGCCCGACATCGTAGTGCTCTCGAAGTCGATCAGCGGCTTCGGGCTGCCCCTGGCCCTCGTCCTCCTGAAGCCGGAGCTCGACGTCTGGTCGCCCGGGGAGCACAACGGCACCTTCCGGGGGAACAACCTCGCCTTCGTGACGGGCGCCGAGGCGCTCCGCCTCTACTGGCAGGACGATACCTTCAGCCGGGAGGTCGCGCAGAAATCCGACCGGGTCCGCGCCCGCTTCCAGGAGATCGCCAGCCGTTATCCCGATCTCGGCATCGAGGTCCGCGGACGCGGCCTGATCCAGGGCCTCCGCTTCGACTCCGAAGGGCTCGCCAAACAGGTCTCGCAGGCCGCCTTCGCCCGCGGCCTCGTCATCGAGACCGCCGGCCCGAACGACGAAGTCCTGAAGCTCCTGCCGCCGCTCGTCATCGACGACGCGGACCTCGACCAGGGGCTCGGCATCATCGAGGACTCGCTCGCCGAAGCGGTCTCCCGCCTCCCGGTCGGAGAGCCGTCCGCGATGGCCGTGTGAGGTGGAGAGCACCCGGGCGACGGGGCCGGAATTCTAGGCCATGTTCTTGATGATCTCGGTGCCGAACTCCGAGCACTTGATCTCGTGGACGCCGGTCCTCCCCTCCTCCTTCATGAGGCGGGCAAAGTCGTAGGTCACGGTGCCGGCTTCGATCGTCTTTGCCATGGCGTTCTCGATCATCCGGGCGGCCTCGGTCCAGCCCATGTAGTCGAGCATCATGACGCCGGAAAGGATGACGGAGCCGGGGTTGACCTTGTCCTGGCCGGCGTACTTGGGGGCCGTGCCGTGGGTGGCCTCGAAGCAGGAGTGGCCGGTCACGTAGTTGATGTTGGCGCCCGGGGCGATCCCCAGCCCGCCGACCTGGGCGGCCAGGGCGTCCGAGATGTAGTCGCCGTTCAGGTTGGTCGTGGCCACGACGTCGTACTCGGCCGGCCGGGTGAGGATCTGCTGGAGGAAGTTGTCGGCGATGGCGTCCTTGATCAGGAGCTTGCCCTCGGGGACGTTGCCGCCGCACTCGTCCCAGGTGACCACGGCGTCGCGGAACTCGGTCGTCGCCACCTCGTAGCCCCACTTCCTGAAGTAGCCTTCGGTGAACTTCATGATGTTGCCCTTGTGGACGAGGGTGAGGCTCTTGCGTCCATTGGCGAGGGCAAAGGCCACGGCCGCCCGCACGAGGCGGGAGGTGCCCTCCTTCGAGACCGGCTTGACGCCGAAGCTCGAGGTCTCGGGGAAGCGGATCTTCTTGACCTCCATCTCGTTCTGGAAGAAGTCGAGGACCTTCTT
>DATEIO010000657.1:0-5151 GCA_035278895.1 Thermoanaerobaculia bacterium | reverse complement strand
GAAGAGCCGCGGGAAGTAGGTAAGGCCGAGGAGACCGCCGATCGGGCAGTGCTCGTCGATCTCGCTGATCTGGGCCAGATCGGTGCGCAGAGCGAAGTTGAAGGCCCAGTTGCCGTCGCCCAGCCACAGGCGGCCGCCCGTGGTCAGGTCGAAGGCGTCGTCGAAGCCGATGCGATCGTCGTCGTTCGAATAGAAGGTGCCGGCGACCTCGGTGATCCAGTCGAGATTTTCGGAGACCTGGCCGACGTAGCCCAGGCCGCCATGGAGCTCATCCGGGAAGTCGTCGCCCGGGGTGCGGTAGCCGACGTCGAAGACCCACTTGTTGACCCGCCAGCCGAGGCCGGCGCCGAAGCCCGGGTCTTCCGAGGCCACGTCTTCATCCCCGGTTGGAAGTTCTGCAAAAAGGTTCAGGGCAAGCGTGGAAGAATCTCCCGCTCCTCCCAGCAGGCGGAACTTGGTGCCCAGGCGGGCGTTGCCCAGCCCGGAGGCGTCCAGGTCCGCACCCCGCACGTCGAAGCTGTAGTCGTCGTACGGAACCGACAGGCTCACCTCCCACCGGTCGGTGATGCCGTAGCCCAGGCTCGCGCTGATGCGGTTCCAGTCGACGCTCTCCTCGTCCGCGTCGAGTCCGTCCAGGTCGAGAACCCGGTCCCAGTTGTTGTAATAAAGACCAAAAGACCAGTTCCCGCGGGGCAGTGTGTCGCCGCTCAGGAGCGTGAAGAGACCCGTCTCACCCGTCACCGTCGGCGCGTTGGCTTGCTCCGCGGCCGAACCCAGGGCAGGAACGAGACTCAACAGCAGAGCGGCGAGAAGGTGTTTCAGCTTCATCGGTTCTCCTCCGGCTGTGAGCCAATACTGCATCGGGCCTGTGTGGCCCGAGCTTTTCACTGCACTGCAACAACTTGTAAATTACCGGGCGCTCCGCTGCCCGGTCAAGAATCATCCGGTCAAGGACCGGTCAACGGTAGGACTTGACCGAGATGCGCGCCTCCACTCCCCCATCTCCTTTCAAAGCCTGTGCCACGATCCCGGAAAGGAAGAATCTGTACTTTCTGAGCCGGAGAGAGGATTCGAAACCGACGCCGACGTCGGGGATATAGGTGTCGAAGTCCGAGTAGATGTCCCGGTCGAAGCCGGCGGCTCCGGCTCCTGCGTACAAGACCCAGTACCAATTTTGCCATTCGAGCTTGAGAAAATCACGCTTCTCCTCGATGAACCAGGGGAAAAAGTACTCCCAGGTGGTCAGGAGGAGCTCGGTGCCGTAGGTCCGCTCGTCCAGGCCCTTGAGGTTGTCCCGGCCGTCCAGGCGGAGGAACTCGGAGCGGGGGACGTCGTAGAAGTCGAGCGGACCGTCGTCCGGCGTCCTGTCCTCTTCGGGCAGGGTCGCGTTGTAAGGAAAGGTGCCGCCGCGGATCCGCCCCACGAGGAAGCTCCGGGCGGTGATGTCGAACCGCTTCAAGGCCTCGAGCTCGACCTTCACGTAGTCGAAGTCGCCGATCCCGAATTTGAAGCCGTAGGTGGCCGCGGCGGTCACCGTGGAGGCTCCCGGGCCGAACTCGCGGAAGGCCGAGAACAGCCGCTCCGTGCGCGCCCGGGTCTCGCCCGCGATGGCGCTCGACCGCCCCTCGTCCGGCGTGCCGAGCTGGTAGCCCAGGCGGACGAAGGTGTTGGTCTCGCCGACCTCCTCCAGACGGTTGATCGTGTCCGGCTTGTTGGAGCTGATCCGGTCGAGCTCGGTCAGGAGGAAGGTCCGGTGGTTGTAGCTCACCGGCCACTGGAAGAGGAGGAGCGTTCCGCGCACCCGGTCGAAGTCGTTCTTCACGTCCTCGTCGATGTCGTCGAACTCGATCGAGTCGAAGACGGTGAACTGGGTGGTCCGCTTGTAGCCGTAGTAGCGGTAGCGCAGGAAGGCCGTGATGTCCCCCTCGATGAAGTTGTACTTGACCTGCCCCTCGAAGAAGACCTTGTTGATCAGCCGGTTGATCCGGAGGTCGAGCTCGCCCTCGGGGAAGTAGACGTCCAGGCGCGGCAGGTTCCTCTCCTCGGGCGGCCGGGGCGTCTCGACTCCCTCCGCGGTCTCTTCCTCGGGGCCCCGCCCCTGCTCTTCGGCCGACGGGAGGCCGGGCTGGAGCTCCGGCTCGTCCGGCTTCTGTGGCGGAGTGGGTGCGGGAGGCGGTTCTTCCTCGAGGAGCGGCTCCGGCGCCTGCCAGGCACGGACCGGCGCACAGAGGAGGACGAGGGCCAGGAAACACAGGCGCGGGAAGCGGCTCCAGGATCGCATTTGAGAAGGGATTCTAGCCCGGCCGCGAGCGCGGCCTCCGGTCAGCGGTTCAGGAGTTGGGCGACCCGGTCGAGGAAAGCCTTGCTTTGATTCGGGCCCAGGGCGGCCGAGACGACCTTCTCCTCGGCGCGCACCAGGTCCAGCACCGCTTCGACACCCCGCCCCGCGTCCATCTCCGCCCGGCTCATGCGGTAGGGGATTTCCAGGTCGGGTTGGCGGGAGTGGCCGGACAGGAGCGTCCGCCCCTGCTGGTGGATGCTCTCGACCACGGCGGAGAGCTCTTCCGGGGTCATCTTCTGGAGGCGTTCGGTCCGCAGCCGGGAGAGGTCCTCGTTCAGGGTCACGAGCCCGGAGGTGATGAGGCCGTAGAGGAGCTTGCAGGCCTCGAAGGGGCTCATGTTGAGCCCGATCGCGATCTCCTCGATCGTGCGGCGCTCGTCGATCTTGCAGATGAGCGCCCACTCCTGGGGAGTGAGCGACACCGAGGTCGTGGTCGCCTGGTGGGTGAAGACGGGGACGAGCCGCGTCGAAGGGATGCGCTTCGAGAGGATCTGCCACTCGTCGATCCGCCGCGCCGCCTCCATGAGGAGGTTGGTGTTCGACTTCTGGATCGTGGTGACTTCCGTCTCGGTGCCGGGGGTGAAGACGAAATCCCCCTCGGGCCAGATCGCCAGCTCGTACATCGCCTCCTCCCCCTGGAGGTCGCCGACGTGGGCGTGGACGATCTGGCCGCCGCGCAGGTAGATCTCGCCGGTCGAGTCTCCGTTGCGGCGCAGCGAGAACACGCCGGTTTTACCCGAGACGGAGACCAGTTGAATGATGTCGGGGAGCGGCAGCTCTTTGAGCGAGCCCTGGAAGGCCATATCGGTCTACGGCGTGCGAGGTTCGGCGAATTGGTCGTTCAAGACGGCGATCCCGAAGAAGCAAGGTGGGATGGTAGCACAACTATTTGGCACTGCGGGCACGCTCTCCAAGCCGGTCGAGCCGGAGCCGCTGGGCGCAGCACACGGCGAGCGCCAGCGCGTCGGTCGCGTCGCTCGCCCAGCCGTCTCCGGCGGTGGCCAGGAGGAGCCGCACCATGCGGGCGACCTGGGTCTTGTCGGCCCGGCCGTTGCCGGTGACCGCCGACTTGACCTCGGCCGGGCTGTACTCCCGGATCTCGATGCCGCGGCTGGCGAGAACCGCCAGGAGCACCCCCCGCGCCTGGGCGAGCACGATGAGCGACCGGGCGTTCATCCCGTGGAACGGGGTCTCGAGCACGGCGAGATCCGGCCGCTGCTTGCCCACCATCTCCTCCAGGGACCTCCCGATGTAGGCGAGGCGTTGGGGGAGCTCCATGCCCCTGGGACAGGAGAAGCGGCCGGCGTCCAGCGCCTTCAAGGCGGAGCCGTGCCGCTCGACCAGGCCATAGCCCGTGTGGAGGCTGCCGGGATCGAGCCCCAGGATCAACACGTCAGCGGGCCTGCTCTTCCAGGACCTTCTCGTCCACGTCCATGTTGGTCCAGACGTTCTGGACGTCCTCGTGGTCTTCGAGCGCTTCGAGGAGCCGCAGGAGCTGGCGCAGGCGGTCCTCCGGCACCGGAAGGTAGTTCTGCGGCACCATGGCGAGCTGCCGGGCCACGGTGGGGACGTTCCTCTTCTCCAGCTCTTCCTGGGCGGCGAGGAAGCCCTCGACCGGCGTGTAGATCTCGTAGACCTCCCCCTCGGTCGAGACGTCGTCGGCGCCGGTCTCCAGGGCGAGCTCCATGAGCTTCTCTTCATCCAGGACGCTCTTGTCGATCGCGAAGTAGCCGCGGCGGTGGAACATCCAGGAGACGCTGCCGGCCTCGGCCAGGTTGCCGCCGTTTCTGGCGAAGATGTGCCGGATCTCCCCGGCGGCGCGGTTCCGGTTGTCGGTCATCCCTTCGACGAGCATGGCGATCCCGCCGGGCCCGTATCCCTCGTAGATGACCTCCTCGTAGACCTCGGCCTCGAGCTCGCCGGTGCCCTTCTTGATCGCCCGCTCGATGTTGTCGTTGGGCATGCTGTTGGACCGCGCGTCGAGGATCGCGGTCCGCAGGCGCGGGTTCCCCTTGGGATCGCCGCCGCCCAGGCGGGCGGCCACGGTGATCTCTCGCAGGATCCTCGAGAACAGCTTGCCGCGGCGGGCGTCCGTCGCCGCCTTCTTGTGCTTGATCGTGCTCCACTTGCTATGGCCAGACATGGAAAGCTCCTGAATGCGTCCGAGGGAGGTCGATTTTACAGGAGCCGTCCCCCCGCGGCCAAGTGCGTTAAATCTCTCAAAAATCTAGCTCTTTTCGGGCTCCCGCGATTGACTGGAGAGGGCTAGGATGCTAGAAAGGCTTGCTGTCGACTCTTTTGGAGACCGGTGTATGCCCTCGATCCTCGTCGTCGAGCAAGAACCGCGCTACGTGGAACGGATCAACAGTGCTCTCCGCGCCGAGGGATGGAGTGTCCGGGTGGTTTCGGAGGCCGACCAGGCCCTGCTGTGGGCCGCTTCGGAGACGCCCGACCTGGTTCTGCTGAGCGTCGGCACTCCGGGGATCGAATCCCTGTGGCGGTCGTTCTCCCGCAGTGCGGGCGGCCCCGGCGTCCTGGGGCTCGTGGCCGAGGGGCAGGCCCCTCCCCGCGAGGCGGACGGCGTGGTGGCCAAACCCTTCTCCGACCAGGATCTGGTTCTCGCGGCGCGGCGCGCTCTGCTCGCCCGGCGACAGGCCCCGGTGGCGGCGCCCGCGGCCCAGGAGCACAAGCTCACCTCGGCCGACATCTTCGGCGACGTGCTGGCCGAGGTGGAGGGCGACGCCGGCGGGCTCGCGCCGCCGGCAGCCCCCCGGCCGCCCGTGGTCCCCGTGGTTCCGGCCGCCGCGGCG
>DATEIO010000656.1:0-3410 GCA_035278895.1 Thermoanaerobaculia bacterium | reverse complement strand
GGCGAATTCACGGTGGGGAGCCAGAACCTCCTCCGCCTCTTCGACACCGTGAACGATCCGGCGACCGACGACCCGGTGCCCACGGCGCAGGAGTATGCCAACCGCCTGAACAAGATCTCGCTCCTGATTCGCGAGGGCTTGGGCGCTCCGGACGTTCTCGCCGTCCAGGAGGTCGAGAACATCACCGCTTTGGAGGACGTGGCCGCGAAGATCCTCGCGGACGACCCGGCGCTCGTCTACACGGCCTACCTCCTCGAGGGCAACGACATCGGCGGCATCGACGTCGGCCTCCTCGTGCGCGACACCGTGCGGGTCGACTCCATCACCCAGATCGACAAGGACGACACGTTCACCTTCAACGGCAACACCGCCCTCTTGAACGACCGGCCGCCGCTGATGCTCCGTGGTGCCTACGTTGGCAACGGGGAGGATTTCCCGATCACCGTCATCGCCGTCCACCAGCGCTCGCTCTCCGGGATCGACGGCAGCGACGGCGCCCGCATCCGCGCCAAGCGGCACGAGCAGGCGCTCCGCCTCTCGCAATTCATCCAGAGCCTGCAGACGGCCGAGCCGGATGTCCGCCTCGTCGTGACCGGCGACTTCAACGCCTTCCAGTTCAGTGACGGCTACGTGGACGCGATCGGCCAGACCACCGGCCATCTCGATCCGGCCGGCGCCCTGATCCCTGGAACCGACGAGGTCAATCCCGATCTCATCAACCAGCTCCTCTCGGAGCCCGAGACCGAGCGCTATTCCTTCGTGTTCGACGGCAGCGCCCAGGCGCTCGACCACTCGCTCACCTCGCAGGCGTTGAACGCCTTCGTGCGCGGGCTCGACCACGTCCGCGGCAACGCCGACGCTCCGGCGAGCTTCGACATCGACCCGACGACGGCGCTCCGCACCGCCGACCACGATGGCCTCGCGCTCTTCCTCATGAGCGACTTCGATGCGGACGGCGATCCGGACGACGCCGACAACTGCCGCACCACCGCCAACGCCGATCAGGCGGACGCGGACGGCGACGGCGTGGGCGACGCCTGCGACAACTGCCCGACGACGGCCAACCCGGGCCAGGAGGACGCGGACCACGACGGCGTGGCCGACGCCTGCAACGACCGCTGCCCCAACACGGCGATCCCGGAGACGGCCCCCACCTCCGGCCTCGGCACCAACCGCTGGGCGCTGATCGACGGAGACCTCTCCTTCGACACCAAGCTCCCCGCGGGCCCCGGCCCGGGCCTCACCTTCACGCTCGACGACACCGCCGGCTGCTCCTGCGAGCAGATCATCGTCCAGGCCAGTCTCGGCATCGCGCACAAGAAGTTTGGCTGCAGCACCGAAGCCATGCAGAGCTGGGTGACGTTCGTCCACCAGCCGTAAGGGACGCTTCAACGAGATGAAGGGCCGGGGCGAGGTCCCCGGCCCTTCGTACTTTTCAGGAGAACGAGATGTCGATTCAGTTGGATCGTGAGATCACGCAGGACTTCGAGCGCGCCCTCGGAGTGGAGTGGCTGGAGACCAACGGGCTCGGCGGCTGGGCCGGCACCACGGTCGCCGGGGCCCACAGCCGCCGGTACCACGGCCTCCTCGTGGCCGCCACCCGGCCGCCGGCCGGCCGCACCGTCCTGCTTTCGCGTCTGGATGAGACGCTCCACGTCGAGGGAGCCACCTACGAGCTCGGCTGCAACCTCTTCCCCGGGGCCGTCGCTCCGCGGGGCTTCGAATACCTGGCCTCCTTCACCCAGGACCTCTTCCCCCGGTTCACCTACGAGGCCGGCGGCGTCCGCCTGCAGAAGACCGTGGCCGCCGTGGACGGCGAAAACACGACCCTCGTTCTCTACGAGGTGCTGGAGGCGCCCGGCCCTGTCATCCTGTCGCTCCGGCCGTTTCTCGCTGCCCGCGACCTCCACTCTCTCGCGTCCGCCAACGACATCCTCTCGCAAGAGGTTTCCTTTTCGGTCGGCGTCCTCGAGCTTCAACCCTACCCCGAGGCGCCGGAGGTCTTCGTCCAGGTGCCGGGGGCGGATTTCCAGGCGAATCCCCAGTGGTGGTACTGCTTCGAGTACGAGCGGGACCGCCAGCGCGGGTTCGACTTCCAGGAGGACCTCTGGACTCCCGGCCTCTTCGGCCGCGAGCTCGCCCCCGGCGACCGGCTGGGCATCGTGATCTCGACCGCCGATCCCCGCGGGCGCGACGCCTTCGCCCTGTTCGAAAAGGAGAGGAAGCGCCGGGAGAAGATCCTGAAAGCCCTTCCTTTGCAGGACGACTTCGCCCGGTCTCTGGCGCTCGCCGCCGACAGCTTCCTCGTGCGGCGGGGCACGAACCAGCGCGCGGTCGTGGCGGGCTATCCGTGGTTTCCCGAGCGCAGCCGCGACACCATGATCGCGCTCCCCGGCCTCTGCCTCGTGACCGGCCGCTTCGAAGACGCGAAGAAGATCCTCCGCGCTTTCGCGAAGAGCGTGAGCCAGGGCATGCTCCCGGACCGCCTGCCGGAAAAGGGCGAGGACGCGAGCTACACCTCCGTCGACGCCTCGCTCTGGATGTTCGTCGCCGCCTGGAAATACCTCCAGGCCACGGGCGACGAGGAATTCGTCCGCGAGGCGCTCCTCCCCGCCCTGCGCAAGGTCATTCACTGGTACGACAAAGGAACTCGCCACGGCATCAAGACCGCCGCGGACGGCCTGCTCGCCACCGGGGCCACGGACATTCCTCTCACCTGGATGGACGGCCGGATCAGCGATCGACCCGTGACGCCGCGCCAAGGCAAGGCCGTGGAGGTCAACGCCCTCTGGGCGAACGCCTTGACGATCCTCGCCGAGCTCGAAGCCCGGCTGGGCGATCCCGAAGAGGCGAAGCGCCTCGCCCCGCGGGCGAAGAAGGTTCAGAAGAGGTTCGCCGAGGCCTTCTGGAACGAGGCGGGCGGATTTCTCTACGACGGGATCGGAGACGAGCCCGACGCGTCGCTCCGCCCCAACCAGATCTTGGCCCTGTCGCTGCCGTTCCCCTTGCTCCCGAAACCGAAGGCCGAGCGCGTGCTCGCCGCCGTCGAGGAGAAGCTCGCAACGCCCGTGGGCCTGCGCACCCTCTCGCCGGATCACCCGGACTATCACGCGGCCTACGAAGGAGACCCGGCGACCCGCGAAGGCGCCTATCACCAGGGGACCGTCTGGACCTGGCTCCTGGGCCCGTACATGACGGCCCTCGTCCGCGTCCAGGGCGCCGCCGGCCGCAAGAAGGCGCTGGGGATCCTCGAGGAGCTCCGGCCCCGTCTCGCCGAAGCCGGCGTCGGCTCGCTTCCCGAGGTCTTCGACGCCGAAGCCCCCCACTCCCCCCGCGGCTGCTTTGCCCGCGCCTGGAGCGTGGCCGAAGTGCTCCGGGCCACGGTCGAGGATCTCCAGGCGCCGGCGCGC
>DATEIO010000655.1:0-3788 GCA_035278895.1 Thermoanaerobaculia bacterium | reverse complement strand
CGCCACCCCCAGATTCGGCACCCAGGAGAGCCACGCGATCACCGGATACGCCACCGGGAAGGGGATGCCCTGCGACACCAGCAGAGGCAGCCAGAGGCGGAGCGTCACGGCGGCCAGGGTCAGGGCGTAATTGCGGATCATCCACTCGCGGTGCTCCCGGACCTTCCCCTGGCGGATCGTCCGGTAGGCGAGGAAGCCGCTTGCGAGCCAGGCCACGGCGAGACCGCCGAAGCCGATGTGGGAGGGGAGGCCGCCGAAGGCGATCAGCGCCATGCCGAATCCCGCGAGACCTCCGAACAGAATGCCGAGCATGTAGACCCGGCCTACCCAGCGGTGGACGGCGGGATACCGCTTCCGCAGCCCGCCCCAGAACTGCCAGGGGCCGAGGAGCAGCGCCACGACGCTGCCCGCCACGTGCGTGAGGAGCAGGGGGAGGTGCCGGGCGAACTTCTCCCCAAGAGCAGGATCCGCAGCCTTCTCCGGGGGGATGAAGAAATACCGCAGCGAGACCACCGCGACGAACGTCGCGAGGAGGAGCATCAGGAGCCAGCCGGAAATCCGCAGGAATCGGTTTCTCATGCCCTATCTACGAGGTGTCGGGAGGTCCGGTTAACATTCCCCCCTCTCCGGCGTTCCACCTCCGGACATCCGGAGAACCCTCTCTATGAACGTTATCGAAACGTCAGGCCTCACCCGCCGGTTCGGGAAGATGAAGGCGGTCGACCGCGTGGACCTCGCGGTCCCCCGGGGCGCCGTCTATGGCTTCCTGGGCGCCAACGGCGCCGGCAAGACCACCACCATCCGCCTCCTTCTCGGACTGCTCCGCCCCGATGAGGGTACCATCTCGATCCTCGGGTCCCCCCTCTCCCGGAGGAACCAGAACATCCTCCGCCGCATCGGCTCCCTCGTCGAAAACCCGTCCCACTACCCGCACCTGACCGGCCGGGAAAACCTGGAGGTCGTGCGCCGGCTCCAGGGGACGGACCCGCGGCGCATCCCCGCCGTGCTCGCACGGATGGACCTGACGGCGGACGCCGACCGCCCCGTGCGCCAGTACTCCCTGGGCATGCGCCAGCGCCTGGGGCTCGCCATGGCGCTCCTCGGAGAGCCCGAGCTGCTGATCCTGGACGAGCCCACGAACGGCCTCGACCCGGCGGGCATCCAGGAGATGCGCGAGCTCGTCAGGCGGCTTCCGGCGGAGGACGGCATCACCGTGTTCCTCTCCAGCCACCTCCTCCACGAGGTCGAGCAGATCGCCACCCGGATCGGCATCCTCCGCGCCGGCGCCCTCCTCTTCCAGGGTACGCCCGCCGAGCTTCGCGACCGGGTCCAGCCGGCCGTAACCCTGGAAGTGGACTCCCCTGAAAAGGCCGCCCGGGTGCTCGCCACGGACGGCTGGGCCTCCGCGCCCGCCGCTGTCCCGGGGCGCCTCCGCGTGGCCGCCGAGGATGGCGCGGCCGCCGCCCGGATCAACGCGCGCCTCGTCGCCGCGGGCTTCGCCGTCTCGCACCTGGCCCTGGAGCGCCCGTCCCTCGAAGACATCTTCCTTTCGCTCACCCATACCCGGGAGGTCCCGCATGCAGTCCCTGTTGCGAGCCCTGCAGGCTGAGCTCCTGAAGCTCCGTCGCACCCTGGCGCTCCGCCTCACGGTGGTGGCGCCGCTCGTCATCGCCGGCCTGTGCTTCCTCGTCTTCTACAAGTCGATCACTGGCGGCCACAAGATCGGCGGGGGCCTGCCCCCCTGGACCGCCCTCAGCCAGCAGGTCCTGCTGCTCTGGGCGCTCCTCATGATGCCGCTCTTCATCGCGCTCGAAACGGCCCTGCTCGCGGGCCTGGAGCACCAGGAGAAGAACTGGAAGCTCCTCTACACCCAGCCCGTCCCGCGCTGGACGATCTATGCCGCCAAGCAGCTCACCGGCATGGGCCTGATCGCGATCTCCGTGCTCGTCCTCTTCGTCCTCATCCTTCTCGTGGGCTGGAGCCTGAACCTCCTCATCCCCGGCACCGGCTTCGCCGAGCCGGCCCCGTGGCGGCAACTCCTCCGCTATTGCGGCGCCATCTACCTGGCCGCCGGAATCCTCCTCTCCCTCCATACCTGGGTGGCCCTGCGCTGGCACAGCTTCGTCGTGGCCATGGCGGTCGGCATCGCCGGCACCGTGGCCGCGAGCCTCGTCATGTACTCCGAGTGGCGCCTCTACTATCCCTGGACCGCCCCCTTCCTCATCGCGAACAACTTCGCCAGCGGAAAGCTCCTCGGGAACGCCATCCTCTTCGGAGCCGTGGGAGGCCTGGTGATCGCCCTCCTGGGAGCCTGGGACCTCGGCCGGCGCGAGGTCGGGTAGAATGCACGCTCCTCTATATAGGAGAGCCTCGATGAAGAAGAATCTGCGCAAACTGACCCTCTCCCGCGAAACCCTCCGGAGCCTCGAGAGCTCCGTCTTGGGCGCCGTCGCGGGCGCCGCGACCAACAAGCCGGGATGCGTCAGCCGGATTCCATGCACCGACACCAGCTGTGACGAAACGCTCGGGTGCACCCAGGAGATCTGCACCACCCGGTAGCAGAGAGGACAGACAACGGCCGTGCTCCGTCCTGCCCCAAAAACGGAGCACGGCCCGATTGAACTTTAATTGTCAAAGAACACCCGCGATCCGAACCCTTTCGGATTGGATCTGAAGGCTCCGGACTTCAGAAAAGCTCTCCGCCTCGCACCCAAAGACTTTTACACGGAGTTTCCGGTCTTTCGCTCGTTCAGCGCGCCTTTTAGATTGATTGTACGGTCACTTTTCTCGCTTCGGCAGGGAGAATCTTGTCCAAAAAGTCGGCAACTTGCCGCAAAAGAATTTTTGCGCGCGTAAAAAATCTTTTAGCCGAGGCGACCGGCTTTCTCGGGCTGCAAAAGACTTTTGGGTGGAGCTGACAAGTCTTTTGGGAAATCCCGCTTTGGTGCCGCCCCGTGGGCAGGCGGGGCGGCGCTGTCTTTCCTCAGAGGATGGGGATGGTCAGCAGTATTTGGAGTTGGGGGCCGTCGGGCACTGCAAGGGACCGCAACTGTACCCACACGTATACGTGCCGGCCCCGGCGACATCCTGGAGCTTCGATTCCTCCAGGTTCCGCAGGGTCTCTTTGGTCAAGATCAGCTTCTTCATGGGCTTCTTCATGCGTGTCTCCTTTGAAGAGGCCCGATTCTACTCAGAGAGACCAGGGACACCAAGGACTGCAAGGACACCAAGGACGAACCCCGTCCTTGCAGTCCTTGAGGTCCTTTGGGTCCTTCAGGGCTTAGAGGCCGTGCGCAAAGAGGAGAAGATCTTCCAGACCCCGATCAAGGCCAGACCACCGACCAGGATAGGGAGGGAGAGGAACTGAAAGGAGAGCAGCACGACCGCCCCGACGGCCGTTTCGGCGAAGTAGGGGGTGGGCTTGGAGTCTGGCTGGGTCATGGAGGCCTCCGTAGCCTCATCATACTCCCCCGCGCGTTCGACGAGCCGCTCGGGTGGCGAGTTGGCGGGCTATGGCTTGCAGGAAATCCAGATCCTGTAGCAGCGCCGCCTTGAGAGCCTCAGCCTGTTCGGGCCGAAGTTCCTCGCCGGTCACCGCCTTGCGGAGCGCTTGGTTGATCTGGGTCTGGTACGGCAGAGCCCCCGGCTTTGCCGCTTCGGCTTTGAAGTGGTCTACCAGATCCTGGTCCAGGGTGATAGTGATGCGGACCTTCATCGGCCGCCCCGCGTCCTCGCGAAAGGCAGGGAGAGGTCCCCGCCGCTTGACCTTCAGCTTGGCGAGATCATAT
>DATEIO010000654.1:0-3795 GCA_035278895.1 Thermoanaerobaculia bacterium | reverse complement strand
ATAGGTGCCGTGCGCCCAGCCCAGGTAGGCCGCGAGCCCGCGGTGGGAGACCATGACCCCCTTGGGGCGGCCGGTCGAGCCCGAGGTGTAGATCACGTAGGCCAGCCGGTCGGGATCCGCTTCCACTCGGGGGGCCTCGCCCGCCCGCTCGATCTCCTCCCGGGCCGTGTCGATCTCTACCACTTGAACACCCGCGGGAAGCGCGGGCAGGCCCGAGCGCGACAGCGCGACCCGGACGCCTCCGTCCTCCAGCATGAAGGCCAGGCGCTGGGCCGGATAGGCGGGATCGAGCGGCAGGTAGGCCCCGCCCGCCCGGAGGATGCCCAGGAGCGCCGCCACCATCTCCGCCGAGCGGTCGAGGTGGACGCCCACGAGCGACTCGGGGCCGACGCCCAGGCCGCGGAGGTAGGCCGCGAGCCGCCCGGACCTCCGCTCGAGCTCCGCGTAGCTCCACGTCTTCCCGCCCTCGACGAGGGCGACGGCCTCGGGCGTCTCGGCCGCCCGGGCCAGGAACCGCTCGACGAGGCTCCGCTCCCCCACCGCCGGGCCGCCGTCGCCCCAGGCCGTGAGGATCTGGCTCCGCTCGGCTTCGGACAGCAGGTCGATGCCGTCGTAGCGCTCCTCGGGTCCCGCGGCCATCGCCGCGAGCACCCGCGCGTAGGAGCCGCCGATCTCCTCGACCTGCGCGTCGCCCAGGAGGCGCCGGTCGTAGGCGAGATGGACGTGCAGCCGGCCCGAGAAGGGCTCCATTCCGAAGCTCGCGAGCAGGGTGAAGTTGGTCTCCTCGTGGAGGTCGTAGCCCAGCACCTCGAGCTGCGCAAGCTCCTGGAGCCCTTGATAGATGTGGTAGTGGGTGTAGTAGAAGGCCGCCTCGGCGAGCGGGCGCCCGTCGCGCGCCTTCATCATCTCGGACATCGGGAAGCGCCGGTAGGGGAGCGCCTCGCGCTCGGCCTCGAACACCCGGCCCACGAGCTCGCGCCAGGTGCCTCCGGAGAGCCGGACGCGCACCGGCGTGCTGTTCAGGAAGAGCCCGAGCACGCGGCTGCCGTCGCCCGACTCCGGCCGGCCGCTCGAGGTCACCAGGGTGAGCACGTCCGGCTGGCCGGCGAGAAGGGCCATCACCCGCAGGTGGGCCGCGAGCAGCACGCTCTTGACCGGCACCGCTCCCGCCCGCGCGAGACGCGCGAGGCCGTCCGAGACCTCGGCGGGCACGGGCACCTCGACGGTTCCGACCCGCGGCCCGCCGGAGCCGGGCGCCAGGCGGGGGATCTCGGTGAAGGGGCTGTCCCCCACCACCCGGTCCCAGAAGGCCCGCTGCTCCGGAGACTCGAGAGCCTGCCGCTCCAGGGCGATGAAGTCGGCCACCCGGGCGGCCGGCGGCGCGAGATCCGCCTCCTCGCCCGCGAGGAGCGAGAGGTAGTCGCGGAACAGCTCGACCAGCATCGTGGCGTCGCTCCAGCCGTCCAGGATGGCGTGGTGGAAGCTCTGGGTGAGCTGGAAGGACTCGCCGCTCCGGCGGTGGACCGTGAAGCGCAGGAGGGGCAGGCGCGAGGCGTCGAAGCCCCGCCGCTTGTCCTCCTCGGTCCAGCGGGCGAGCTCCGCCTCCTGCTCCTCCGGCGGGAGGTGGCGAAGGTCGAAGGCCTCGATCTCCGCGGCACCGTTCCTGTGCACGAGCTGGAGCGGCTCGCTCCAGCCGGTCACCTCGAACGTGGTGCGCAGGACCGGATGGCGGGCGACCAGCCGCTCGAAGGCCCGCTGCAGCACGGCCGTGTCGAGCGGCGCGCGCAGGTGGAAGCTCCCGATGTTGTGGTAGAGGGCCGAGCCGGGGCTCGCCTCGCGGTGGTAGAGCATGCCGGCCTGGAGGCGGCTCAAGGGGTAGGCGTCCTCGACGTCCGCGGGGAGCCGCTCGCGGTCTTCGGCCGGGATCAGCCGGAAGGGCTCGCGGCCGGCCGCGTCCACCGGCAGCTCCGCCGCGGCCAGCGCCTCGGCCAGCCGGCGGATGGTGCGGTGCTGGAAGATCTGCTGCAGGGTGAGCCCGAGCCCCTTCTCGCGCGCGAGCCCCACCACCTGGACGCTGCGGATCGAATCGCCGCCCAGGGTGAAGTAATCGTCGTCGATGCCGGCCCGGTCGATCCCGAGCGACTGGCACCAGACCGCGGCCAGGATCTCCTCGGTGGGCGTGCGCGGCGCCGCGTACGGGGTCTCCGTCCGCTGCGCCTCGTCCGGATCGGGGAGCGCTTCCCGGTCGAGCTTGCCGTTGGGCGTGAGCGGCACTTGGGCGATCGCCACCCAGGCCACCGGCACCATGTGCTCGGGCAGGCTCAGGAGAAGGTGCGCGCGCAGCTCCTCGGAAGCGGGCAGCGCCGCGCCCTCCGGCACGGCGTAGGCGACCAGGCGGCCGCCGTCCGCGCCGTCTCCCCGCACCAGCACCACGGCCTCGCGCACCCCCGGGTGCGCCGCGATCGCCGCCTCGATCTCCCCGGGCTCGATGCGGTAGCCCCGCACCTTCACCTGCTGGTCGATGCGGCCGAGGAACTCCAGGACCCCGTCCGGACGGAAGCGCGCCAGGTCCCCCGTGCGGTAGAGCCGGGCCCCGGAGGCTCCCGACAGGCCGTCCGGCACGAACCGGGCCGCCGTCAGGTCCGGCCGCGCGAGATAGCCGCGCGCCACCCCGGCGCCGCCGATGAACAGCTCCCCCGCCACCCCGCGCGGCACCGGCGTGCCGTACGCGTCGAGCAGGTCGAGACGCGCCCCGGCGATCGGCCGGCCGATCGGCACCGGACCGGAGGCCAGCTCCCCGGCGGGAGCGCCATAGAGTGAGCAGCCGACGACCGTCTCGGTCGGGCCGTACTCGTTGTAGACCACGGTCTCCGGCGCGTGCTCCCGCCAGGCCGCCAAATCTTCGGCCGAGAGCGCCTCGCCGCCCAGGATGAGCGACCGCGTGCGCCCGGCGAGCTCGCTGCCTTCAAGCTGGCGGTCCAGGAGCCGCAGGTGGCTGGGCGTGAGCTTGACGAAGCCCAGCCCCTCCTCCCGGCGGAGCGTCTCTCCCAGACCTTCCGGACCCGCCGACTCCGGCACCAGAACCACCCGCTCGCCCGCGAGAAGCGGCACGAACAGGCTCGTGACCGTCAGGTCGAACGAGATCGACGTGTGGGCGAGCGAGCCGCCGCGCGGATAGGTGCCGTGGGCCCAGCCCAGGTAGGCCGCGAGCCCGCGGTGGGAGACCATCACCCCCTTGGGGCGGCCGGTCGAGCCCGAGGTGTAGATCACGTAGGCCAGCCGGTCGGGATCCGCTTCCACTCGGGGGGCTTCGCCGGCCCGCTCGATCTCCTCCCGGGCCGTATCGAGCTCCACGGCCTTCACACCCGCGGGAAGCGCGGGGAGGCCCGAGCGCGACAGCGCGACCCGGACGCCTCCGTCCTCCAGCATGAAGGCCAGGCGCTGGGCCGGGTAGGCGGGATCGAGCGGCAGGTAGGCCCCCCCCGCCCGGAGGATGCCGAGGAGGGCCGCCACCATCTCCGCCGAGCGGTCGAGGTGGACGCCCACGAGCGACTCGGGGCCGACGCCCAGGCTGCGGAGGTAGGCCGCGAGCCGTCCGGATCTCCGCTCGAGCTCCGCGTAGCTCCACGCCTTCCCGCCCTCGACGAGAGCGACGGCTTCGGGCGTCTCGGCCGCCCGGGCCAGGAACCGCTCGACGAGGCTCCGCTCCCCCACCGCCGGGCCGCCGTCGCCCCAGGCCGTGAGGATCTGGCTCCGCTCGGCTTCGGACAGCAGGTCGATGCCGTCGTAGCGCTC
>DATEIO010000653.1:0-16288 GCA_035278895.1 Thermoanaerobaculia bacterium | reverse complement strand
AAAGAGGACCAATACGGTGCAGTATTTTCTTGGCTCTATTGAGACTTTGTCTCAAAAGAATAGCGGAGCAGAGCAAGCGGCGACCGTTGACTCTGGGGAGAGGGAGCGATCGCCGCCTGACGAGACCGATTCGAGGAACCGGCCTTCGCGCGTCCTAGTCTAGCGCAGGTCCGCTCCTCCTTGTCCGTGGTGTGCCCTCTCCCAGGAGGAGCTGCTTGACCTTGCCTCTTCGCAAGGCCGTTTTCTGGATTCATCTCGCCGTCGGCGTGACCGCGGGGATCGTGATCCTCATCATGTCGGTGACGGGTGTGCTGCTCATGTACGAGCGGCAGATCACCGAGTGGGCCGACCGCGGCTACCGCTCGGCTCCGCCTTCCCCCGGCGCTACACGGCTGCCGGTGGAGGTCCTGATCGAAAAAGTCCGGGAGGCGCAGCCCTCCGGTCCCGCTCCCTCGTCCATCGCGCTGCAGGCCGATTCCGAAGCGCCCGCCGCGGTGAGCCTCGGGAGGGGCCGCTCCGTTTATATCAATCCCTATACCGGCGAGATCCTCGGCGAGGGATCGAAGAAGATCCGCGCCTTCTTCCGCGCGGTCACCGACTGGCACCGCTGGCTCGGCGCCGGAGACGAGAACCGGGACAGAGCACGGGCCGTCACCGGAGCGTGCAATCTGGGCTTTCTGTTCCTCGTCGTGTCCGGTGTCTACCTCTGGGTGCCGCGGGTCTGGACCCGGCGCCAGCTCCGCAACGTGACGTGGTTCCGGCGCGGCCTGGGGGGCAAGGCCCGCGATTTCAACTGGCACAACGTGTTCGGTTTGTGGGCCGCGATCCCGCTCTTCTTCGTGGTCCTTTCGGGCGTGATCATCTCCTACCCCTGGGCCAGCAATCTCCTCTTCCGCGTGGTCGGAGAGGCGCCGCCGGAACGGCGCGGGCCCGGAGGCGGCGAACGGGGAGGACGGGAAGAAGGCGATGCAGTGCCGCTGCAGGGCCTCGACCGGCTCTGGGTCGTCGCGGAGCAGCAGGTGCCGGGGTGGCAAAGCATCAGCCTGCGGCTGCCTACCGCCGCGGACGCGCCCATGACCTTCACGATCTACAGCGGCCACCGGGGGCGCCCCGATCTGCGCGGACAGCTCACCCTGGACCGCGAGCGCGCCGAGATCGTGCGCTGGGAACCTTATTCGAGCCAGACCCGCGGCCAGAAGCTGCGGGCGTGGTTCCGGTGGGTGCACACGGGAGAGGCCGGCGGCCTTCTTGGCCAGACTCTCGCCGGTATCGCATCGGCGGGCGGCGCCCTGCTCGTGTGGACGGGCCTGTCGCTCGCCTGGCGCCGGTTTTTTCCAGGAGTTTCCTTGAGGAGGAGAGAGCGTCATGAAGAAGAGAGAGCCGAAGTCTAAGAAGCGCTCGGGCCGCAGCCCGCGCTGGCTGGTATGGGGAGCGCTCGCGGCGACGACCTCCCTCTCCGGGCGGCTGGCAGTGAACGCCTACGCCCAGGAAAACCGGCGTTTCGAGCTACCGCAGGAGTTTGGAAAGACGTCGCTCTACGCCCTGATGAACGGTGCGGAGTGGACGGCCGCGGAGCCGGGGCGGGACGAGCCGGTCCACCGCTTCGACATTCCGCCCGGCCGGCTCGGCACGGTGATCGCGGCCTTCGAGGCGAAGACGGGAATCGACGTGCAGGTGGAGAGCGCTCCGGTCGGCGACATCGCGTCGCCGGGCGTGTCGGGCCTCCTGACGGCCGACAGGGCCTTGCGGGAGCTCCTCCGGGATACGGGCGTTACCTATCGGTTTACCGGAACACAAACCGTTCTCTTGGAGCTCCGGCTCTCCGAGTCGCTCGACGTGACGGTGACGGCCCCCGCGGGCGCGTCGTCGCCCAAATACACGGAGCCGCTGCGCGACACGCCGCAGACGATCACGGTGATCCCGCGGGAGATGATCGAAGCGCAGGGCGCCACGACGCTGCGCGAGGTGCTGCGAAACGTCACCGGCATCAGCATCCAGGCCGGGGAAGGGGGCGGCGGCCTGCCCGGCGACAACCTTTCGATCCGCGGCTTTGCCGCGAGGAACGACATCTTCGTGGACGGCGTGCGCGACTTCGGCGCCTACACCCGCGATCCGTTCAACATCGAGCAGGTCGAGGTGGCCAAAGGGCCGTCTTCGCTCTACACCGGCCGCGGCTCGACGGGCGGCGCCGTGAACCTGTCCAGCAAGCTGCCGCTTCAGAACAGTATCCAGAGCGCGACCGTCGGAGTCGGTACGGAGGATTTCAACCGCGCCACGATCGACTTCAACCAGCCCATGGAGGGTTTCGCGATCCCGGGGACGGCCATCCGCGTGAACGCCATGTGGAACCACGGCGACGTCGCCGGCCGGGACGTGATCACCGACGAGCGCTGGGGGATCGCTCCGTCGATCGCGTTCGGGCTCGGCACGCCCACGCGGGTGACGGTCAGCTTTTCCCGCCTCGATCAGGACAACATCCCCGAGTACGGCCTCCCCTGGGTTCCCAACACCAACGTTCCGCTCGCGGAGTATGCCGATCAGGCGCCGCCGGTCGACTTCGACAACTTCTACGGCCTTAAAGACCGCGACTACGAAAGGACCACCACCGATCTCGCGACCGCCACGGTCGAGCACGACTTCGGCAATTCGACCACCTTGAGGAGCCTCGTGCGACATGGCCGGGCGACGCGCGATTCGATCATCACCGCGCCGCGCTTCGCGAGCACCGACGGCACCAACTTGAACCGGCAGTTGCAGTCGCGCGATCTGACCGACACGATCCTCGCCCAGCAGAACGACCTGACGTTCCGTTTCGAAACCGGAACGCTTGGCCATTCCCTGGTCGCCGGCACCGAGGTCCTTCGGGAGGATTCGAAAAACTACGCCCGGACCGGCCCGACGGCTCCTCTGGCCGACCTCTTCAACCCCGATCCGAACGCTCCCTATCCGGGCCCGGTCACGCGCACCGGCGCGCGCACCGAAAGCACGGCCGACACCGTGGCGCTCTACGCCAACGACACCGTGAAGCTCAACGAGCGCTGGGAGGTCACCGGCGGCCTGCGCTGGGACCGCTTCAACATCGACTTCGAATCCGTTGCCGTCGACGGGGTCGTCACGCCGTTCGAGCGCACGGACGAGATGCTGAGCTGGCGGGCCGGCGTGGTCAACAAGCCCTTGCCGAACGGCAGCATCTACGCCGCCGCCAGCACTTCGTTCAACCCCTCGGCCGATGGGAACATCGGGCTCTCCCTGGCTGCCAGCACGGCGGACCTGGAGCCCGAAAAGAGCCGCAGCTTCGAGATCGGCACGAAATGGGACCTGTTCGACGCCCGCCTCGCGATGAGCACGGCGATCTTCCAGACCGAAAAGACCAACGCCCGGACCCCGGGGATCAATCCGGGCGATCCGGCGACCGTTCTCAAAGGCGAGCAGCGCATCCGCGGCATGGAAATCGGCGGCTCCGGGCTTCTAACCGATCGATGGACCGCCTTCTTCGGCTACACCTGGCTCGACAGCGAGATCGTGAAGTCGAACACCGCCACCGAGGTCGGCAGCGAATTCGCCAATGCGCCGGAGCACTCGGCAAGCCTGTGGATGACCTACCGTCTTCCCCGCGGGTTCGAGCTGGGCGGCGGCTTCCAGTACATCGGAGACCGGTTGAACAGCACGACCACGCGACGCATCGCACCCTCCTACACGCTGTATGACGCCATGGCTTCTTACAAGGTGAACGAGCGGTTTACCCTGCGGGTGAACGTCAACAACCTGGCGGATGAAAGATACATCGACCGCGTGGGCGGTGGCCACTTCATTCCGGGTGCCGGCCGATCGGTTTCGTTGACGACGAGCGTCGATTTCTAAGGGAGCGGGGAGAGAATGCTTTTACAGATTCCCGACGTGCTGACCGCGGAGCAGGTGGCCATGGCCCGACAGCTCCTGGATCGCGCCGACTGGGTGGACGGCCGCGTCACCGCCGGCCACCAGTCGGCGCGAGCGAAAGACAACCAGCAGCTCCCCGAAGACAGCCCGGCCGCGCGGGAGCTCGGCCAGATCGTCCTCGGTGCGCTCCAGCGCAATCCCCTGTTCATCACCGCCGCCCTGCCCTTGCAGGTCTTCCCACCGCTCTTCAACCGTTACCGGGGCGGCCAGTCGTTCGGCACGCACGTGGACAACGCGATCCGCCAGCTCCCCGGCACGCCGCATCGCATCCGCACCGACCTCTCGGCCACCCTCTTCTTCACCGGCCCGGACGAATACGACGGCGGCGAGCTGATGGTGGAAGACACCTACGGCGTCCACAGCGTCAAGCTCCCGCCGGGCTACCTGGTGCTCTACCCATCGACCAGCCTCCACCACGTCCGCCCCGTGACCCGCGGGGCGCGCGTCTGCTCGTTTTTCTGGATCCAGAGCATGATTCGGGACGACGCCGAGCGCACCCTGCTTTTCGATCTGGACGCGGCCATCCAGCGGATCAGCCGCGACGTGCCGGATCACCCGTCCGCCGTGCAGCTGACGGGGCTCTATCACAACCTGATCCGGAGGTGGGCGGAGCTTTAGATCAGCCGCGAGACCACGTACCAGGTGGCGGCTGCCACCACCGCCGCGATCGGAATGGTGAGAATCCACGCCCACACGATGCGGCCGGCGACTCCCCATTTGACGGCGGAGAGCCGCTTCGTGGCGCCCACGCCCACGATGGCGCCCGTGATCGTGTGGGTGGTCGAGACCGGAATGCCGGAGAGCGTCGCGCCCACGAGCGTGATGGCGCCGGCGGTCTCGGCGCAGAAACCGCCGATGGGCTGGAGCTTGGTGATGCGCGAGCCCATGGTGCGGACGATCCGCCAGCCGCCGAACATGGTGCCGAAGGCGATGGCAGCGTGGCTGATGAGGATGACCCAGATCGGCACCTCGAACTTCGTCAGGTGCCCGGAGGAGACCAGGAGGCCGGTGATGATCCCCATGGTCTTCTGGGCGTCGTTACCGCCGTGCCCGAGGCTGTAGAGGCCCGCTGAAAGGAGCTGGAGACCTCGGAAGCGGCGGTCCACCTTCGAGGGGCGCATGTTGCGGACGAGCCAGTTGACGAGGACCATCAGGGCAAAGCCCAGGAGCATGCCGATCAAGGGGGCGAGGACGATGAAGAGAAGCGTCTTCGTCCACCCGGAGAGAAGAAGAGCGTCGAAACCCGACTTGGCGACCGCGGCCCCGGCATAGCCGCCGATCAGCGCGTGCGAGGACGAGACCGGGATGCCGTAGTACCAGGTGAAAAGGTTCCAGAAGATCGCCCCGATGAGCCCGGCCAGGATCACGTCGTCCGTGACGACCGAAAGATCGATCATGCCCTTGCCGATCGTCTTGGCCACATGAGTGCCCAGGACGAACGCCGCCACGAAGTTGAAGAAGGCCGCCCAGAGCACCGCCTTCTGGGGCGACAGCACCCGGGTCGAGACCACGGTCGCGATCGAATTCGCGGCGTCGTGGAAACCGTTCAGGAAATCGAAGGTAAGGGCGACGAGGATGATGAAGACGAGGACGGGGTCGAGCGCGGTCGTCAACATGATCAGGTGTTCTTGACGACGACGTTGCCGAGGATGTGCGAGTAGTCCTTGCACTGGTCGCAGGCGTTCTCCAGGCCCTCGTAGACCTCCTTCCACTTGAGGATCTCCAGAGGATCGCGCCCGTTGCTCTTGAAGAGGTCCGCGATCACAGTGCTGTAGAGGACGTCGGCGCGGTTTTCGAGGTCGGAGATCCGCACGATGCACTGGTGGATCTTCTTCTCGTTGCCCAGATCCCAGATGAGCTCGGTGACATGATCGATCTCCTGGACCAGCTCGACCAGGATGCCGGCGAACTGCCGCAGGCCCTCGGGCGCCTCCCGGAGCTCGAAGATCACGATGTGCTGGGCCACGCCCTCGATATAGTCGAGAATGTCATCCAGGTCGGTCGCGATCGAGCGGATGTCTTCGCGGTCGAAGGGGGTGATGAAGCTCGAGTTCAACGCGTCGAAGATCTGGCGGGTGAGCTCGTCGCCCTGGCGCTCGACTCCCTTGAGCTCGGTCAGCTTGACGCGGCGCAACTCGAAGTCCTGGGTGTTGGCGAACTCGGCAAACAGCCGGGCGGAGCGCATCAGGTTTGCCGTGTTCTTCGCGAGGAGCTCGTGGAAGCGCTCCTCCTTCGGCATGAACCATCGGATGACTGCATCCAGCTTCATCGGAAGCTCCCTGGGGTGTGGTTGTGTGACGGCGCCGTGACGTCCGCTTGACGCCGGGGGGATGGTATCACCCCTTCCCGCGACTCTCCACCCGGCAAGACGGAAAAGCCGGCGGCCTCGTATACTGGCCTGTGCCAGGAATCCAGGAAATGCTTCGACCCGCGGGGTCACTTCGATTCGAGGAGGAACAACGATGAGACGACTCCCAGCCCTGCTCTCCAGCCTCTGCCTCGCCCTCGCCGCTCCGGCCTTGGCCTGGCAGGCGCCCCCCGCCGAGACGCCCTCGATCTACGGCGAGGTGATCGACGTGCGGGTGGTCAACGTCGAGGTGGTGGTCACCGACCGCCAGGGCAACCGCGTGCAGGACCTGAAGCCCGGCGACTTCCGGCTGACCGTGGACGGCAAAGAGGTGCCGATCGAGTACTTCACCGAGGTCCGCGGCGGGCAGTCCGTGGCCGCTCCGGCGGCGGAAGGCACGCCCGCGCCCGCCGGGCCGCCCTCCGCGGCAGCGGGCGGGGCCGTAGGCACGAGCTACCTCCTGTTCGTCGACGACTTCTTCTCGACCTCCTTCCAGAGGAACGAGGTGCTCGAATCCCTGAAAACCCAGGTCGCCCAGCTCCGGCCCGAGGACCGGATGGCGATCGTGGCCTGGGACGGCGGCCGGATTACGGTCCTCTCCAACTGGTCGGGCTCCCAGGCCCAGCTCTCCCGGGCGCTTGACGCAGCCAAGGGCCGCAAGGCCCGGGGGATCGACCGGGTGACCGAATTCCGGTCCTTCCGCCGGGAGATGGAATTCGCGCAGCAGGCGGTCGGCGACAACACGCCGCTGTCGCTCGAATCCCGCATGACGGCCTCCGGCCTCTCCGGCCCGGAGCTCAACTACGCGGATGTGCTGTCGCGGCAGGTCGAAGGGGCCGTCGCGGCCACCGTCTCGGCCCTCCGCGGCTTCGCCAATCCGCCCGGCCGCAAGGTCCTGCTCCTGATGGCGGGCGGCTGGCCTTTCTCGATCACCAGCTACATCCGGGGAGACGCCGCCATCCCCACCTCCCGCCAGGTGCCGGACGGCGAAGAGCTCCTGCGCCCGCTCTCGAACACCGCCAACCTCCTGGGCTATACGATCTACCCGGTGGACGTGCCGGGCGTCAGCACCGCCGCCGCGACCTCGGAGGCCGACGCTCCCGTCTCCTTCAGCACCTTCGCCGAGCAGGAGATCGAGGGCTCGCTGCGTTTCCTCGCCCAGGAGACCGGGGGAACGGCCCTCGTCAACAACAACCGCATCGCGGCCCTGGCCAAAACCAACGAGGACATCTCCTCCTACTACTGGCTCGGCTTCACCCCCGCCTGGAAGAAGGACGACAAGCGGCACAAGGTGGACGTCAAGGTCACCCGGCCGGGCCTCTCCGTCCGCTCGCGGACCGGCTTCCTCGACCTGTCGAAAAAAGCCGAGGTCTCAATGATGGTCGAGAGCGCCCTCCTCTTCGGCGGCTTCCCCGGGTCCGTGCCCATGCCGGTCCGGCTCGGCGAGGCCGTCAAGACGAAAAAGGGCCTCGAAATCCCCGTGACCC
Source organism: Thermoanaerobaculia bacterium (assembly GCA_035278895.1). Lineage (GTDB taxonomy): Bacteria > Acidobacteriota > Thermoanaerobaculia > Multivoradales > UBA5704 > DATARR01. The sequence goes on along the minus strand of DATEIO010000653.1, from coordinate 8,515 downwards.
TGGGCCTGCCGGCGAGCATCCTGACTCTCGTGCCCCACGACGGAAAGCTCGCTGCCGAGCTCGAGCTGCGCGTGGCCGCCTCCGACGAGAACGGCAACAGCTCCGAGATGCCGGTCATCCCCCTGAAGCTCGCGAGCGACAAGCCGCCCAAGGAAGGGGGCTTCGTGCGCTACGACACGAAGATCACCCTGAAAGGCAAGGCCGAAAACCTCGTCCTGGCCGTCTACGACCCCGTTTCCGGCAAGCTCGCGACGGCGCAGGCGAAGGTGCCTCCGACCCCTTGAGGCGCCATTCGTCCCTCCGAACCGTCCTCCCGCGCGGACGGTTCGGAGGCGGTTCCCCCGGGCTTCCCCGTGGCACTCCTCTTGCTGAAATGGGCGAAGGTCAACGTCCTTCCTTTCTTGAGGAGCCTCTGATGAAGATGTTCCATCGATTCCTGCTCATCTCTTCTCTTTTCCTCGCCTGGGGCACCGCCCAGGCCCAGGAAGAGCCCCCGTCGATCTACGGCGAGTCGATCGACGTGCGCGTCGTCAACGTGGAGGTGGTGGTCACGGACGGCAGCGGCAACCGCGTGACCGACCTCCGCCCCGAAGACTTCCTGCTCAAGGTCGACGGCAAAGAGGTGCCGATCGAGTACTTCACCGAAGTCCGGTCCGGCCAGGCCGTCCCTGCGACCCCCGCGGCTCCCGGAGCCGAGGCCGCGCCCGCGACGAGCGTCGAACCGGGCGGGGCCGTGGGCACGAGCTACCTCGTGTTCATCGACGACTTCTTCCCCATCGAGCTCCGGCGCAATGAAGTGCTCCGGGCGCTCCAGAAAGACCTCGCCCAACTGCGGCCGGAAGACCGGATGGCCATCGTGGCCTGGGACGGCGGCAAGGTCTCGGTCGTCTCCAACTGGTCGAGCTCGCAGAGCCAACTGTCCCGGGCCCTGGACGTCGCCATGGGGAGAAAGGCGCGGGGGCTCGACCGCGGGACCGAGCACAGGAGCTTCCGCAACGACATCTCGTTCTCGACCCAGAACGTCGGAGACGAGACGCCCCTCTCCCTCATCTCCCGGATCGATTCCGCGAGCCTCTCCGGCCCCGAGGTCGCCTACGCCGACATGCTCTCGCGCCAGATCGAGGGTGCGGTCTCGGCGGCGGTCTCGGCCATGCGGGGATTCGCCGCACCATCGGGACGCAAGGTCATGCTCCTCCTCTCGGGCGGCTGGCCCTACTCGGTCACGAGCTACGTCCGGGGCGGCGCCATCCCGCCCCTCTCCCGGGAGGTGCCGGACGGTGAAGAGCTCCTGCGCCCGCTCGCGAACACCGCAAACCTCCTGGGCTACACGATCTATCCGGTGGACGTGCCCGGCATCGAAACCGTGGTGGCCAGCGCCGAGACCACCGCGCCGACGACGGTGAACAGCTTCCCCGAGCAGGAGGTCGAGGGCTCGCTGCGCTTCCTCGCCCGGGAGACCGGCGGCACGGCGCTCGTCAACTCCAACCGTATTGTGGCCCTCGCCAAGACGAGCTCGGACGTCTCCTCCTACTACTGGCTGGGCATCACCCCGGCCTGGCAGCGCGACGACCAGCGCCACAAGGTGAAGGTCGAAGTCCGCCGCCCGGGCCTGGAGGTCCGTTCGCGCACCGGCTTCCTCGACCTCTCGAAGAAGGCCGAGGTCTCGATGGCGGTCGAAAGCGCCCTCCTCTTCGGAGGCTTCCCCGGCACCGCGCCCCTGCCGCTCAAGCTCGGAACGCCCGTCCGCAAGCGGCGCGGCACCGTCGAGATCCCGATGACGCTCGGCATCCCTGCGAGCCTCTTCACCACCGTCCCCCACGAAGGCCAGATGGCCGCCCAACTCGAGCTCCGCTTCGCCGCCTCGGACAACGAAGGCAACAGCTCCGACTTGCCCGTGATCCCCTTGACCTTCGCGGGAGAGAAACCGCCCGCGGAAGGAGGCTTCGTGCGCTACGAGACGAAGGTCACCCTGAGAGGAAAGGCGGACAATCTGGTCGTGGCAGTGTACGACCCGGTTTCGGGGAGGATGGCGACGGCGGAGGCGAGGGTGCCGACGCGGTAGGGCTTCGTTAATTTGATCGTGGATTGTAGGGGCGGCCCCGCGGGCCGCCCTTTTCAGTTTGGATCGTCGAAGACCGCGGCAATCGAATTGGCGACAGCAGCCTTCTCCAGCCAGCGCTCCAGCCGTTCCGGGTCCTTTTCGGCCAGGATGCGCTCACGGGTCGCATCAGGAACCACCAAGCCGCGAACCCGAAGCACGGTCAGCAGAGCGCGTGCCGCCTCCTCGGTGCGCCCTTGGGTGACGCCTTCGGTGAGCCCCTCGGCACGCCCCTGTGCGACGTATTTCTTCGCGAAGTCGGTCTGGTATTCGTAGCCCTTCATCTTTGCCTCCAAGGCGCGGCGAGCCGCCTCGTTCAAGGAATTGTACACGAGGTCGTAGTAGAGCCTGGTCCTTTCATCGTCCAACTTGAGCACCACCGGAAGCACCACAGAGGCGATCGTTGCACCCTCTTCGGTCTCGCCATGTGCGATCGCAGAGAGCACCCCGAGCTCAGGCCGGCGGGTCGCCTCCTCGAGTTCCGTCACCACCGGAACGGCGGTGCGGCGCAGCACCGGCGGGCGCAGGATAAAGCCGGGGATGCCAGTCTCTATCGGTTCGGCACACCAACCGGCGACGCCCGAATCTGACGCAACAACAAGAAGAGCCACCGGGCAGCCATGGACAGCCCGCGCCACCATCGCGTAGGCGGGCCAGCTGAGGCGCTTCTGGGGATCGATCGCCAGTTGGACTTCAACGATCACTACCCGAACGGGGATGCCATCGCGGAGAAGAAGTACGACGACGTCCGCGCGATATTCAGCGGGCTGAATTTCAGTCAAGTCAGCCGAGGCAATCCGGGCCTCGGTGTAGGCTGGGAGCGAAAGGCCAAGCACCTCGACCAGGATCTCGGCAGCAAGCGATGGACGGTTCTTGAAGAGATCGATCAGGATCTCGTGGGCCATGGAGGGCATGGCCCGCGATGCTCGCATGCAAAAGCAGAGGGATCAACTGCTGGTCTTTCTCCCTAACAAGTCACCGCATTCAACAACGATTTCTCTTTATAGTTGCCGGTATCATCTCCAAGGCCCAGAGACCTGTTGAACGACTCTGACGGTTCTCAGAATCTTCCAAAGCGGGATCGAAGAAAAAGGCACCCGAAGATTCTGTGTCACTTCCTGGAGGGATGCCCGCCGCCCCCGTCAGCCATCACTTCCTTCAGAAAGGTGTCGAGCCGGAAGTGCTCGCTCGCGTTCAGGACCTCCCCCAGCCACTCCTTGAGCGGCTCCGGCTCGCGGAAGGCTTTGCGGTTGGGATTCGCCGCGTTGCGGATCACCCGCTCGATCTGGAGGGCGAACACCGCGCCTTCGCCGATCAGGAAGGCGGTTCGCTCCACCCGGTCGGCCATCTGGGAGAGGAGCTGGATCAGCGCCGCCGCCACCTCTGCCGGGAAGACGTCGGCCCGGTGCAGGTCTACTACGCCCACGTAACGGTCCGGGATGCGGCTGACCGTTGCCTTGTGCTCTTCAACAAATTTCTGAATCTCTTCGAGGGTCAGGGGCGGCGTCACCCTGACCTCGACCAGCCGGCCGGCGATGTTCTGGATCTTGTGCATCCCCCCTCCTCCACAGTGGGGCCTATTCTAGGCTAAGATCCCTGCTTGCAGCCTTCCTTCAATACATCCAGGAGGACGGAGATGGACGGGATCGGAAGCCTCTTTTCGCGATTCGGGAATCTGCCGTGCGCTTTCCTGCTCCGTACCGACAAGGAGACCCTTCGCCTGGGCGAAGGTGAGCCCGCCTTCGAGCTCCACGTGCGCAACGGCCAGGGGACGAAGGCTTTGCAGTCCCTGGACGAGCTCGCCATCGCGGAGGCTTACGTGCGGGGCGACCTCGAGATCGAGGGCGACGCGGTCCGCGCCATGTGGTTCCGCAATCTCCTGTCGGACAACCGGCTGTGGATCAAGACTTGGCGCCGGCTCCAGCCCCTGCTGCTCGGCCGCGAACGGCTGAACCCGGAGTGGATCGCGAAACACTACGACTCCGGCAACATCCAGCTCCTGTTCATCGATCGCGACTACCGGGCCTACACTCCGGGCCTCTTCGAAAGCGAGGACGACACCTTAGAGACGAGCACGCGGCGCAAGTACGACTTCGCCTTCGAGCAGCTCCGGCTGAAGGAGGGAGACGAGGTCCTGGACGTCGGGCACGGCTGGGGCGGATTCCTCCAGTACTGCTGCAGCCGCGGCGTCCGGGGCCAGGGCATCACCCTCTCGAAGGATCAGTTCGGTTATGTGACGAATCTGATCCGCGAGCGGGGGCTGGACGCCCAGGTTCTTTACCAGGATTTCTTCACCTATCAGCCGGGCCGGAGATTCGACGCGATCTCCATGATGGGAGTGATCGAGGATCTGTCGGACTATCCCCGGGTCATGCAGCACTTGGCCGAGCTCGTGAAGCCGGGAGGGCGGATCTATCTCGATTTCGCCTCCGGCAAGGTGCCGTTCGGGACCTCCAGCTTCATCACCAAATACGTCTGGCCCGGCACCTTCCGCATGACCTACATGCCGCAGCTGATGGAAGCCATCGACCAATCTTCCATCCAACTCGTCGGCGTCTGGAATGACCGGCGCAACTACCACCTCTGGGCGAAGCACGGACATCAGCGCTGGGTCGAGAACAAAGACGAGGTCCTCCGCAGAGCCTCCGAGGAGACCTGGCGGCTTTTCCGGCTCCTCCTGGCCGGAACCGCGGGCGTCATGAACGACCCGGCCTGGAAGGTGACGGCCTACCGAATGGTCCTGGAGCTGCCGGCGGAGTGATCAAACCGGAGACGCCCAGGGGGCGCCTCCGGATCGGGGCGAGGGATTCTCAGTGGGAGAGGAGGGCTTCCAGGCGTTGGATGCGGGCTTCCTGCTCTTCGATCTGCGTCTTCTGCCGCGCGAGCTCGGCCGCCTGCTCCTCGACCTTGACGTGCTGCTTCTGGAGCTCGTTCAAGAGCATGGCGTTGAGCGCGTGATAGCGGACGGTGAACGGCTGCCCCGTCAGGTCGTACTGGACGAGGTTTGGAGCGACCTTCGCCACCTCTTCGGCGATCAGCCCGTACTGCAAGAGGCGGGAGCCGTCGTCGTAGGGCGCCTTGTAGTGGAAGGTGACGGGGCGAAGCTTCAGGAGGGCGTCGCTCGCCTCGCTCATGTCGCGCACGTCTTCCTTGAAGCGCCTGGAGGAGGTGACGGTGCCGAGCTTGCCGGAGGCGTCCACATAGACCTGCACGCCGCTCGACGCGGTGGCTCCGTTGACCCCCGCGAGGTACGCCGCCGTCTGGGTGTTGCCGATGCGGATGGTGTTCGACTCGTTGCCCGGCGCGGTATTGCCGATGTGGATGTTGTTGGTGCCGCTGGTGATGTTGTAGCCCGCCTGCCGGCCGAGGCCGATGTTGCCGGAGCCGGTGGCGTTGCCCAGAGCGTTGGCACCCACGGCCGTGCTGTTGCTGCCCGAGACGTTCGCGAACAGCGCCTCGTAGCCGAGAGCCGTGTTGGACTGGCCGGTCGTGTTGGAGTTCAGGGTGTTGACACCGAAGCCGGAGTTGGCAACGCCGGAGGTGTTGGCAGGCAGGGCGCCCGAGCCTACGGCCGTGTTGGCCTGGCCAGTGGTGTTGGAGAACAGGGAGAAGGAGCCGACGGCCGTGTTGGAGTTGCCGTCAGTGGTGGAGAAGAGGGCGTCGAAGCCAAGGGCCACGTTGTCCGAGCCGGATTCATTGGAGGACAACGCGTACTCTCCGATCGCCGTGTTGCGGTCCCCGACCGAAACGGAGGGATTGCCGGCGTCGGTGCCGAGATAGAGGTTGTCGACCTGGGCCTGGGCGGAGGCTGCGGCGAGGGAGAGGGCGGCAAGCAGGACGAGGCTGGAACGAACCATGGACTGACCTCCTGAGACGGTGCCGCCAGGGTGCCCGAGCTCCAAGGGGCGCCAGAGCGGCGCTGGTTGAATCCTACCCCTAGGATATGCGTTGTTTTAAATTTCTTCAACATCGATGCGATCCCGACTTCGGAACGTCAGCCCTGAATCCGCCGGAGATCGGTCCCGAATCCGGGAGGGCTTTTCAGAGAAATTCCTTTGCTTTCATCGGGTTGGATCCTGGCAACCCTGTTGCCTCCTGCCTGCGGCTCACCGGGGAGCCAAGTCTGGCCTCCCCGATCCAGCCAAGGAGGCGACGATCATGCGAAAAAGAGTCTGGCCGGTCCTGCTTCTGCTCGTCTGTTCCTTTCTCCAGGGCAGAGGCGCCGTGGCGGCGTCCGGTCCGTGCACCCGGATGCATGGGGCTACGGATGACGACATCCTTCAGTGCATGGAAGGCGTCCTCGGTTCGACCGGGGCGACCTGGGCGATCGAGACCGTTCCGGGCAGCCCGGTCCTCGGCTCGGTGGGCGATCTCGGTCCGTCGAGCATCGTCAACATGGCGTCGGTCAGCAAGCCGGTTCTCGCGGCGGGCGTGCTCAAATTGATCGAGGAGTACCCGGCGAAGTTCCCCGCCGGAATCGACACGCCGGTGCATGCGATTACTACACCTGCCGGGAACAGCTTCATGGATGCATTCAAGGGCGATCCGCAGAAGGAACAGATCACGGTACGCCACCTCCTGACGCACACCTCGGGCATGGCGTGGTTCGAGAATTGGCCGTCGTGCGACTGCGCCGATTGCACGCAGTGCGCGGGCTGCTCCGAAGACGCTTGCCTTTTCCTGCGCAACGCGCGGGCCTATCTGCGGTCCCGGCCCGTCGCTCTGCCGGCCTCGTGCTCGCAGGCGAGCCGCGCCTGGCTCGGCTCGCCCGGGTTGACGGACGAGTGCGCCTATGACGAGGACCTGCGCACCTGGACGACCGGCCGGGCCACCGGGGTCTGGAAGCTCAGCCGCTTCGTCATGGGATACCCGTTGCGGCGTGCACCGGGAGAATCGGGCTACAGCAATTACGGCTATCTCGTCCTCGCTCGCCTGATCGAAGGGATGACCGGCATGTCGTTCAACGTCTACCTCCAGGAAAAGATCCTGCGGCCTTTGGGAATGCGAGACAGCTTCTACGTCCCCTGGGCCGCCGTGGCCGACCCCGCACATCCCTTTCACGTGCTCGTTCACAATCCCCTGGCGCCGGATCACAGCCGCGATGAAAAGGTTTCTGCGGAGCAGCGCGCGCGCATCGCCGACGTCCATCTAATCGCCGAGAACGGCCAGCGGCCCGTCGAGGTCGCTCCGCCGCTCCAGGCCGACACGCGGCCCGACAAGACCTGGGACGAGGAGCGCAAAGGCTGGAAGAACCCCTGGCCCGAGGGCGGGCTGTTCTCGACGATGGGGGACATGCTCAAGTTCCTGCGGATGGTCAAGAACGACGGCCAGGGCGTCCTGCGCGCCGACCTCGCCCGGTTCCTCAAGACGGACCTCGTTCCCGGCCCTGTCTCCCACGCCGCGGGGTTTGGACTCAGCGCCCGCCACGACGCGGAATCCCAGGGCGGCAAGGCCGAAGGATCGATCGCTCATCTCGGCCGGTTCATGACCTATATCTGGTACGACCCGCGCGGCCTGATCGGCGTCTTTTCGAGCCAGCGGCTCACCAGACAGGTCGAGAAGTGGGACGAAGTCGCGATGGGCAAGCGGCCGATCAACGCGTTCATCGATCTCGCTTCGCAGCGGCTCGAGCCAGTCGCCACCTCCGGCTTGATCCTCGGCTTCGACGCGCTACGGGCCGCCCATACCGCCTCTCATGACCCCCTGCACACCTTCAAGGACCCGGTGGATGGAATCTGGAAGAAGCAATTCGACGTTCCTCTCCTCTTCGCCGAGGATGGGACGGCGAGCCTGAACGGCTCCTGCGCCTGGACCGACCTGGTGAGCGGTACCTTGCAGGCGAGCTTCCAGGGTTTCGAGCAGTGCGGATGGACGGGTCTGGCCACACGGCAGAGCCCGCTGCGGATGAGATTCAACTACCCGGATGTTCCGGGGACCGCGGACGTCCTGCAGGTCCTGGACTCGCGCACGCCAGCAGCCTACACGATCGAGCTGTGGGTGCACGCCGTGGGGCTGAGCGCAAACCGCAATGTCGTCGCGCGGACCACCACGAGCGGCGCCACGACCACGGCCTTGCGTCAGATCCGTCATCGCCCGGATGGCTCCGGTCAGGTTTTCTTCGAGCACCAGGTCGAGCTCGCGAGCGGCGGCTCGCTCGTGGTCAGCGCGGCCACGCCGGCTGGCCCGGGGTGGCATCACGTCGTAGCGACCGGGACGAGCGGCGTCGACCTCCGTCTCTACGTAGACGGCAGGCTCGAGGGAGCGCAAACCCGGAGCGTCGGCCTTTTCCGCACGGGCGGAGACCGCTACCGGATCGGCGAGCCGGCGCGGGACGGCTTCTTCCGCTTCGTCGGCGCTATCGCCCGCTTCGCCGTCTACAACCGCGAGATCTCGGCGACCGAGGTCGCAGACAACTGC
>DATEIO010000652.1:0-9446 GCA_035278895.1 Thermoanaerobaculia bacterium | reverse complement strand
CGCTCTACAGCCTGATCCTGGAGCACGCGGAGCCCGGCCAGATCGACTCCTTGAAGACCGTCATCGTGGCGGGGGAGGCCTGCCCGCCCGCCGTCGTGGCCCGGCACGCCGCGGAGCGCCCCGGAGTGGCGCTGGTCAACGAGTACGGCCCGACCGAAGGGACCGTGTGGTGTAGCGCCGGCTCTCTGATGACCGCTTCGCTCTCACGCGTGGTGTCCATCGGCCGCCCGATCCGCAATGTCCGCCTCTACCTGCTGGACCCCGGCTTCGGGCCGGTGCCGGCCGGCGTGCACGGCGAGCTGTGGATCGGCGGCGCTCTGCTCGCGCGCGGCTACCTGAACCGTCCGGACCTGACCGCCGAGCGCTTCCTGCCCGATCCGCTCTCGGCCGAGCCGGGGGCCCGCATGTACCGCACGGGCGACCGCGTGCGCTGGCTGGCCGACGGCTCTCTCGACTTCCTGGGCCGCGTGGACCACCAGGTCAAGGTGCGCGGCTTCCGCATCGAGCTGGGGGAGATCGAGGCGCTGCTCGCGGCCCTGCCCGGAGTCCGCGAGGCCGTCGTGGTCGTGCGCGACCAGCGGCTGGCCGCCTACTTCACCGGGGAGGCCGAGGCCTCGGAGCTGCGCGGATCGCTCTCCGCGCGGCTGCCGGACTACATGGTGCCGTCCGCCTTCGTGAAGCTTCAGGCGTTGCCCTTGACGGCCAACGGCAAGGTGGACCGCAAGGCTCTGCCAGCTCCGGAGCTGCCCACCGGGCGGGAAGGGTCCGTGGCGCCTCGCACGCGGAAGGAGGAGATCCTGGCGGACGTCTGGGCTCAGGTCCTGCGCCTGCCGCAGGTGGGGGTGACCGACAATTTCTTCGAGCTGGGCGGCGATTCGATCGTCTCCGTCCAGATCGTGGCCCGGGCGCGCCAGGCCGGCCTGGTGTTCACCGTCAAGCAGATCTTCGAGCACCCGACCGTGGCCGGGCTGGCCCGCCACGCCACGGCCCTGGAGATGCCCTCCGATCTTCCGCAGGTTTCCGGAGACACCTACCCCTTGACGCCGCTCCAGAGCGGCATGCTGTTCCACAGCCTGATGGCGCCCGGGTCGGGGGTCTACGTCAACCAGGTCACCTGCACCCTGCCGGCGGATCTCGACGTCCAGCGGTTCCGGCAGGCCTGGGAGCGGCTCGTCCTGCGCCACGAGGTGCTCCGCACGGCCTTCCTGTGGGAGGGGCTGGACGAGCCCCGGCAGACCGTCCGCGAGAGCGTCGATCTCCCCTGGCAGGAGCTGGACTGGCGGGATGTCCCAGTGGAAGAGCAGGAGCGCCGCTTCGAAGCGCTACGGCAGAGCGAACGGCACACGCCTCTGGCTCTGGACAGCGCGCCGCTGATGCGCTTCTCCCTGGTCCGCCTCGACCGCGAGCTGGCGTTCGTCTGGACCTTCCACCACCTGCTGCTGGACGGCTGGTCGCAGCCGCTCCTCGTCCGCGAGCTGGAGGCGGTCTACGCGGCTCTCCGCGAAGGCAAAGAGCCGGCGCTGCCGCCGGTGCGGCCGTTCCGCGACTACATCGCCTGGCTGGAGGAGCAGGATGCGGCGAAGGCCGAGCCGTTCTGGCGCCGGGAGCTTTCCGGGTTCGCCGCCCCCAACACCTTAGGCCTCGACCGGCCAGAGAGCGGGGATGGCTATGCCGAGCACGGCATCGGGATCTCGCGCGAGGTCACGGCGGAGCTTCAGGCGCTGGCGGCGCGGCACCACCTGACGCTCCAGACCGTCACCCTGGGCGCCTGGGCCGTGCTCGTCAGCCGCTACAGCGGCGAGGAGGACGTGGTCTTCGGCAGCGCGGTCTCCGGACGTCCGGCCGCCCTGCCCGGGGTCGAAACCATGATCGGCCTGTTCATCAACACCCTGCCGGTGCGGGTGCGGGTGAACGGTGCCGAGCCCCTGGCGCCCTGGCTGCAGCGCCTTCAGGAGCGCCAGCTCGCCCGGCACGACTTCGAATCCACGCCGCTCGCCCGGATCCAGCGCTGGAGCGAGGTCCCGGCCGGCTCACCGCTGTTCGAGACGCTCTACGTGTTCGAGAACTACCCCGACTCCGGAGACGCCGGCTCCGGCAGCCTGGGGATCGGGAGCCTGCAGAGCCTGGAGAGCACCAATTATCCCGTCACCCTGATGCTCACGGCGGGAGAGCGGATCTCTCTGCGCCTGATCATCGACCGCGCCCGCGTCGAGGAGGAGGCGGCGGCCCGCCTGCTCCAGCACCTCGCCACGCTGCTCGCCGGCATGACCCGGGCGGACGCGCTGCTGGCGGATCTGCCTCTCCTCGGCGAAGCGGAGCAGCGCCAGCTCCTCGCGTGGGGAGGGATCCGCGAGGAGTTTGCCGCGGCGTCGACGCTCCACGGCCGCTTTGCGGAGAAGGCCCGGAGGACCCCGGACGCCCCGGCGCTCACCTGCGGAGACGTGACCTTGACCTATGGCGAGCTCGACCGGCGCTCCAACCAGTTGGCCCACTGGCTGCGCGGGCAGGGCGCGGGCCCCGAGAGCCACGTGGGCCTGCGCCTGGGCCGTTCCGCGGACCTGGTGGTGGGCATCCTGGGCGTGCTCAAGGCCGGGGCCGCCTACGTGCCGCTCGATCCGGGCTCGCCCCGGGAGCGGACGGCCTTCATCGTGGAAGACGCGGACCTCCGGATCGTGGTGGGGAGGGACGAGCTGGAGAGACTCCAGGGGCTCCCGGACCACGATCTCGCGCCTCTGGGCGACGCGTCGAGCCTGGCCTACGTGATCTACACGTCGGGCTCTACGGGCCGCCCCAAGGGGACTCTGATCCCCCACGCCAACGTCACCCGGCTCTTCGACGCCACGCAACGTTGGTTTGGCTTTGACGAGCGGGACGTATGGACGCTGTTCCACTCCTACGCCTTCGACTTCTCGGTGTGGGAGATCTGGGGCGCTCTGCTCTACGGCGGCCGGCTGGTGGTCGTGCCGTGGGAGGTGAGCCGTTCGCCCGAGACGTTCCTGGATCTGCTGGTCCGTGAGCGGGTCACGGTGCTCAACCAGACCCCCTCGGCCTTTGCCCAGCTCGCGCAGGTGGATGCCGAACGGGGCGGCGTGGAGACGGATCTGCGACTGGTGATCTTCGGCGGCGAGGCGCTCGATCCGGCGAGCCTCGCGCCGTGGTTTGAGCGCCATGGCGACACGCAGCCGCGGCTGGTCAACATGTACGGGATCACCGAGACGACGGTCCACGTCACCTACCATCCGTTGTCCGCGGCCGACGCCCGGAGCGTGATCGGCGTGCCCATTCCCGACCTGTCCCTGGCGGTGGTGGACGCGAATCTGAGCCTGTCTCCCATCGGGATTCCGGGTGAGCTGGTGGTCGGCGGGGCCGGATTGGCCCGCGGCTATCTGGGCCGGCCCGAGCTGACGGCCGAGCGCTTCGTTCCGGACCCGTCCGGAAGGGGAGCGCGGCTGTACCGCTCGGGCGACCTGGGCCGTTTCCTGCCCAATGGGGAGGTGGAGTACCTCGGCCGGCTGGATCACCAGGTGAAGATCCGGGGCTTCCGCATCGAGCTGGGCGAGATCGAGGCGTCGCTGTCGGCCCTGCCCGGAGTCCGTCAGGCCGTGGTGATCGTCCGCGAGGGGCATCTGGTGGCCTATGTGGTAGGCGACGTCGCCACGGCGGACCTCCGGCAGTCGCTCTCCGACCAGCTGCCGGACTACATGGTGCCGGCCGCCTTCGTGATCCTCGAAGCCCTGCCTTTGACGGTCAACGGCAAGGTGGACCGCAGGGCCCTGCCGGCTCCGGAAGCTCCGGACACGGCGTCCGGGTACCTCGCGCCGCGGACGCGGGAGGAGGAGATCCTCGCCACGGTCTGGGCGCAGGTGCTGCGCCTGCCGCGGGTGGGGGTGACGGACAACTTCTTCGCCCTGGGCGGCGATTCGATCCTCTCCGTCCAGATCGTGTCGCGGGCGCGCCAGGCCGGCCTGGCCCTCACCGTGCGTGAGATCTTCGAGCACCAGACCGTGGCCGAGCTGGCCCATCGCGTGACGCTCGCGGAGACCGCCGGCGGAGCCGAGCAGGGGGCCGTGGCAGGAGAGGTGCCGCTCACCCCGATCCAGCGCTGGTTCTTCAGACAGGGCTTTGCGGATCCCCACCACTGGAACCAGGCCCTCTGGCTGGAGTCGCGGGAGCCCCTGGACCCCGCGGCCCTGGAGCGCGCCCTGCGGACCCTCGTGGCGCACCACGACGCCCTGCGCATGCGCTTCGACGGCGAGCGGCAGGAGAACGCGCCGGCCGAGCCCGTGACGCCGTTCCATCAGGTCGATCTTTCCGGTCTGCCCGCGCCTCACGAAGCCGCGGTTCTCCAGGCAGGCTTCGATCTGTCCGCCGGACCGCTCACGCGCCTCGTCCTGTTCAACACCGGCGCCGGGCCGTCCCGCCTGCTCTGGGTGACCCACCACCTGGTGGTGGACGGCGTCTCCTGGCGCGTGCTGCTCGAAGACTTCGAGGCGGCGTACCGCCAGGTCCCCCTGCCGCCCAAGACCACGTCGTTCCGGGAGTGGGCGCGCCGCCTGGCCGGGCACGCCGGGGCCTTGGCTGGCGAGCTGGACCACTGGCGCGAGACCGCTCAAGTGGCCGTGCCTCCGCTGCCGGTGGATTTCCTCGCCGGCCGCGATCTCGTGGGCGATGAGGCCCAGGTCTCCTTCGAGCTCACCGCCGAAGAGACCACGGACCTGCTCCAGACCCTGCCGGCGGTTTACCACAGCCGCATCGACGAGGCTCTGCTCTCCGCCCTGGCCCGGGCTCTTGCGGGGTGGACCGGCTCTCCGCGCGTGCGGGTGGATCTCGAAGGGCACGGCCGCGAGCCGCTGTTCGACGACGTCGATCTCTCGCGCACCGTGGGCTGGTTCACCTCCGTGTACCCGGTCGTCCTGGAGGCGGGCGGCGCCGGCCCCGGCGAAGCCCTGGTGAGCACGAAGGAGCGGCTGCGCGCCTTGCCCGGGCGCGGGATCGGCCACGGCCTGCTCGAGGCCGCCGGCCTTCTCGAAGCGGCTCCGCCGGCCGAGATCCTGTTCAACTACCTGGGCCAGGCCGGCGCCGCGGAAGGCTCTCTCTTCCGGGCTTCCACGGACGCGGTCGGTCCCAGCCGGAGCCCGCGCGCCCACCGCATCCACCGGCTGGAGATCGCGGGCCTGGTGGCCGGCGGCCGGCTCCGGATGACGTTGATCTATGGCTCGCGGATGCATCGCCGCGAGACCGCGGAGCGCCTGGCCGCGGCCTATGCCGGGGCGCTCCGGGAGCTGATCCGGCACGCCCGGGAGAGCGAGGAGGTCTTCACGCCCTCCGACTTCCCCAAGGCCGGGCTCGACCTGCACGCGTTCCAGCAGCTGGCTTCGCTCCTTCCGGATTGGAAGGACGTCGAGGACGTCTACCCCCTGACGATGCTCCAGAGCGGCATGCTGTTCCACAGCCTGATGGCGCCCGGGTCCGGGGTCTACATCACCCAGGTCACCTGCACGCTGCCCGCGGATCTCGATCTCCCGCGGTTCCGGCAGGCCTGGGAGGCGCTCGTCGAACGCCACACGGTGCTGCGCACGGCGTTCCTCTGGGAAGGTCTCGACGAGCCCCGGCAGGTCGTCCGCAAGAGCTACGAATTGCCCTGGCAGGAGTTGGACTGGCGCGGCCTCTCCGCGGAGGAGCAGGAGCGCCGCTTCGAAGCGCTGCGGCAGAGCGACCGGTACGCTCCGATTCCCCTGGACAGGGCGCCGCTCCTGCGTTTCTTCCTGATCCGCACGGACGGCGAGCTCCGGTTCCTCTGGACGTCCCACCACCTGCTGCTCGACGGCTGGTCGCTCCCCCTCCTGGTGCAGGAGCTGGCGGCGGTCTACACAGGGAAGGCGGCTCTGCCTCCGGCGCGGCCGTTCAGCGACTACGTCGTCTGGCTGCAGAAACAGGATCTTGCGAAGGCCGAGCCGTTCTGGCGCGAGGAGCTGGCCGGGTTCACGGCTCCCAATGCCCTGGGCGGCCTCCTCGGCGTGGAACGGGCCGCGGGGCAGGCCGAGCACGAGATCCAACTCTCCCGCGAGGTCTCGGTGGAGCTGCAGGCCCTGGCGGCGCGGCACAAGCTGGCGCTCCAGACCGTCACCCTGGGCGCCTGGGCCGCGCTCGTCGGCCGCTACGGCAGCGACGAGGACGTGGTCTTCGGCGGCGTGGTCTCCGGCCGTCCGGCCGCTCTGCCCGGCGTCGAGACCATGGTCGGCATGTTCGTCAACACCCTGCCGGTGCGGGTGCGGGTCCCGGGCGCTGAGCCCCTGGTCCCCTGGCTGCAACGCCTCCAGGAGCGCCAGATCGCGCGCCAGGAGCTCGAGCACACCCCGCTCGCCCAGATCCAGCGCTGGAGCGAGGTGCCCGCCGGCTCGCCGCTCTTCGAGACGCTCTACGTGTTCGAGAACTACCCCGACGCGGACGGCGCCGCTTCCTCCGGCCTGGGCCTGCGCGACCTGCAGAGCTTCGAGAGCACCAACTATCCCGTCACCCTGGTCTTGACGGCGGGGGACCGGATCACCCTGCACCTCGCGACCGACCGCGCCCGCGTGGATGGGGGCGCGGCGCCGCGCCTGTTGCAGCACCTCGCCACGCTGCTCGCCGGCATGGCCGAAGCGCCGGATGCCCGCGTCGGCGAGCTCGAGCTGCTCACCGCGGCCGAGCGGCGGCAGATCCTGGAAGAGTGGAACGACACGCGGGTTCCCGGGCTCGCGGAGGGGTGCCTCCATCACCCGGTCGCCCTCCAGGCGGCCCGGACGCCCTCCGCCGTGGCCGTAGAGCTGGGGGAGGAACGTTGGACGTACCGCCGCCTGGTCGGCAGCGCGCGGCTCCTGGCGCGCCACCTGCGGGAGCTTGGCGTGGGCCCCGGCGCGATCGTCGGCCTCTGCGCCGATCGCTCGCCGGCCATGGTGGTGGGCATGCTCGCCATCCTGGAAGCGGGCGGCGCGTATCTGCCTCTCGATCCGGCCTATCCGCCGGAGCGGCTCGCCTTCATGCTCGACGACTCGGGCGCCCGGGTTCTGCTGCGGGAGGAGTCTCTCCGCGAGCGGGTGCCGGCCGAGGGCCTCTCGGTGGTCCCGCTCGATGGGCGCTGGGATGCCGGCGAGGATCTGGGAGAGCCCCTCGAAGCGGAGGTGTCCCCCGACGACCTGGCCTACGTCATCTACACCTCGGGCTCGACGGGCCGGCCGAAGGGCGTGATGGTGCCGCATCGGGGCATCTGCAACCGGCTGGGCTGGGCCCAGAAGGTCTACCGGCTCGACGAGCGGGACGCGGTGCTCCAGAAGGCGTCTTTCGGCTTCGACTTTTCGGTCTGGGAGTGCTTCGCCCCGCTCTGGGCCGGGGGACGGCTGGTCCTGGCCGAGCCGGGCCGGCAGGGCGACGTTCCCTATCTGGTCAAGACCTTGCGCGAGCACCGGGTCACGTTCGTCCATTTCGTGCCCTCGATGCTCGCGGCGTTCCTCGCCGAGGAGGGCATCGAGACGTGTGCCTCGTTGCGCCAGGTCTTCTCGGGCGGCGAGGCGCTCACTCCGGAGCTGCGCGACCGGGCGCTGGCGCGCCTGCCCGCGGCGTTCGACAACGAGTACGGGCCCACGGAGACCTCGGTCGACTCCACGCGCTGGGTCTGCGAGCCCGGACAGGATCCGCGCCGGGTGCCGATCGGCCGCCCGATCGCGAACACCCAGGTCTACGTGGTGGACCGGGAGCTGCGGCCGCTGCCGGCCGGGGTGGCCGGCGAGCTGCTGGTGGGAGGCGCCGGGGTGACGCGCGGCTATCTGCGCCGGCCCGATCTGACGGCGGAGAAGTTCATCCCCGATCCGTTCGGCGGCGTCTCCGGCGCCCGCCTTTACCGCACCGGCGACCTCGCGCGCTGGCTGCCCGATGGCGCCGTCGACTTCCTGGGCCGCCTGGACCACCAGGTCAAGGTCCGCGGCCTCCGCATCGAGCTGGGGGAGATCGAGTCGGCGCTCGCCGCCCTGCCCGGAATCCGCCAGGCCGTCGTCGTGGCCCGCGAGTCGCGGCTGATCGCCTACGTGGCCGGCTCCGTCGCAGCCGATGAATTGCGCCGGTCTCTGCGCGAGCGGCTGCCGGACTACATGGTGCCGGCCGTGTTCGTGCCGCTCGAGGCCTTGCCTCTGACCGCCAGCGGCAAGGTGGACCGCAAGGCCCTGCCGGCTCCGGAGCAGCCCGGCGCACGGAAGGAAGGGTACGTGGCGCCGCGCACCCGCGAGGAGGAGATCCTGGCCACGGTCTGGGCGCAGGTGCTGCGCCTGCCGCGGGTAGGCGTCTCCGACAACTTCTTCGAGCTGGGCGGCGATTCGATCCTTTCGATCCAGATCGTGGCGCGAGCGCGCCAGGCCGGCCTGCTGTTCACCGTGCGGGAGATCTTCGAGCACCAGACCGTGGCCGGGCTCGCCCTCCACGCCACGGCCGTGGACGCCTCCGGCGCTCTCGCCGGGCAGGAGCCGGTGACAGGCGAGGTGCCGCTCACCCCGATCCAGAGCCGGTTCTTCGACCTGGACGTTGCCGATCCCCACCACTGGAACCAGGCCCTGCTGCTGGAGCCCAGGAAGCCCCTCGCTCCCGCGGACCTGGAGCGCGCCCTGGCGACTCTCGTGGAGCACCACGACGCCCTGCGCCTGCGGTTCGACGGACGGCGGCAGGAGAACGCGCCGGCCGAGCCGGTGACACCGTTCTACCAGGTCGACCTCTCGGGTCTGCCCGCGCCGCGCCAGGAAGAGGCCTTCGAACGGGCGGCTGCGGATCTCCAGGCGGGCTTCGATCTGAGGACCGGGCCGTTGACCCGCCTCTGCTGGTTCCTGCCGTCCCGGCTGCTCTGGGTGACCCACCACCTGGTGGTGGACGGCGTCTCCTGGCGCGTGCTGCTCGAAGACTTCGAGGCGGCGTACCGCAAGGCCCCGCTGCCGCCCAAGACCACGTCCTTCCAGGAGTGGTCCCGCCGCCTGTCGCAGCATGCCGAGGCGCTGGCCGGCGAGCTGGAATTCTGGTGGCAGACGGCGCGGGCTTCCGTGCCTGGCCTGCCGGTGGATTTACCCCATGGCGGCAATCTCGTGGCCGACGAGGCCGCGGTCTCCTTCGAGCTGACCGCCGAAGAGACCACGGATCTGCTCCAGACCCTGCCGTCGGTCTACCACAGCCGCATCGACGAGGCGCTGCTCGCGGCCCTGGCGCGGGCCCTTTCGGAGTGGACCGGCTCGCCGCGCGTGAGAGTGGACCTCGAAGGGCACGGCCGCGAGCCGCTGTTCGACGGCGTCGATGTCTCGCGCACCGTGGGCTGGTTCACCTCGCTGTACCCGGTCGTGCTGGAGGCGGGCGGCGCCGATCCCGGTGCGGCCCTGGTGAGCGCCAAGGAGCGGCTGCGCGCCGTGCCCGGCCGCGGGATCGGTTACGGCCTCTTG
>DATEIO010000651.1:0-2853 GCA_035278895.1 Thermoanaerobaculia bacterium | reverse complement strand
GGTCGCCTGTGGCAGGGCCCGGCGCAGGCGCGCTTCGAGCGCCGAGCGTGTGAGCACCGCCCGGGGCGGCGCCTGGGTCGCCTCGAAGGCCGGCGCCAGAGCGGCGAGGAGCGTGGCGCCGATCCCGATCGCTGCGCCCTTGGCGAGCGTCGCCGCGGGCACCGCCAGATCCCGCACGGTGACTACGAAATAGAGGTCGTTGATCGTCTGCGTCACGAGGCGGACGAGCCCCTGGCCGAGGAGCACGCCCACGCCGAGCCCGGCCGCAGTGCCGAGGACGGCCACGGCCAGCGCCTCGCCGAGAACCAGCGAAAAGACCTCCCGCCGCGTCACTCCGAGCGCCCGGAGCGTTCCGATCAGGGTCCGCCGCTGGACGACCGAGAAGGTCATCGTGTTGTAGATCAGGAAAACGCCGCAGACGAGGGCGAGGAGCGACAGGGCGGTCAGGTTCAGACGGAAGGCCCGCGTCATCTCCTCCAGGGTCTGCGCCCGCGAGCCGGCGGGGAGGATCTGGGCGCCCGGCGGCAGCACCGCCCCGGCCCGTTCGAGCATCCGGTCCCCGGCCGCTCCCTCGGGGACGATCAGATCGACCCGGTCGAGCCGCCCGATCCTGCCGAGAAGCTCCTGGGCGGCGGCGATGTCCATGACCAGGAGATCGGCCAATGCCCGGCGGGTGTTCTCGTCCTCGGGCTCGAGCGTCCCCACGAGCGTCACGGTCCTCTCCACGCCGCCGGAGCGCACGCGGAAGGAGTCCCCCAGCCGGATCCCCATCTCCCGCGCCGTGGCCGCGGCGAGCACCCCCGCGCCCGGGCGGGTGAGGAGCGGTGCCAGGTCCACGTTCGTCCCCGCCTCGCGCGAGCCGCCCTCCGGGGCTCCAGCGAGATAAGGGCGGAACGGCCGCTCGGAAAAGGGATCGACCCCCAGCAGGTGAAGCACCCGCGCGGGCTGCCGGAGGGTTTTGGGGAGCGTCACGTAGTCTTCGACGACCGGTGCCGCGCGGTCCACCCCGGCCTCGATCACCAGCCGCCGGAACGCCTCGTCGGGCAGCCCCTCGGGTCCGCCGGTCACCTGGTGGGTCGTGCGGCCGGTGACCGCCTCGGTCGAAAGGGTGAAGGCTTGGCGGGCGCTCGCGTTCGCGAGATCGATCGAGACCACCACCGCGACGCCCAGCGCGACGCCCAGCACCGCGAGACCCATCTGCCAGGGGTGGCGGACGAGATAGCGCAGGCTCGACCGCCGGAGGATGCTCAATCCTTCGTCTCCACCAGCCGGCAGCTTTCGATGCGGAACACCCGGTCCGCGATCCCCATCACCTCCGGGCTGTGGGTGACCATCACCATGGTCTTTCCCGCCTGCCGGGTCAACCGCTCGAGAATCCCCAGCACCTGGAGCCCGGTTTCGAGGTCGAGGTTGCCCGTGGGCTCGTCCGCCAGCACGAGAAGGGGATCGTGGGCGACAGCCCGCGCGACCGCCACCCGCTGCTGCTCGCCGCCGGAGAGGCGGTCCGGATAGCTCCCCGCCCGGTCGGCGAGGCCCACCTCTTCGAGAAGCCCGAGCGCCGCCTGCCGCTCCGCCGCGCTCACCTTGCCCTTGAGCTCCAGGGGGAGGAGGAGGTTTTCTTCCACGGTGAGCGTGGGGATCAGGTTGAAGAACTGGAAGACGAAGCCGATCTTGTCGCGCCGGAAGAGCGTCCGCTCCCGCTCGGGGAGCGTCGAAAGGGAGACGCCGTCGATCACCACCTCGCCCGCGCTCGGCTGGTCGATCCCCGAAAGCAGGTTCAGAAGCGTCGACTTGCCCGACCCGCTCCGCCCCACGAGCACTACGAGCTCCCCGCGCGCGATCGAGACGCTCGTGTCGCACAGCACCATCCGCCGCTTCCCGCCCTCCTCGTACTCCTTGGCGAGGCCGCGCAGCTCGATCAGGGGGGTGGAGGGGGGGATGGTCATGGCGGGGGGATGGTATAACCACCCTGAGGCGGGGACCAGCCGGGCCTCGCCGTCTCCTCACGGGCGTGGTATCGTAGGGACATGCCGGGATGTGCCCTCCGGCGATTCGAGGACCGGGAAATGGCGACGCCAGCACGCAAGCCCAAGTACACGTACCAGGACTACCTGCTCTTCCCGGACGATGGCAACCGCCACGAGATCATCGGAGGAGAGCACTACGTGTCACCCGCGCCCAGCCGACGTCATCAGAGGACGGTCGGTAACTTCTACCTCCACCTTCGCCTTTTTCTTGAGCAGAGTCTTCTGGGCGAAGTCTTGTTGGCCCCTTTCGATGTCATCCTCTCCGACTGGGACGTCGTCCAGCCGGACCTCCTCGTGATCTCCAGAGAACGCTCCGCGATCAGTCAGGAGAGGGGAGCTTTCGGCGCTCCGGATCTGGCGATCGAAGTTCTCTCCGATTCCACCCGGAGGACGGATGAGACGAGCAAGCACGAGCTCTATGAGACCGCAGGCGTTCGCGAGTACTGGATGGCCGATCCGGACGCGGAAACGATTCGGGTCCATCGGTTCCGCAACGGAAGGCTCGTACCCGTCGGGGAGCTGTCAACCGCGGCGGGGGACTGGTTGGAGACCCCTCTCTTGCCGGGTCTCTCGATAGCGCTCACGCAGATCTTCGAGTGAACCCTTGAGGCACTGTCCCGCCTGGCGGGACTTGCGGCACTCTTAGGACAATCCGACGTAGTTTGTCGATTCATAGATTGTTGTAAATTTGTCCTGCCGCGCTCGCGGTGGGCTTTTGAGGGGGAGATTCCAATGAGAGCACCGCTGCCCGAGCCGTGGCGCGTCAAGGTCGTCGAAAAAATCCACCTGCTGCCCCGCGAAGAGCGCGAGCGTCTCCTGGTCAAGG
>DATEIO010000650.1:0-2477 GCA_035278895.1 Thermoanaerobaculia bacterium | reverse complement strand
CGGAGACCTCCGTCCGGGCGACGTCGTCGTCGCGATCGAGGGCCGGCCGGCGGCGGAGGCTCTGGAGGAAGCCGTGGCCCGGACCTCCGGGGCCACACCCGAGTCCCGGACGTGGCTGGCCCTGGATCTCCTGGCCGCGGGGCCGCCGGGCTCTTCGGTGAAGCTCCGGATCGAGCGGCCCGGCGCCGCTCCCTTCGACGCCGTCCTCGAGAGGAGCGCCGCCTACGGAGAGGTTTCCGGCACACCGCTCGCTGCCGTGGCCGAGCCTCGGCCGGACGTGGTCTACGTGGATCTCGGGCGGATCTCCGAGGAGGAATTCGGCGATCTCCTGCCACGCCTCGCCGCCGCGAAAGGCGTGGTCTTCGACCTGCGCCGGGGCGCGAACGTGTCGAACGTCCTCCTCTCGCATCTCACGGACCGCACCCTCATGAGCCCGAGCTGGCAGGTCCCGGTCGTGATGAAGCCCGACCACCGGGAAGTCCAATGGCTGACCACCTTCTGGAACATCGCGCCCCGCGCTCCGCGCCTCCGCAAGGTGGCCGTCCTCGTGGACGCCCGCTGCACCGGCTACTGCGAGACTCTCCTCGCGATGATCGAGCACCACCGCCTGGCTGCCATCGTGGGAGAACGGTCCGGCGCCTGCAACGGCTCCGTCAACCGCGTCACCCTCCCCGGAGGCTGGAGAGCCGGCTGGACCGGCCAGCGCGTCCTCCGGTACGACGGCTCGCCTTTTCACGCCGTCGGGGTGGCGCCGGCGATCCCGGCGGTGAGGACGATCCGGGGGATCGCGGAAGGGCGGGACGAGGGGGTGGAGCGGGCGGTGGAGTCAGTGTCCCGGTGACAATTGCATGGGAGTTGATGAACCGTACCGAGGTACGGTACAGTTCACGAGAAGATTGGAGGTCCGATGACGAAGCGTAGCGCTGTTCGGGAGATCACGGTCAACGAGTTCCGAAGCAACCTGAAAGCCTCGGTGGATGAAGTTATCCAGGACCATGCTCCGCTGCGGGTGACCCGGCGTACGGGAGAGGATTTCGTCGTGATCGGTGCTCAGGATTGGGAGAGCGAGCAGGAGACTCTGTACGTTCTCCAGAACCAGTCGCTGATGCGGCAGATTGCTGCATCCCTGCGCACTCACCAGAAGGGCACGGGCTATACGCCCAGTCCGGAAGAGTTGGATGCGCTCGATCACGTTTGAAGGCGATACCTGGGAGCAGTACGAAAACCTGCGATCGCGTGATCCCGCGCTCCATAAGGTGTTGTGTCGCCAGCTCAAAGAGATGCAGCGGGACGATCCCGCGACAGGGACCGGGAAACCGGAGCCATTGAAGCACAGCTTGAGCGGGCTCTGGTCTCGCCGCCTTTCGCTCCGCGATCGCCTCGTTTACAGCTTCGACGACGAGCACATCTACATCTTTGCGATCGGCGGTCACTATGATCGGTAGTCCGGCCGCCCCTCCATCCGGATCACCGTCTGCTGCATCACGGCACAGAGCGTCTCGGCACCGTCCGCGACGACGAAGACCTCTGCCTGACACACGGTGAGCGTGCGCCCCGGGCGGACGACCCGCGCGCGGGCGATGGCGAGCTCTCCCCGGCCGGGGGCTACCAGGTTCAGCTTGTACTCGACGGTCAATACTGAATCGTTCGCGCCCATCAAAGTAAAGGCGGCGTAGCCGCCCGCGCTGTCCGCGATCGCTCCCAGGGCTCCGGCGTGGAAATAGCCGTGCTGTTGGGAGAGATCCTGGCGATAGGGGAGACGGATCTCGCAGAAACCTGGCTCGACGCGCGTGAGCTCGGCGCCCAGGGAGCGCATGAAGTCCTGGCGCTCGAAGCTCGCGCGGACGCGGGCGGCGGAGTCGGGGTCGCGGGTCACTCCCCCTCGTACACGAACTCGACCGGCTTTTCGAGCTCCTCGGACAGGCTCTTGTGGACCGGGCAGGTGAGCGCCGCGTTTTCGAGCTTCTTCCTCTGGTCAGGGGTGAGGCCCGCGGGCATGTGGATGGTGACGGGGACAGCGCCGATCCTTCTGGGATTGGACGCCATGTGCTTCTCCAGGCGGAACGAGAGACCGGTCAGGTCGATCCCATCGCGCTCACCGACGATGGCGATCAGGGTCAGCATGCAGGCGCCCAGCGAGGTGGCAGCCAGGTCGGTCGGGGAGAACGAGCTGCCGTCCCCCTGGTTGTCGACCGGGGCGGCCGTTCGGATCACGGTGCCCGAAGGCCCGTGGGTCAGCTCGGTCTTGAGGTTGCCGATGTACTTGCCGGTGATCTCGACGGCCATGGAATCCTCCCTCTTCGATGTGCGGAGGGAGTCTATCCGCTCTTCAAGGTGATTCGGGAGGGGTACGCTCCGCGAGCAGGGCCCGCAGGCGAGCGAGCTCGGCTTCGGCGGCGTCGGCCCGCTGGCGCTCCGCATCAGCCCGCCGGTGTTCCGCGTCAGCCCGCTGCCCTTCCGCTTCGCCCTCGGTAGGG
>DATEIO010000649.1:0-2044 GCA_035278895.1 Thermoanaerobaculia bacterium | reverse complement strand
CTGACCGTGGGCGAGGGCATCGACCAGATGCTTCGCGGGCTCCTGGATTCGAAGCCCAAGCGGCCCAAGGCCGCCCCCGCGACACCGGCTCCGGCTGCTCCGCCACCGCCCGCTCCCGTGGCCGCCGCGCCGGTCGCACCGCCGGCCCCGGCGCCACCGCCCGCAACGGCGCGCCCGGCGCTGTTCAACCCGCTCGAAATCGGGGAGATGATCGAGAACGAGGATCTCGACTGGACTCCGCCGGAGCCCCTGAGCGCCGCACCGCTGCCTGCTTTCGAGGCCGCCCCGGCCCCGAGCCTCGACGACAGCGAGAGCCTGAGCTGGCTCGACGAGGCGGAGACCGCGCGCGGCCTGGCCGACGACGGCGGGAAGAAGTCGGCCGGGCTGTTCGACGAGGAAGACGACTTCTTCGACCTGGCCGCCGAGATCGAGCAGGAGCTCACCCAGGAGGGCGTGTTCCAGGGGACCGACCTGCTCGTGCCGCCGTCCGAGCAGTCGCTCGAAGAGATCGTCGAGGGGTTCAAGAAGGGGGTCGCCGAGCATCTCTCGCCCACGGACTACGACACCCACTTCAACCTGGGCATCGCCTACCGCGAGATGGGGCTCCTGGACGAGGCGATCGGCGAGTTCCAGCTCGCCTCCAAGGACCCCCGGCACCTCGTGCTCTGCTGCTCCATGCTCGGCCTCTGCTTCCTGGACAAGGGGCTCCCCGAGCTCGCCATCAAGTGGTACCGCCGCGGCTTGGAAGCCCCGGGCCTGGGCGAGGAGGACATGCTGGGCCTCCTGTACGACCTGGGAGTCGCCTACCTGGCGACCGACGACACGGCCACGGCCTACAAGACCTTCGTCGAGATCTACGGGATCAACACGAACTACCGCGACGTGGTGGCGCGGATCGAGGAGCTGGGGCACCGCTAGCGTTGCCTCCCGAGGGGGAACCCGATACCGTACGCGCCATGAGCGCGCACCACCCCCACCATCCCGAGCACCCTCACCATCCTCGCGATCCCCACGGCACTCCGGCGGTCTCCGTCCCGGCCGTGCGCAGGCGCGTCGAGGTCCGCCGCGTCGACGAGTGCGAGACGCTGGACGACCTCTTGAACCACTGCTTTCCGGCGTTCGGTGGGGCCTTCCTGCGCCGGCTCTACAACATCCTGGACGACGCGGTCGGCGCCGGCTGCCCGCTGACGCTCGCGATCGCCGGGCCGGTTACGGTCTCCGGCCAGCACCAGGCGTGGCTCATCCCGCTCCTCGAAACCGGCTGGGTCGCCTACTTGAGCACCACCGACGCGGTCTGCTACCACGACGGCCACCGGAGCCTCGACGGCCACAAGGACCCGGTCTACGAGGTGCCGATCTTCGGCGACGACGCGGCCCTCCGCGACGAGGGGACGATCCGCGTAACCGACATGGCTTTCGAAGAGGACGTGCTCTTCGAGCAGGACCGCTTCGTCACGGCCTGCCTGCTGCGCCCCGAGTTCCAGAAGAGCATGACCGGGACCGAGCTGCGCTACCTCTTCGGCCAGATCTACGCGGCCCAGGAGGAGAAGAACGGCATCCTTCCGGGGCTCCTCGCCACCTGCCACCGCCTCGCCATCCCGATCCTCGTGGGCGCTCCGGCGGACGGCAGCCTCTTTCTCAATTCCATGAAGCTGTGGGCAATGCGGGAGGCTGGTCTCCTCGACAAATACGAGTTCTCGCTCGACCTTCACGCCGAGGTCTTCGAGGCCTGTGCCTACCACTTCTGGGGACTGTTCGAAAACCCCGTCCACGCGCTCGCCACGCTCATTCTGGGCGGCGGCGTGCCGAAGAACTACAACCTCCAGCCCGAGCCGGCTTTGGGCCAGGTGCTCGGCCTCGAGAACATCCGCGGCTACACCTTCGACATCCAGATCGTGACCGCTCCGGTCACCGAAGGCTCGCTCTCCTCCTGCCCGCCGGCCGAAGCGGTCACCTGGGGCAAGGTGGACAAGGACACCTACCGGCAATCCACGGAGAGCCTCCCGGCCGACTACTCGATGGTGATGCCCTTCCTCGTGAAGGC
>DATEIO010000648.1:0-5497 GCA_035278895.1 Thermoanaerobaculia bacterium | reverse complement strand
TTCTAAAAGACCCTGCCCAACGGGCCGGCAGAGCTCAGCCCAGGGCTGAAGGCCGAAGGCCAATGCCCTGGGTCAGGAAGCCATCCATTCCTGCGGCCTGAAGGGCCGCGAGAGGTTTCAATCCATCACCGAGAAGAAGGGCTCTCGCGGCCTTACAGGCCGCAGGGATGCGGGGTGCCTGTTGACCCAGGGCGTCGGCCTTCGGCCTCGGCCCTGGGCTGGGTTCTCCCGACCCGTTGGGCCGGGTTTTGTCTGGCGTCCTTGGCTGTCACATAGCGTCGGGCGAAATGCTGTTGGGAGATAACGGATTCTCGTTGCGCACGGCAGGTGTCCTCGGGCTATGGAACCCCGCGATGTGGGACGAACTGTTGTCGGGTGAAGACGGAATTTTGTTGCGTACAACGAACCCTTGCCAGGCGACGATGAAATTCCGCTGCGTGCAATGGAATTCCGCTGTGTACGATGGAATTCCGCTACGTGCGATGGAATTCCGCTGCGTGCAACGGACCGTCGTCGGCTGACTATGGAATTCCGCTGTGTACAATGGAATTCAGCTGCGTGCAACGGACCGTTGTCGGCTGACTATGGAATTCCGCTGTGTACGATGGAATTCCGCTGTGTGCGATGGAATTCCGCAGCGTACAACGAGCCGTCGTCGGGTGACGATGGGATTCCGCTGTGTGCGATGAAATTCCGCTGCGTGCGACGGACCGTTGTCGGATGACGATGGAATTCCGCTGTCCTCGAAGGGGCATTGGGAGCTTCGGATGGGTGGCGTCCTCCGCGGCGGTGTGCCCTCCGAAGGAGACGTCCCGCCGGTGGGGGCCTTTGGACGTTTGTGCGCGGGCCGCCGTTCAGGCCTTCAGCCGGTGGCGCGTTGCGGGCTGGGAACGTCTCTACGCCTCCGCGCACGACCACCTCGAACGTGCGCACAGCGCACCCTACGGCAAGATCGCTCGCAGGCGTCCCCCTCTCCCGGGGGAAGGGAGGGCGATGGGAGAGGGGACAGGGGTGAGGTTTCGGGCGGGGGGCGCAGACCTAATAATTCAACCGCCGCGCAATCCAATCCCTGAACGGATTCGGCTTCTTCCCCGGCTCGTCGTAGGTGTAGGCGATCAGGATTCTCTCCCCCTCGTCCGACAACGTGATCCCGCGATGGAGCGTGCGGGCTCCGCGCATCACCAGCAGGTCTCCGGGCTCGGCCAGGACGGCCCGCCGGGGGAAGATCGAGAAGAGCTGCGGGAACGCGTAGAACGGATAGAGCAGGAAGCGCAGGAGCTTGGTCAAACTCGGAGAGATGAACTCGGTCTGGCCGCGGTTGGAGTTCTCGAGCGTCACCAGCGCCACGTAGGAGTGGCCGTCCAGGTGCCAGCGGAAGCCGTGGTCCCGCCGTTCGTAGGCCTGGACGCGCATCGCCCGCCGAGAGCTTCCCAGAGGGCGGAGCGGCCCGTTGGCGAACTCTTCCGCGCACGGCCTCACCCGGGCGTTTCCGAAGCGTTCGATCTCCGGCAGGTCGGAGCAGATCTGGTCGCCGTCGATCACGCGGTAGCGGGGACCGAGGCCGCCGCGGCCGTGGACTTCGTGGAACAGAGACTCGTGCTCTGCGACCAACCCGCGGAGGCGGGAGAGCTCTTCGCCGGAGAGAAAACCTGGGATGTGTCGGTACGCTTCCATTCACCTCTCCTCTTCGACCAGCGCGTAGACCCGGGCGTGGGGATCAGAATAGACCGGCCGGAACCATTGGCGGAAGGCTGCGTCTTCGGGGAACGGCAGGTCCGCGTCCGGGCTCTTCTCCCCTTCGGGAACCAGGAGGTATCCGGCGCCCAGGCTCCGCAGCCGGCGGTGGAGGTCCGCCGGTCCCTGCAGGCCGGCGAGCACGCGGTAGTAGCTCGCGGTCCCGATCCAGTCTCCCAGGAGACGTCCCCGGGCGTGATAGACCATGCGCTCGGCACTGACACCCCAGACGGTATAGCCGCTCCCATGGGTCCGGTTCAGGAAGGCGACGGCCGGATAGACGGGGAGCTTCCAGGAAAGGTACGCCTCCCTCGCCTCCGGCGTGAGCGGGACCGGCCCCTCGCGATAGATCCGGTAGCCCGCGTAGGCCCAGCCGGGCAGCAGGAGGGCCGCGGAAAGTCCCCACGCCAGCGCTTCGCGGCGTAGAGGGAGACGGCCAAGCCAGGGGACGAGCGTCCCCGCGGCCGCGAGGCTCACCAGCGGCAGGGCGGGGAGGAGATACCGGCTGTCCGGAGGGAGGAACAGGCAGGCGAACGCGTAGAGCACGGCGACGCCCAGCAGGCGCCGGAGGCGGGCATCGCGAAAGGCCGCCAGCACCGTCGCCGGAAGCAGGATCAGCCAGACCGGCGAATACGGAGGCTGGAAGCCATAGCGCTCCCGCGCAAACACGACGTCCCAGGGGAGACGCGCCAGCGTCGTCAGCCGGCGAAGGATGCCGCCCGCCGCGAAGCTGTGGAACCGAAGCGGGTCCCAGGGAGTGGAGCCGAAGAGCTGGGGGAAAAACGGGAACAGCGGGTTTCCGGTGTGGATGAGCATCCGGCCGTACCACGGCGCCACCACCGCGGCGGCCACGGCGCCGAAGAGGAGGAGGTCGCGCACGCGGGACGCGATCGGCCGGGGCGCCAGGGCCACGGCCAGCGCGGCGGCTCCGACAAAGTAGAGGCCCAGGTATTTGACGTCCGCCGCCGTGCCGGCGAAGACGGCGGCGAGGACGAGCCAGCCGCGCTCTCCGGTCCGCCGGAAGCGCCACGCGCTGTAAAGCGAAGCGGTTGCGAAGAGCGTGAGCCCCGGCTCCACGTAGCCGCTGCCGGCGAGAGCGGCCACGATGGGATTGCCGAGAAACAGGGCCGCGGCGATCCACCCCGCCGCTCCCCCGAGCTCCGGAAAGGCCTCTCTCCCCCACCCCACCAGGATCGCGGCCGTCAGCAGCGTCATCAGGATCTGCACCCCGTGCGTGGCCACATCGGACCCGAACAGCATCACCAGGGCGAACAGCATCTCGTTGGCCTGGGGGAACACCGGAAACCGCAGATCCGGCAGGAAGGGAACCCCGCCGGAGGCCACGAACGCCCGGGCAAAGGGGAGGTGGTAGAGCGTCTCGTCGAACCCCGTGGGCGGATAGAGCGCAAAGAGAAGGAAGGGAGCAACGATCGCGGCTCCCGCGGCGAGGCCCACGGCCGGAGGACGCGCCCTGAACCCCTCGCGCCAGGCCGGGATGCCGAGAAGGTGGACCGCGGCGACGGCGAGGAGGACCGGCCCGGGTTTCAGGAGCCCCGCGAAGCCGAGAAACAGGCCCCCATGAGCGAGGAGCGCAAGACCGAGCGCGGTCTGCAGGGCCCAGCCCGCCTCCCGGCGAAACGTCCGCCCAAGGATGAGCGCGGTGGCCGCGAGGACGAGGACGGGGACGAAGACCCCCACCAGGAAGGCGATGGCCGGCACGATCTACGCGGGCTTGTCCGCTACCACGGTCAGGAGATATCCGAAGCGGCCCAGGAAACGCCACCGGGTCTCCAGCTCGAACGGGGCGAGCAGAAGGGGCGTCAGGCGGTAGAGGGGGATGCTGCGGGTGAAGAGGAACAGGTCCGCCATGCGGAGGAACCCGGGAACCGTGAGAATGCCCGTCCTCTCGACGACACGGAGGCCGGTCTCTTCGACGTCGCGCCGAAGCTCCCCGGCGCTGAAGGATTTCTCAGGCGCATAGAGGTACTTTCCGAAGGCGGTCAGGATTGACACCATCAGCGGGCGCAGGAACAGGTCCCACTTGTGCGGCACGCCGATGATCGCCCGCCCGCCGGGACGGAGCACCCGATGGATCTCGCGGATCGCATCTTTGTACTCGTCGATGTGCTCGATCGTCCCCATGGTGTAGACCACATCGAAGGAGCCTTCGGCGAACGGCAGCTCGCGGATGTCGGCCCGCAAGAGAGCCGGAGCGTGCCCGTTGCGCACCGCGTTTCTCTGCGCCCGGAAGGCAACGACCCGGGAGAGGTCGAGCCCGACGGTCTCGGCTCCCTGGGAGCGGACCCAGTCCAGGATGCGCGTGTTGATCGCCTCGTTCCAGAGGTCGAGCTTCAGAACCTTCTTGCCCCGGAGATCTCCCGCAAAACGCTCGAAAAGAGCGATCTCGCACCGGCGGTAGTACTGGGTGCTGGGCGCCTCGAAGAAATCGGGCATGGAGCCCGCCACACGGTCCCAGGTCCGGCGCTGGCGCTCACGCAGTGACACCGCGTCCTCGATTACCGTCATCTCTGCTCCCCTTCACGAAGCCAGTCGATCGTATGCGCCAGCCCCTCCGAAAAAGGGCGGGCTTCAAACCCGAGGTCCCGGCGCGCCTTGGCGGAATCAAAACGCCAGGCGCGGAGCAGCATTCGGGCGCCGGTAGCATAGCCGCAACCCGGGTCGGAACGCCGCAGCCCATCGGCGAGGACCGCCATCGCGACGGCCATTCCGGCGGGCATTGAGAGGAGCCGCCCGCGGATTCCGGCGCAGGCGAACACGCGCCCGGCGAGCTCCCGGTGGGACACCTCTTCCCCACCCAGGATGTAGGCCTCCCCCAATTTCCCCAGGCGCTCGGCCGCGAGGAGGCCCCGCACCACGTCGTCGACATGGACCAGATTCCGCGGCTCCCTCCCGCCCGCGACGAGGAGCGCTCTCCGCCGGCGCAGGAGGCGGCGGATCTCCGCAGTGACCCGGTTGGGGTGCGACGGGTGGTCCGGGCCATAGACGATGGCGGGGCAGATGGTCACCGCGAGCGGCCCGATCTCTTGCGCGGCCACGGCCCGGGAGCGCGCGTAGGCGCCGAACGTCCTTTCGGGGACGATCCCGTCCGCCTCGCTCCTCGCGGGACCGTCCGACGGGCCGTAGATCAGGGCGGTCGCCACGTGGACGAACCGGGCAACCCCAGCGTCGGCGGCGCTCCGGGCCAGGTCGAGCGTGGCCGTGACGTTAACCTCTTCCATCTCCCGGGCGCGCACGGACGGATGGTTGCGCGCGGCGGCCAGGTGGAAGACGGACGCAGCCTCCCGCAGCAGAGGGCGCCAGGACGAGGCGTCGCGGAGGTCTCCGGAGACGACCCGGAGGTCCGGGTGGCGGAGGTCCGCGAGCGCCTCCCCGTTCCGGCACAGGGCGATCACCGGGCGTCCCTCGGCAAGCAGCGCACGGACCAGAGGGCGCCCGAGAAAGCCTGAAGCGCCGGTGACGAGAGCGGCCCCCGTCATCTCCGGACCGGCTCCCCGGAGGAAGTCAGGAAATAGACAGGCGGAGGGAGCCCCGCGTAGGAGCTCGCCCGGGCGATGGAATAGGCCCCGGAGTCGCAGAAGGCGAGCCCGTCTCCCGGAGCCAGCGGCGGCAGGCGGCGGTGGACGTCCAGGACGTCCAGCGTGTTCAGGGTCGGCCCCGAGAGGTTCCAGAACCGCTCCGGCCCGGCTCCGGCCTCGCGCAGGGGCAGGAGGCGCCGGGAGAACAGGACCGGAGACTCCGGGAG
>DATEIO010000647.1:0-2313 GCA_035278895.1 Thermoanaerobaculia bacterium | reverse complement strand
GACGAACACGCCGCCCAGGCACTCGCTGATCTGCTGGAGCTTGTCGTTGACCGTCTGGAAGATCGCCTCCTTGCCCACGCCGGGCCAGTCGATCCGCAGGCGGTCGTCCTTCAGCTCGAGCTGCCCTTCGCTGCCGTCGTGGGCCATCACCAGATAGGTCTGGGTGTTGTCGATGGCGCCCTTGTAGGAGCCGAGGACGAGGCTCTCGGCAGCCTTCAAGCGCTCGACCACCCGCGCGGTCGCGGAGTCCGCCATCTGGACGCCCTCGAGCCGGCCGAGCGCCGCGAACGAGGCGGGGAGGATCGGCGCCAGGGCCCCAGGGATCGAGCCCTCTTCGATCACGAATCCCTGGCGCACGTCCTTCGTGTCCCGCAGGTCGATGATGCCGGTGATGCACGGGCCTACGGGCGGCAGCTCGCCCGGCTTGTGGGTGCCCCAGCCGATGCCGTGGATCGGGCGGTCGCAGTCGAACGCGAAGGCGAGCACGTCGCCGTTGCCCGAGAAGTGCGCGCCGACCTGGTCCGACAGCGGCAGGCCGTTCTGCTTCGAGCGCAGCAGGATCTCGCTCGATCCGAGCGTGCCGGCGGAGACGACCACGACGTCGGCCGTCACGAAGAGGTCCGGCGCCTTGAACTTCTGGCGCCCCTCGCCCAAGAGCTCGAAGTGCACCACCCAGCGCCCGTCGCGCCGCTCCAGCGAGCGGACCGACACCTCGGTGAAGATCTCGGCGCCGTGGTTCCAGGCATCCGGGAGGTAGTTCATGAGGGTCGTGTTCTTCGCTCCATAGTTGCAGCCGGAAACGCAGTCGCCGCAGTTCACGCAAGCCTTCTGGGGCACGCCCGCGGGGCTCGGGCCGTCCTCGAACGTCACGTTGATCGGCGGCCGGTAGAACGACGGGCCGTCGCCGGTCGACTCGGCGCAGGAACGGAGGGCATCGAGCTTGGCGATCGACGGGTAGCTGTCCGGATACGGGTTCGGGCGGAGCATGGCCTCGGCCGCCCGGTATCCGGCTTCGACGCGCGTCGGCAGGTCGGCGATCACCTCGGCCGGCCACCGCGGGTCGTCCCACACGCCGGGCACGGCGCGCAACGCGACGTTGGCGTTGATCAGCGACGTGCCGCCCAGGCCGCAGCCCACCACGGCGTTCATGGACTCGTTGACGTGGAAGTCGAACATCCCCAGGCGGGAGCCGATCTGCCCGTCGGGCGTGTTGAACTGGAGCTCCTCCAGGGCCTCGACCTCGGTCGCCGGGTACTCCCCGGGGATGATCTCGCGCCCGCGCTCCAGCAGGCAGACCTGCTGGCCGGCACGAGCGAGCCGGGACGCGGCGATCCCGCCTCCGTACCCCGACCCGACCACGACGACGGTGTAATGGCTTTTCAGGGACTCGATGGGTGATGACAAGCGTGGCATGGAAATCCTCCAAATGAGAAAACGGTGAATATGGGGGCCAAGGCCTGTCGGCCTGGAATTTCAAGGAGTGTGTTCTCAGTGGTGAAAGGCAAGGCGGGTGCCAGGGAAGAAAGCCCGGGAAAACGGCCTCCCGGGGTCCTGGTGGAACTGTCGCGACATACCCGGCGATATGTCGGAGGTATGTCGGACACTGGGCGACAGTGCCGGTCCCCCTCTTGAGAATTTGCGCCCGATCAGGTAGACTCGTTGCCTCGTCCGAGGAGCGTTGCAGGAGGCTCCCCTCCCAGGCTCGGACGCCGGCCATGACCGGGTTCCAAGGAAACGGCGCTCACCTCAACCCTTCCCGGGCCTGGTGAGCGGACGCTCCCGCCCGGATCCTCTGAGGAGGTCAATCATGACCGTCGCCATGCCGACCGAAGCCAAGAAGTCCACCTTCACCGATTACCACGTTGCGGATCTCTCCCTGGCCGGCTGGGGCCACAAGGAGATCGCCATCGCCGAGGGCGAGATGCCGGCCTTGATGGCCATCCGCAAGGAGCTCGAGGCGAGCCAGCCCCTGAAGGGCGCGCGCATCGCCGGCTCGCTCCACATGACCATCCAGACCGCGGTGCTGATCGAGACCCTGAACGCTCTCGGCGCCGAGGTGCGCTGGGCGAGCTGCAACATCTTCTCCACCCAGGACCACGCCGCCGCGGCCATCGCCGATGGGGGCACCTCTGTCTTCGCCTACAAGGGCGAGAGCCTCGCGGAGTACTGGGACTTCACCCACAGGATCTTCGAGTTCCCCGAAGGCACGGCCAACATGATCCTGGACGACGGCGGCGACGCCACCCTGCTCGTCCACCTGGGCGCCAAGGCCGAGGACGATCCCTCCGTGCTGAACCACCCCACGAGTGAAGA
>DATEIO010000646.1:0-6980 GCA_035278895.1 Thermoanaerobaculia bacterium | reverse complement strand
GGTCCATCTCCTCGGAGAAGGGACGCCCGAGGAGGCGTGGATGCGGGAGAACGCCACCCTTCTCGCGGACAAGAAGCGCAACACCGAAGAGCTGCTCTATTTCGCGCCGCCGGGCGGTCTCGCCGTCTTTCCCTCTCGCCGGTAGACGCGCACCTCGCCCGAGCGCGACGTATAGACCTTTCTCCACGATTGCGGACGCGCCTCGACCATGCGGGCCGCGTAGCGCCGGGAGACGTCGGTGAACTCGAGCTCGTCGACGATCACCCAGGCCGCGGGCACGGTGTCGAGCAGCCGCTCCGCCTCGGCGGGATCGGGCTCGAACGGCGGCATTACGGCCTTCCTCCCGGTCCGCAGCCAGGTCCAGTGGGGGCAGGAGGTGGCGATCACGTCGCCGGGCGCGGAGCGGGCCCGCAGCCAGTCGAGCGACTCGTCGAGCGCCGGCCAGGAGCGGCCGTAGAAAAACAGGCGGTAGCGCCGCTCGGTTCCCTGGGAATCGGTATAGCGCACCCGGTGGTGGAACCGCGTGTACACGTGCCAGAGCGCGAGCGCCTGCCCGGCGAGGAGCAGCGCGACGATCCCGCCGGCCGCCCACGCCGCGGGTTTCCGGGTCCTGGAAAGCGTGGTGAGAGCCACCCCGAGAGCGATCGCGAGGAGCGGGAGGAGCGGCGTCAGATAGCGAATGAACTGCTGCGGCCAGGGGGTGAGGCAGACGAGCCCCACGGAGGCCGCCACGTAGAGCACCAGCATCCATTCCCGCGCGCGGAGAAGAAGGAACAATCCCAGAAAGATCAGCATCCCGAGGATGCCGAAGGCGATCGTCGCCAGGAGAGAGGAGGAGGGAAAGAACGGGACCCGTTTCTCAATCTTTTTGAGCTGCGACTCCAGGAACTCCCGCCGGAAGCTCACGGCCTCGCCGAACACGAGGGGGATGGCCGAGAGATTCGTGAGGAACCGCTGCGCCATGAAGGAGAGGTCCGCGCGGCCGAGCTCGGGCTTGAAGGAATCGATCAACGTAATGTTTTCGACGTACCCCACGTTGTAGAACTGGTAGTCGGCCCGCTGGTACTCGTACGCCGGACGTCTGTACTCCTCGCTCGCCTTGACGCGTCCGATATGACCTTGCCAAAGGAGGACCGGGAGGAGGGCGGCCGCCAGCCGGAGAGCCGCCCGGCCGTACCGCCGCTCGAGCGCCGCGGTGGCCACCCAGGCGGCGAGGAGCGCCAGGCCGACGCTGCGCAACAGATAGGACGCGACCGCGAGGGCTCCGGCCCCGGCCCGGCCGGGAAGGGACCGGGCCTTCCTCGCGGCGAGCAGGCAGAGCACGGCCGTCAACGCGAACGGGATCTCGCTGAACAGGAGATCCCCCATGAAGATCGTCAGCACATGGCAGAGGCTCACCACGGCGGCGAGGAAGGCGGGGCCTGTCCGGAGGAAGCTCCGCGCCAGGAAGTAGACCGCGAGGCTGTAGGCCGTGAAGAGAAGGAAAAACGAAATCCGCAGCAGGTGCCCCAGGGTGTGCATCTCGGCGCTCCCGGCCAGCCGCTCGTGGGCGGCCACGAAGAGCGGCAGGAGCGGCGGATACTGGATCGCTTCGATCTCTCCCGGCTCATTGAGCAGCCGGTACCCCTTTCCTTCGGCGAGCGAGGAGCCCAGCACGTAGTACACCCCGGCGTCGTAGCGCAGATCGATCGGTCCCGCGAAGCGGGGGAGCCAGAGCGCGACGGACAGGGCGACGAGGGCCGCGCACGCGAAAGCGTCCGCCCGGCGGCCCCGGTCAGGTTCCACGCGCTCCCTCCTCCCCCGGGCCGACACGTTGGTAGATGCGGATCTGGTCATCCGGGCTCGCATAGATGAGCGTCCATCCCCCCGGGAAACGCTCGACGGCCGGCAGGGCGTAGCGGCCGATCACGTCCAGGAACTCGAAGTGATCGGCGATCAGATAGCGCACCGGCACCGAGTCCAGAAGCCCCAGCGCGCGTGCGGGGTCCGCCTCGAACGGTGGAAACACCGCCTTCCGGCCGGTCCGCAGATAGACCCACTCGGGCGTCGAGGTGGCGACGACGTCGCCCGGCGCCGCGCGGTCGCGCAGCCAGTCGAGCGCCCGGTCGAACTGCCTCCAGTCGCGGTTGTAATAGAACAGCCGGTAGCGCTGTTCCACCCCCCGGAGGTCCCGGTACGCCACCGGCTCGTGAGACCGGCTGAAGACCAGGTACGCCGTCCCCGCCTGCACGGCGAGGACCGCCGCGAAGACCAGGGCGGCCGGCGCCCGCCTCTTGAAGGCGAAGAGCGCCCGGGCCAGGCAGATCGCGAGGAAAGGCGTGAGCGGCCCCAGGTAGCGCGGGGTATGCCCCGGCCACGAGGTGAGACAGATCAGCAGCACCGAGGCGAGAAGATACAGGGGGATGAGGATCTCGCCCGACCGCGCGAGTTGGACGGCCCCCGCGGCCGTCAACGCTCCCAGGCCGATCAGGACCGCCGCGATCGCCCACCGGGGTACCGCGGGCAGGCCGGCCCGCGCGCTGACCTTCGAGAGCACCCAGACCCAGAAGCCTTCGGTGGACGACACCGCCTCCCCGAGGTGCAGGGGAATGGGGACGAGGCTCCCGAAGAACCGGCCGGCCAGCTGGCGGGCGGAGATCCGGCCCGCCTCCGGCTTGAAGGGATCGACGAGCGCGAGATTCGTGAGGTATCCCACGTTGTGGAACTGGTACGCGGCGCGCTGATAGGCGTAGACGGGGTTTTTATATTCGTCGCTCGCGGTCACCCCCGCGAGATAGGCCTGCCAGGAGAGCACGGCCGCGAGCGCGATCGCCGCGCGTCCGGCAAGCTGCCGGGGCCGGCGGCGGAAGAGGGCTTCCGCGATCCACGCGGCGAGGAGCGCGATCCCCGCCGACCGCGCGAGGCAGGCCGCCGCGGCGAGCCCTCCGCTCGCCGCCTCCCGTTTCCACCCCTCGCCACGCACGCCGAAGAAAAGGGCGGTCAGGAAGGCGTACGGCAGCTCGGCGAAACAGAAATCCGAGAGGAAATAATTGTGAAAGTAAAGCCCGCTGACGGCCGCAACCACCAGCGCTCCGAGCCGGGGGAGGAACCGCGCGGCCACCCGGTCGACGGCCAGCAGCCAGCCCGTGAAGAGGAGGAAGAACGTGATCCGCAAGGCCCGTCCCACGACGCTCGGATCGCTCGTGCCCAGGGCCTTCTGGTGGACGGCGATCAGGACGGGGAGGAGCGGCGGATACTGGATCGCCTCGATCTCGCCGGGTTCGTAGAGCAGCCGGTATCCCTTCCCCTCGGTGAGCGCGGTGCCGAGAACGTAATAGACCCCGGCGTCGTAGCGAAGATCGATCGGCCCCGAGAGGCGCGGCAGCCAGAGCAGGAGCGACAGCGCGCCGAGGCCGAGCGCGCCCAAAGCCCCCGCCACCCGCCCTCCTTCTTTCACCAGGAGCGCCGCTCCAGATCGCGGGCGATCTCCGCAGCCGCGACCGCGTGCCCGGCGTTGGTCCAGTGGGTGTCGATGGGGAAGTAGAGGAGCCCGCCGTGCCCGGCCCGCGCCGCGAGCGGCGGGGTGAGGTCCAGATACCCGGCTCCGGGCGCGGCCTCCCGCACGATCGCTTCCAGCCTTCCCGGGAGCGCGTTCTCCACCCAGTAGCGCGGCTCGGCGCCGGTGTCGCACTCCATGGCCCGGCGGTAGACCCGGTATTTCACCGGGATGAAGACGACCAGCAGATCGGTCCCCCGGGCGCGGCAGAGGTCCGCCGCCTGCCTGAGCAAGCGCCGGACCTCCCGGAGGGACGCCTCATCCTTCTCCGAGAGGAAATAACCCTCGTACCAGAAGTACATCGGGACGCTCCGCCCATCGCCTTCGCGGACGAGGCACGACCGGTTCCGCATCCGCTTCATGGATTCCTGTGCCCCCTCGTCCAGGCCCGTCAGCCGGCGGACCGCGGGAAGGGCGTTGCGCAGGAACGACCGCTGGGAAAACGGGGTCCCGACGAGCGATCCCCAGTTCCGGCGCGCCTCCTCGTAACGGTAGACGTCCCCCAGGTCGTTGCCCTCGAAGAAGCCCCAGATGCAGACCTTGGGCGCGAGCGGCAGCCCGAAACGCCGGAGCACCTCGAGCTCCTGTTGGGGTCCGTAGCCGGACTGGGCGAGATTCACCACCCGGCGCCCGAGCGCCCGGCCCAGCCGGGAAGAGGCCATCGCGTCCTGGGGGACCTCCCAACCCTCCATGAACGAATCGCCCACGACCACGACGTCGGCCGCCCGGGAGTCCTCCCGGTTGCGGAAGCCGTTCCGATCGTATTGATAGCGCACGCCGTTCCAGACGAAGTCCGAGTGCGGCTTGCGGATGTGGAGGAGCACCGGGTCGGTCACGTTGCCGGGGTTGTCCCACGGCTCGGGGAGCGGCCGCGCGAAGACCTCCCGGAAATCGACCACGCCGCCGAGCGCGGCGGTCTCCAGGAGCCCCACCAGGAGCAGCAGCGTGGCGGTAGTGACGGCGAAGCCCTTGGCGGTCTCGGCCGGTGTCCGCCGGCTCACCAGAAGGACCGCTCCCCAGACGAGCAGGTAGCTCGCGGCGGCGTCGGCCAGGAGGTGGACGTTGGGGGACTGGACCGCGGGCTTCCACCAGAGGAGCGCGACCGTGCCCGCGATCAGGATGAGGACGGGCGCGGCGAGCGCGGTCCGGCTGAGCCTGCGGTCCTCTTCAGGCCGCGGCCCCATGGCCGTTCACCTCCCGGTAGAGGTCTCCCACCGAGCGGACGAACTCGAACCAGCCAAAGCGCTCCTCTCCGTAGGTGCGCCCGGCGGCGGCCAGCCGGGCGGCGAGCGGCTTGTCCCGGAGCAGCCGAACGATGGCGCTCGCGAGCTCCGGCGACCAGGCGCGGGTCAGGAGGGCGCGGTCCTCGTCCAGAAGCGCCCGGTGCGCGGGGATGTCGGTCGCCACGATCGGCTTGCCCGCGGCCAGGTAGTCGAAGATCTTGAGCGGCAGGTTGTCCCCGTAGGCGCGGGGAGACACGACCACGTCGGCGAGCGCGAGGAAGAGAGGAATTCTCTCGCGGGGCTGGCGCCGCACCACCCGCAGGGTGCCGCTACGGACCAGGTCCACGTGTCCGCGCTCGATCGTCGTCCCCCCGGACTCCTCGGCCCCCACCAGAACGAACGTCACGTCCGGCATCTCCGCCTGGACGTGCGGGATGGCGGTCAGGAGCTCGGGGAGCCCCTGGTAGGGCTCGAACGTGCCGCTGTAGAGGACGACCGGCCGTCCCGCGGGGATGCCCAGGTCGCGCCGCAGGGCCGCGGTCTCCTCCGGCGGAGCGGGAGGCAGAGCGCTCGCGAACCGCCACTCCCGCAGGCGCGCGTTGGGCACCACCGCCCGCACCTTCTGGGCGAGCCCGGCGCTGCTCACGATCGAGTCGGCGTGCCGCAAGAGCCAGCGCTCCGCCCGCTTGAGCCCCGCCTGTGCCACCGAGCTCCGGAAGGCCACGTGCTTCGTGAGCTGCTCGGGCAGGCTCGACTGCATGTCGTAGATCACCGGCACCCCGAACCGGTGGCCGAGAGCGACCGCCGGGAAAGCCGCCTCCTCGACCGCGTGGACGCACGAATACGAGCCGCTCGCGAGAAGGCGGGCGAGCCGGGGGATCAGAGTCATGTCGAGCACGATCTTGGCGACCGAAAACCCCACCGGCACCCGCTGCACCCGGAACGGGTTCGAAGCCCGGAAATAGCGCACCCCGGGGATGTCGACCTCCCGCCCCACCGGGAAGGTGAGCACGTCGACCTCATAGGAGAGCTGAGACAGAGCCTGAAGAAGCTGGCACACCGCGATCGGCGTTCCACGATCCTCGTAGAACGGCTGAGGGGCAACGACAAGAACCCTCGATTTCAACAGGGTAGAACCCCTTCTCTCCTCGCGCGCCGGGCACACGGAATCATTCGGAAAGAGCTAGCAGATCGTGTGCCATCGACGGGGAGCGATGAGACTCCGGGGAACCGGGCCCTACCCGTTGACTCCCCCGGCAAACCCTGTAGGATTTCTTCAGCTAGGGGGGCCGCAAGGCTGAGAGTCCTTCGGGGACGACCCTCATCACCTGACCTGGGTAATGCCAGCGGAGGGAAGCGATGACCGGTCCGTCCGCCGAAGCCGCGCCTCCCGATGCGCGGCTTTTTCCATTTCCGTTGAAAAACGTGCAGACGACGTAGAGAGGACTGACGATGATCGAGCCGACGTCCCGTCCGATCCGCCCCGGGATCACGACCGACCCGTTCCCTGCCGCGACCAAGATCTACGTCCCGGGCACGCTGCCGGGCGTCCGGGTCCCCATGCGCGAGATCCAGGTCCAGCCCACGCGGACCCACGCCGGGACCGTCGCCGAGAACCCCCCGGTCACCCTCTACGACACCTCGGGCCCGTACACGGATCCAGAGGCCCGTATCGACGTCCGCAAGGGCCTCGCCGCGCTCCGCCGAGACTGGATTCGCGACCGCGGCGACGTGGAAGAGCTCGCCTCCGTCACCTCCCTCTACGGCCGGCAGCGCGAGGAGGACCCCCGCCTCGCCCCCATCCGCTTCGTCCGCACCCGCAAGCCCCTGCGCGCGAAGGCCGGCGCGAACGTCACCCAGATGCACTACGCCCGGAAGGGGATCGTCACCCCCGAGATGGAGTTCATCGCCATCCGCGAAAACCAGCGCCGCGAGCTCGCCAAAGAGGCCCTGGGCGGCAAGGCCTGGGGCGGCGGCGTGGCCCAGCACCCGGGCGAGGCGTTCGGAGCCGCGATCCCGCGCGTCATCACCCCCGAATTCGTGCGCGGCGAGGTCGCCCGCGGCCGGGCCATCATCCCCTCGAACGTCAACCACCCGGAGAGCGAGCCGATGATCATCGGCCGCAACTTCCTGGTGAAGATCAACGCCAACATCGGCAACTCGGCCGTCACCTCCTCGATCGAAGAGGAGGTCGAAAAGCTCGTCTGGGCCATCCGCTGGGG
>DATEIO010000645.1:0-5716 GCA_035278895.1 Thermoanaerobaculia bacterium | reverse complement strand
AGAGCGGGAGATCGCCGCCGCGGGGGACCGGGGCGAGGGGAAGCTCCTCGCCGGAAGCCGCGCCCCGGGCGCGCTCGAAGGCCGCGGCCAAGCCCGCCACCGTGGGCTCCTCGAACAGCGTGGAGAGAGGCAGCTCCAGCCCCAGCGCGCCGCGCAGGCGGGCCATCATCCGCCCGGCGAGCAGCGAGTGGCCGCCCAGCTCGAAGAAGCTGTCGTGGAGGCTCACGCGCTCGACCCCCAGGAGGCCGGCCCAGATCCCGGCCACGAGCTCCTCGGCCGGCGTACGCGGCGCCTCGCCCGTCTCGTCCGCAGCGGCCGGCTCGATCCGCTGCAGGGCCCGGCGGTCGATCTTGCCGTGCGCCGTCCGCGGCAGGGCGGGGAGGACGGCGAAGGCCGAGGGCACCATGGCCTCGGGCAGCGTCCGCCGCAGGAACGCCCGCAGCTCCGGGGCGGGGACCGGGCCTTCCGCGGCCACGTACCAGGCCGCCAGGTGGCGCTCGCCCCCTCTCTCCTCCCGCGCCAGCACGGCCGCCTCCCGCACGCCGGGGTGGCGGGCGAGAGCCGCCTCCACCTCGCCGGTCTCGATGCGCACGCCGCGCACCTTCACCTGGCCATCGATCCGCCCCAGGAACTGAAGCTCTCCGCCTACGCTCCGCACCAGGTCGCCGGTGCGGTAGAGGCGCGATCCCGGCGGCCCGAAGGGATCGGGGACGAAGCGCTCCGCCGTCAGCCCCGGCGCGCCCAGGTAGCCCCGGGCCAGGCCGCGGCCGCCGATGCAGAGCTCTCCCGGCACCCCCGGAGGCGACAGCTCCCCCTGGCGCCCGAGGACAAGCGCCTTCAGATTGTCGATGGAGCGGCCTATGGAGGGCACGCCTCCCGAGCTGCCGGGAGGGGCCTCGCCGCAGGTCGCGACCACGGTGCTCTCCGTGGGGCCGTAGTGGTTGATCAGGCGGAAGGGGAGGCCCGGCCGCGGCGGGCGGTGCAGCTTGTCGCCGCCGGTCAAGAGGGCGCGCAGAGCGGTCCCCGCGGGCCAGGGCTCGTCCAGCACCGCCTCGGCGAGCGGGGTGGGCAGGAAGGCGACCGTGATCCCCGTCTCCGCCAGCCAGGCCGCGAGCCGCGCCGGGTGGGTGCGCACCTCCTCGGGGGGCACGTGCAGGCTCGCTCCCGAGGCCAGGTACGGCCAGATCTCCCAGACCGAGGCGTCGAACCCCGGGCTCGCGATCAGAGTGGCGCGGTCGTCTGGTCCCAGGCCGTAGGCCCGGCGGTGCCAGGCCACGAGGTTGGCCAGGCCCGCGTGCGGGATCTCCACGCCCTTGGGCCGGCCGGTGGACCCGGACGTGTAGATGGCGTAGGCGAGGCTCTGCGGCGGAGTTTTCCGGCGTGCCGCGCGCTTCCTCTTCTTCGCGGGCCAGGGGCCTTCCAGGGGGACGAGGCGCGCCCCCGGAGGCAACGCCCTCCGCGCCTCCCGGGACGCGAGAACCAGGGGCGGACCCCCGCGGGCCTGGGCGAGGTCTTCCAGCACGAGCCCCAGGCGCTCGGAGGGATAGGAGGGGTCCAGGGGGACGTAGGCGCCGCCGGCCTCGAGCACGCCCAGCGCTCCGGTCACCAGGGCCGCCGAGCGCCCGGCGCAGACCGCCACCGGCGCCTCGGGAGTCACGCCCATCGTCCGCAGGTGCGCGGCGAGCTCGCTCGCCCGCCGGACCAGCTCGGCATAGGTCACGTCGCCGTCCGGATCGGCCACGGCCAGGCGGTCCGGCTCGCGCTCCGCCCACTGCTCCACGAGCTCCTGGACCGGGGCCTCCGGCACCTCTGCCGCCGGCCCCGCGGCCTCGGCGAGGATCTGGAGCCTCTCCTCCTCCGCGAGGACCGCGAGCTCCGAGACCCGCCGGGCCGGATCGGCGGCCAGTGCGTCGAGGAGGCGCGTGAAGCGGGCGAGCATCCGCTCCGCCGTGACCGCGTCGAACCGCGCCGCGTCCACCTCTAGGGAGAGGGCGAGCCCGCCGTCCAGCTCGGCCGCCTGGAGGGTCAGGTCGCGCTGCGCCGCGGCCGGCGGCAGGGCCACCGACTCGAGGGCGAGGCCGTTCAGCTCGAGGCGGGCCCCCTCCTCGCCCAGGGCGAAGGCGGCGAGCGCCTCCATCCCCGGCGCCGGGGCCTTGTGGAGAGCGAGCAGGGCCGGCAGCAGCTCCGTGGCGCCCGGCCCGCGCTCCGTGCGCAGGCACTCGGCCAGCCGGGCGAACGGATAGGCCGCTAGGTCAAACGCCTCCAGGGCCTCGCGCCGGGTCCGGGCGAGCAGCTCGCGGCCCGGCGGGTCATCCGCGAGATCGGCCCGCAGCGCCACGGGGTGGACGAAATAGCCCACGGTGGCGCTCCAGCGCTCCGCGAACCGGCCCGAGGTCGGAGCGCCCACCAGGAAGGATTCCTGTCCCGTGGACCGGGCGAGCAGGGCCTCGA
Source organism: Thermoanaerobaculia bacterium (assembly GCA_035278895.1). Taxonomy (GTDB): domain Bacteria; phylum Acidobacteriota; class Thermoanaerobaculia; order Multivoradales; family UBA5704; genus DATARR01. The sequence continues at coordinate 3,265 of DATEIO010000645.1, read as the reverse complement.
AGGCGCCGAGCAGGGCCATGAACAGGGTGCAGCCGTGCTCCCGGGCCAGGGCCTGGACCGTCGCGAGCCGGGCCGCGTCCAGACGCGCCGCGGCCACCGCGGTGCCGGCGAACGCCGCCCCCCTCCCCGGCCGGTCCACGGGCAGGTCCGGCGCTTCAACCCCGTCCAGCCGCTCGCGCCAGAGCTCGCCTAGGCGCTCCCCCTCCGGGCTCGCCAGGAACCGCTCCTCGTGGCGGACGTAGGCCTCCCAGCCAGCCTTGGGGGGGAGGAGAGGGACGCCCGCGTAGAGGTCGCCCAGCTCCCGGGCGAGCACCGCGAGCGAGGTGAAGTCGGCCACCGCGTGGTGGACGGCCAGCACCAGGTACGACTCGTCCTCGCGATGGAACAGGGCGGCCCGGAACACGGGGCCCTGCTCGAGGTCGAAGGGCTGGAAGGCTTCCCGGACGAGGTGGTCCCGCAGCTCGGCCGCGCTCCAGTCCGCGGCGTCCTGCTCGCGGAGCGCCACTTCGAGAGCGCCGGCGATCCGCTGCACCGGCCCCTCCGCCGTTTCGGCGAAGGTGACCCGCAGGGCCGCGTGGCGGTCCACCAGCCCCTGGAGCGCCCGCCGCAGGCGGACCGGGTCCACGCCGCCGCAGAGCCGGGCCGCTCCGGCGAGGTGGTAGGCCGTGCCCTGCGGTGCGAGGCGGTGGAGGAACCAGAGCCCGCGCTGGCCCCACGAGAGGGGGATCTCTCCGGCGGTGAAGACCTCCTCCGCCTCCGGCAGAGGGGCCGGGCCCGCGCCCGGCCGGGAGAGGAGCGGCACCAGGTCCGAGAGCGACGCCCCCTCGAGCAGGGCCGCGAGCGGCGGCTCCGCGCCCACGGCCGCTGCGAGCGCGTTGCGCAGCTCGATCGCGAGGAGCGAATCCAGGCCGTAAGAGGTCAGGGGGCGGTCCGGGTCCACCCGGGAGGGATCGATCCGGGCCAGGCGCGAGAACGTGTGCCGCAGCCAGGCCTCGGCCCGGCGGGGCTTCTCCGCCTCGCCCGCCGCGAGCAGCGCCGGCAGGAGATCGTCGTCCGCCGCCGGCGGCTCCTCGGGCAGCGTCTCGAGCGTGCTCTGCCCCACCACGGAGAGCGCGCCGTCAAGATAGAGGGCCCGGCACCCCCGGCGCTGCACCTTGCCGCTGGTCGTCCGCGGCACGCCGCCGGGCTCGACCAGCACCACGTCCCAGACGTAGGCCTCGTGCTCGTCCGCCACGGCGCGGCGCACCGCGGCTGCGATCTCCTCGAGGAGCTCCGGGGAGGCCGAGCGCACCCGGCGCTCCACCTCCTGCACCACGACCAGCCGCTCCTCCTGGCCGGAGTCCACCGCGAACACCGCCGTGCCTCCCGCCCGCAGGGCCGCATGGCTCGCCTCGACCGTCCGCTCGATGTCCTGGGGATAGAGGTTGCGCCCGCGCAGGAGGATCAGGTCCTTGATGCGGCCCGCGATATAGAGCTCGCCGTCCAGGAGGAACCCGAGGTCGCCGGTGCGCAGGAACGGCCCGGAGCCGTCCCCAAGCCGCGCCCCGAACGTGGTCTCCGACTCCTCGGGCCGGCCCCAGTAGCCGCGCGCCACGCTGCCTCCTGCGACCCAGACCTCGCCCACGCCCCCCGCGGGCCGCGGCTCCCGGCTCTCCGGGTCCACGATCTCCACCCGCTGATCGCCCAGTGGCCGGCCGCTCCCCACCAGGCGCCGGCCTCCTTCCTCGGCCCGCTCCGCCCGCCCCGCCTCCAGGGCCGCGGCCTCGAACGGCGTCGACACCGCGGGCGCGGCCGGGATCCCGCCCGAGACCATCAGCGTGGCCTCGGCCAGGCCGTAGCAGGGATAGGGCGCCTCCGCGCGGAAGCCGCAGCCGGCGAGCGCCGCCGCGAACCGCGTGAGCGTCTCGGCCCGCACCGGCTCGGCCCCGTTGAAGGCCACCTGCCAGGAAGAGAGGTCGAGCCTCGAGAGATCCGCACCCTCCGCCTTGCGCATGCACAGGTCGTAGGCGAAATTGGGCCCGCCGCTCGTGGTGGCCCCATAGCGCGACACCGCCTCCAGCCAGCGCAGCGGCCGCTGGAGGAACGCCACGGGCGCCATGAGCACGCAGAGCGCTCCCACCCAGGTGGCCTGCAGCACCTGCCCGATGAGACCCAGGTCGTGGTAGACGGGGAGCCAGGAGACGAAGACGGACTCCGCGGAGTGGCCGCAGGCCCGGCGGATCAGCTCCTGGTTGTGGGCCAGGTTGCCGTGGCTGACCATGACCCCCCTGGGCGTCCCGGTCGAGCCGGAGGTGTACTGGAGGAACGCGAGATCGTCCGGACCGATCCCGGGATCGCGCCACTCCGCGGCGAGAGCGGGCGGGAGGGCGTCGGTCGCGATCCAAGGGACCGTCGCGATCTCCGGGTCCGCCTCGAACCAGGAGCGGAGCCGCGGCAACGTCTCCAGCGAGGTCAGCGCCAGGGCCGGCCGGCAGTCGGCCAGCATCGCGCGCAGCCGCGGCATCATGCGCGGGGAGCGCGGCGGATAGGCCGGTACCGCGATCACCCCGGCGTACAGGCAGCCGAAGAACGCCGCCACGAAATCGAGCCCCGGCGGGAAGAGCAGCAGGGCCCGGTCTCCCCGCCGCGCCGAGGCCTGGAGGGCGGCGGCCACGGCGCGCGCCCTCTCGTCCAGCTCCCGGTACGTGAGGTGGCCCGACTCCGACTCCCCCTCCTCGAGGAAGGTGTAGGCGCGCCGCTCCGGCTGCTCCCCGGCCCGTCGCCGGAGCGCTTCCACCAGGTCGGCGGCCTCCTTACCTCGCGTGGTGATCGGGTCGTTCATTCCATCCACTGCCGCAAGCCGGCTTTCAGTCCACACCAGTAGTGTGCCAAACACAGAGACTCCGTGACACCTGATTGAATAGTCCCGGGAAGGAAGGGAGCGGAAGGGTATATAAATAGGGCCGGAGCGAGACCCATGCTGAAAGTCCTCATCGTCGAAGATCAGCCCGCCGTTTCCACCGCCTTGAAAGTCCTCTTCGAGATCCGGGGGGTGGACTGCCTCGTTGCGCGGACGCCCGCCGAGGCGATCCGGACCCTGGACCGCCAGGCCGAGGAGATCGGCGTGGTCGTGCAGGACATGAATTTCAGCCCGGAGGCCACGTCGGGGGCGGAGGGCGTCGCGCTCTTCCGGGAGATCAAGCGGTGGCACCAGAGCCTGCCGGTGCTCCTGATCACCGCGTGGACGTCGCTCGAAACCGCCGTCCAACTCGTGAAAGAGGGGGCG
>DATEIO010000644.1:0-8431 GCA_035278895.1 Thermoanaerobaculia bacterium | reverse complement strand
CCCGGCGGCGCGTTTCTGCCCGGCTTTTCACCTTTCGCGAGCCACAGGGCCCAATCCAGGATGTCCCCCATGTGCGCCAGGATGGCCACGGCGCTCCGCGAGGTCTCGCCGCTTCGAAAATCGCCGAAGCCCTCCGGTGCGTCGCGGATCGCCTTACCGCCGCGGTAGGCGAGCGTCGCGATCGTGTGCCGGAGAAGCTGGCGGGATGAGTCTTGGGTGTCGTTTCCGGTCACTCCCGTACCTCCTCGCAATGTTTCCTGACTTTTCGGGCCCATTCCATGACATGGTCGTGAACGTAGAATTCATCGAGCGCCATGCGCGCATAGGCGTTTTCACCGGACTCCAGGCTTTTCAGCACCGGGAGGGCTTGATCGCACAGACCATTGCGGGCGAGGAACTGTGTGAGCTCTTCGACCGACTCGTCTCCGACCGCGATCGACCACAGAAGGCCGCCGAAGACCAACCAGTCCGTATCGAAGCGCTCCTCCGCGAGGAGGAGACGCTGCCAGTGCTCATGAGGAAAGCTGGAGGACCCGTACACGAGATCGATGGCGATCAGCGACCAGAGAGCGTCCTTGTCCAGAGGATTCTCCTGCAGCAGTCGGAGAGAGTGCTCGGTCAGGCGGTGAGGATTGACCGTCTGGACGGCCAGGTATCGCCACACCGGGTGATCCCTGGGCAGATCGTCGAGCCGCTGGAGCGCGCGGAGAAGTGCCCCCTTGATCCGTCCCAGAAGGTCACGGGCATCCGGCCGGGCCGTGCGCAGGCCCGGGAGACCGGGGATAAACCGGTTCTCAACGCACTCCAGAACATCGGCCATGGACATGGGTGGTGGCTCCACCCCTTTCTATAGCACTGATTCATGGAGGGAGGAAAGGGGTCCGGCACCCTCGCGAGCGCCGGACCGGAAAAACGAGGCTCAATCGAAGGGCAGCAGGACGGACGGATTCGTCGGATTGATCCAGATCAGCCCATCGTATTCCTCAGTGGCGATGGTGGGGTAGAACGGACACTTGAAGGCCACGGCGCCGGTGCTCCGAAAGCCGTGCCGCTTCTTGAGCCAGTTGCCGGGGGCGTCCTCGCCCAGGTGATTCAGGTCGAGGATGAAGCGGGGAAGGGCGGCGGCTTCCAGGAAGGCTTCCAGGGCTCCCGGCGGCGGTGGAGAGGCCTCCTGGGAGGTCAGGCCGGTGGGGCCCACGGCGTTGTAGCGCCCCTCTCCAAGGGCGAAGCCCAGGACGTACATGTCGTCGCCGTAGCGCTCGTCGAGATAGTCGCCCATCAAGCCTGCTTTCTTGTTGACGTGGCCGTTGTGGGCCCAAAGGACGATCTTCGAGCCCGCGGGCGCGTTGTCCAGAATCCACGCGGCATTCGTGGCCATGCTCTCGTCGCGCGAGGTGATTCCGGCCATGCTTTCGACGCTCTGGAGGACGATCCGGGCGTTCTGGATGGCCCACTCGACCTCTTCTTTCGGGAAGCTGGCGAGATAGTCCGCGCGCTTGCCGCTCATGTGCTCAAAGACAGCGCGGATCTCGGCCACAGTCGGTAGCGTGACGCGCCGCGTCTGGTCCGCCACGAGCGCCTTGGCAAAGGCACTGTTCGCGACCGGGACATAGTCCGGCTCGGCTTTCATCAGGAAGGCGCGGGCGATCGGCACGGCGACTCTGGAATACTGCATGTCGAAGCCGGTGAACTGGATGGGACCACGGCCGGAAGCGTTGTACTCCCGCATCCAGAGGATCATGTCCAGAACCTCCTGGGTGTTCCAGGTCCAGAAATACATCCCTTCCAGAAGCTCCGCGGGATCGCCCACGCCGGTCAAAACGTATTCGTTGACCCGGTAGGCCTCGGGCATGTTGGCCTCAATGGCGAAGTGGGTGAAGCCCATCTCGGTGGCCAGGAATTCCAGCAGGCGATGCTTCATCTGGAAGAACTCGCGCGTGCCGTGCGTGCCCTCGCCCAGAGAGACGATCCGCGCGTCTCCGATTACGTTTTTGAGCGGTTGGAGATCGGCAAAGCCGTGGCGTGCCTCGACGGTGTCGAATGCGATGGCGTTCTGACGCAGCCAGTCGACCGCTTCGGCGGAAGGCGGGTTCAGGCGGGCCGGCCCGTCGGCCCAGTGGTGGCCGTTGACCTCCACCTCGAAATCGTCGAAAAAGACCGCGCCGTTGCCGTAGAGCTCCATGCCCAGAATCAAGAATTCGGTGTTTTCGGGGACGTCGATCTCGATCGTGTGGCGGGTCCAGGGCGTGGTGCCCGTGGCTCCCTGGGCTGAAGAGTCGACGGCGTAGAAGCCTCCGTCCTCGGTGAGGAACCCCAGAAAGAGATCTGCTGCGCCCACGGTGATCCCTTCGGTTCGTACGTAGCCGGAGAGCCGCACTCGCTTGCCGGCGAATTCAGACCCCTCGAGATCCTGTTCGAAAGACGCGTAGCCCGTCTGCGGGTTCCAGGGTCCCGGCGTCGCGCGCAGCGCCACGCTTTGGGCTCCCGAGTGGACCACGGAGGTGTCGATCCCTCCCTGGTACGTGGTCCACCACGGGCCGAAGTACCATCCATTCGAGCATTCCGGGTCCTCGAAACCCAGATCGAGGTGGGGTCGGGGAGCGGCCCAGGCTGGAGAGAGAGCCAGGAGCCCAAGTGCGAGGACAACAAGAAATCTTCTCATCCGATCCTCCTTGCCAAAGGAAGTTGAGATTGCGGAGGGATCGGACAGCAAGAGTTGTGCTCACCTTCGTCTCTGGGGAAATATCCTGAAGACGTCCGTGCTGGATGGCACCCGGGTCCTCCCGGGCGGACGGAAGGGCAGGCGCCCGCGGCTCACGCCGGGGGCGCCTCGACCGGGGAGACTATATCGACGGGCAGCCTGCGAAAGCGTCGGTGTCGGTGACGGCTGGGGCCGGCGGGCCGGGGTAGTTGAAGTAGGTCTTGCCCACGCCGCTTGTGACGTCGAACACGTAGATCCTGTAGAAGAGGTTCGTCGTGGAAGCCGAGAAGACCCAGAAGCGGCTGTTCAAGGCGCAGCCATTGAGCGTTTTGACCATGATCTCCCAGTTGTCCGGAGCGAAAAACCAGAAAATGCCGGAGCCGGGGTTGACGACGGGGACGACCTTGGCGCTGCCGTCCGTGGGCTCGCCGACTCCGGAAGTCCGCCACTGCGCGGAGACGAGGAAGCGGTTCTGGAGGCAGAGTTGCGTCGCGTTGCCCAGGCCCGCGCAATTGGGAATCACGCCGGTCGTGAGGAAGATCAGGTCGTTGATCACCGTGCCGTCCCGGCTGCCGACCACGTCCTGAGGTCCGTTCATGGACCAGACGGCCACGAGACCGGCCTGAGGAGCGGTGATGGGGACGTTGATCGCGCTCCGGATCTGTGCCTCGGTGCGAGCGACGCTCCACAGGCGCACCTCCATGATGTTCCCGCTGGGAGAGAACTGCCATTTGACGTCGCTGCCGATCCGCATTTCGTCCGTGCTGGTCGGGAGCGGTCCGGTCTCGGCCACGTCCAGAACCTTCTCGCCGTTGATGTAGTGAAGACGCCGGATGCCGGTGAACACTACGGCGATGTGCGTCAGCCCCGCCGGAATCGTGCCACCGTTCCTTTGCGAGGTCGCTCCCTTGAGATAGCTCCGCAGGGTGGGCTTCGCCGGAGATCCGACGGGGCAGATGCCGATCCACCAGGACTGCTCCCAGTTCTTGCCGGCGATGCTCCGGCAGGTCCCGCCGGGATTGTCAAGGGCGACCCAGGCCTCGAAGGTGAAGGCGCCGGTCGGGTTCAAAGAGGGATGGTGGGGGATCCGGATGTACTGGTGGGTTCCGTCATACACCGGGTAACCCCCGCCCCCGAATGGCTGGGCCTCCGCGGCCGGGGAGAGCGCTCCCAAGGCCAGAAGAAGTAGTAGCGTCGCGCAACCTGCACGGAAGAGTCCGCTCATCGAAGGTCTCCTTGTTGTATCTCACCGGCCCGGATGGGCCGCAGATCTCGTGTGCCTTCTTGGGCGGAGGAGGAAGGGAAAACGTTACGCAGGGGCGTGGCGCCGCCCTCAGCGTCCAGGTTGAAAACCGCCTCCTTGGGATAAAGTTCCGCCATGAACGCGAAGCTCAAAACCGCTGCCGCCGTGGCGGGCGGAATCGTGGGGCTCGGCGCCGCCGCGGCCGGAATTGGTACCCTGCTCTGGAATCGTTCTACGGCCCGGGCGGTCGAGAGGCTCGCTCCCCGGAACCCGAAACCGGTGCCGGTGTTCTCCCCAGAGCAACTCGCGGGTCTACCCGAGCCGGTCGTCCGCTACTTCCGGTTCGCCTTGACCCCTGGCCGGCCGCTCGCGCACCGGGCGCGGATCGAGCACGTGGGCGAGTTCCGGAGCGCTTTGGACGCCCCCTGGAGCCCCTTCACCTCGGTGGAGCACTTCGCGGCCGATCCTCCAGGATTCCTCTGGGACGCGAAGATCCGGATGGCGCCGCTCACCACTGTGCGCGTCCGCGACAGCTATGTGGACGGTACGGGAGGCATGCTCGGCAAGATCGCGGGCCTGATCCCCGTGGTCGATCAGAGCGGCAGCCCGGAGATCGCGTCCGGGGCCCTCCAGCGCTACCTGGCCGAGGCTGTGTGGCTCCCGGCCGCGCTCCTGCCCGAAAACGGCGTCACCTGGGAAGCGATCGATGCGGACTCCGCGCGGGCTACGCTCACCCATGCCGGCACCACCATCTCTCTGGTCTTCCGGTTCGGCGAAAACGGCGAGATCGTGAGCACCTACACGCCCGGGCGGTTCCGGGACGTGAACGGCAAGGGCGTGCTCACGCCCTGGGAGGGCACCCACCGGCGCTACGAGGAAATCGGCGGCGTGAAAGTGCCCAGCGAAGGCGAGGTGGCATGGATTCTGCCCGAGGGAAGACTCACGTACTGGCGGGGGCGGATCGTTCGTGCCGAGTACGACTGACGCGCACCGTTTGAGGAGGCCCCAGATGCTTCGACTCGAGCCCGAAAACATCCTGGTGGGAGCCGAGGCCGGGTCGAAGGAAGAGGCGATCCGGCAGGTCGCGGGGCTGCTCGTGCGCTCCGGGTGCATCGAGCCGGGCTACGCGGAGAGCATGCTCGCGCGCGAGCGGGTCGCGAACACCTATCTGGGAAAGGGCGTCGCCATTCCGCACGGCCTCCCCAAAGACCGCGACCTGATCCGGCAGACCGCCATCGCCGTAGTCCAGGTGCCCCGGGGCGTCTCCTGGCAGCCGGGCGAGGCGGCGCGGCTTATCGTCGGGATCGCGGCGCGGTCGGACGAGCATCTGGACGTCCTCAGCAACCTGACTGATCTGCTGTACGACGACGCGCTCGTCGCGCGGCTCGCCATCACCGGCGATCCCGGGGAGCTGGCTGCAGCGCTCAGCGGCTCGCGCGCCGTGGCGCCGCCGGCTTCTTCGGAAGAACCGGCCGAATTCGCGCGCTCGGTCCAGGTCCGGGTGGCCGGCGCGCACGGTCTGCACGCCCGGCCCGCCACCGCGTTCGTCGATCTCGCCAAGAGCTATGTGGCCGACGTGGTCGTGCGCTGCGGGAACCGGACGGCCAACGGCAAGAGCCTCGCCGCGCTCTTGAAGCTCGGCGCCAAGGCGGGCAGCCGGCTGCGGATCTCGGCCGAGGGGCCGGACTCGGAGGCGGCTCTCCCGGCTCTCCGGCAGCTCATCGAGGAGTGGCAGGAGGAAGAGCACGCCCTGGCCGGTCCCACGCACGGCTGGGCTCCGCGCACGGTGGGGGCGACCGTGCCCGGCCTCGCCGCGTCGCCGGGCCTCGCGATCGGGCCGCTGCGGCTGCTGCGCCGGAGCCGGATCGTGGTCGAGCACACGGCCAGAGACCCCACCCGGGAACGCGAGCGGCTGCGTGACGCGATCGCCACGGCGCGGGCGGAGCTTCAGGAGCTTTACGAGGACGTCCAGAAAAAATCCGGAAAATCCGGCGCCGCGATCTTTCTCGCGCACGCCGAATTCCTTTCCGATCCCGATCTTTTGGCGCGGGCCGACCGCCGGATCACGGAAGGGGAGAGCGCGGGCTGGGCGTGGCAGCAAGCGTTCGAAGCAGAGGCTTCATCCCTCGAAAAACTGGACGATCCGCTCCTCGCCGGGCGCGCGACCGACCTGCGCGACGTCGGCACCCGCGTGCTGCGCCCGCTCGCCTGCGTGATCGAGGAAGAGGCCGCCCTGCCCGACGAGCCGGTGATCCTGCTGGCCGACGATTTCACCCCGTCGGACGCCGCGGTGCTCGATCCGGAGCAGGTTCTCGGCTTCTGCACCGCGGGAGGCGGGCCCACCTCGCACGCGGCGATCATCGCGCGCTCGCTGGGCATTCCGGCCGTGGTAGGCGCGGGGCCCGCGGTGACGCATCAACCCGAGGGCGCCCGGGCCGTCCTCGACGGCGACAACGGGTTCCTTTACATCGATCCGAGCGAGGAGGACCTCCGCGCTGCGCGCGAGGCCCAGAGCTCGCTCGCCGATCTGCGAGACGCGGAGCAGAGAACACGCTACGAGCCGGCGATCACCACGGACGGCGTCCGCATCGAGGTGGTGGCCAACACCGGCCTCGCGAGAGAGGCTGCCCAGGCCGTGGAGGCCGGGGGCGAAGGCATCGGTCTCATGAGGAGCGAGTTTCTCTTTCTGGAGCGCGACACGCCGCCTTCCGAAGAGGAGCAATACAACGCCTACCGGCAGGCGGTCGAGGCGCTCCAGGGATTGCCGCTCATCCTCCGCACGTTGGACATCGGCGGCGACAAGGAGGTGCCGTACCTCGACCTGCCGCCCGAAGAAAACCCTTTCCTCGGCGTGCGCGGCATTCGTCTCTGCTTTGCCTATCCCGAGCTGTTCCGCACCCAGTTGCGCGCGATCTTCCGCGCGTCCGCGCACGGCCCGATCAAGATCATGTACCCCATGATCGCGACGTTGTCCGACCTCCACGAAGCGCTCGCCATCACCGACGAGGTGCGCGAAGAGGTGGGGGCGGAAAAGGTCGAGGTGGGGATCATGATCGAAGTCCCCTCGGCGGTGATGATGGCGCCGGAGCTCGCCCGGCACGTCGATTTCTTTTCGATCGGCACGAACGATCTCGTCCAGTACGTGATGGCCATGGATCGCGGCCACCCGCAGCTCGCGCGGCAGGCCGACGGGCTCCATCCGGCGGTGCTGCGCATGATCGATCAGACCGTGCGCGCCGCCACCGGAAACGGCACCTGGGTCGGCGTGTGCGGCGGCATGGCCGGGGACCCGCTGGGCGCCGTGATCCTGATCGGGCTGGGCGTAACCGAGCTTTCCGTGAGCATCCCGAGCGTTGCGGCGATCAAGGCGCGCATTCGCAACGTTTCCATGCGGGAGGCGCGGGACCTCGCCAAGCGGGCCCTCGCCTGCGACAGCGCCGAAGCCGTGCGCAGCCTGGTCCGGGGAGGGGGCGCATCGTGACCGGCGCCCCGGTGGTCACCGTCACGCTCAATCCGGCGATCGATCAGACGTTGAGCATCCCCGGCTTTGCCGCGGGCCAGGTGAACCGGGTGGCCGCGAGCCGGTCCGACGCCGGGGGCAAAGGCGTGAACGTCGCCTGTGTCCTCGCCGACCTGGGGCTTCCCGTGGCGGCCACCGGATTTCTGGGCGCGGACAACGCCACCCTCTTCGAAAGCCTTTTCGAGCGCAAGGGGATCACCGACCGCTTCCTCCGCATTCCCGGCTCCACGCGGTTGGGCCTGAAGATCGTGGACGACGAGACGCACCAGACGACCGACATCAACTTCCCGGGCCTTGCCCCCACCGCGGAAGCCGTCCGCGAATTGCTCGACGAGATCGCCTCGCTCGCCACGCCCGGCGGCTGGTTCGTGCTGAGCGGCAGCGTTCCCGCAGGAGCGCCGGACAACCTCTACGCCACGCTGATCGATTCCATCCACGAAAAGGGAGGCCGCGCCGTGCTCGATACGAGCGGCGGGGCCTTACGCGAAGCGCTCGCGAGCGCCCCCGAGGTGATGAAGCCGAACGTGGACGAGTTGAGCGAGCTCGTGGGCCGCCCTCTCGACACGCCCGCCGAGGTTTGCGCTGCCGCGCGATCTCTTCTCGACCGGGGTATCCAGCGCGTCGTCGTGTCCATGGGTGGAGAAGGCGCTCTCTTCGTGGACCGCGAAAAAGACCTGCGAGCCCGGCCGCCCCAGGTTCCGGTCGTGAGCACTGTAGGAGCGGGCGACGCCATGGTCGCCGGGATCGTTTACGCCACGATCCGCGAGCTGCCGCTCGAAGACGTGGCGCGGACGGCCACGGCGAGCGGCGCCTGGGCGGTGACGAAGATCGGCGCGGGGATCGACGACCCGGAAGGATACCGGAAGCTCATGGAACAGGTCGGGATCGAAACGTTTTCCTGAAGGAGCGGCATCATGGCAAAGATCGTGGCGATCACGGGCTGTCCCACGGGCGTGGCCCACACCCA
>DATEIO010000643.1:0-3169 GCA_035278895.1 Thermoanaerobaculia bacterium | reverse complement strand
GCCTGTGCGGAGCGACCGGGGCGGCTCGGTGCCCGTCTCCTTCTCCGCGGAGACGGCGCGGGCGCTCCGGGGCGTGAGCCGCGGGGGGGGCGCGACGCTCTTCATGACGCTCCTCGCGGCCTTCCAGACGCTCCTCCTGCGGACGGGCAGCGGCGAGGACCTCCCGGTCGGCGCTCCGGTCGCGGGCCGCGACCGCGTGGAGACCGAGCGGCTGATCGGGTTCTTCGTGAACACCGTGGTCCTGCGCGGCGAGCTGTCGGGAGACCCGCCGTTCGGCGCCCTGCTCGGCCGGGTGCGCGAGGCCACGCTCTCCGCCTTCTCCCACCAGGACCTCCCCTTCGAAAAGCTGGTCGAAGAGCTGGCGCCGGAGCGCAGCCTGTCGCACGCGCCGCTCGTCCAGGTGTCCTTCGCGCTCCAGAACGCGCCCCTGGGGCCGCTCGCCCTGCCGGGCCTGTCGCTCACGCCCCTGGCCTTCGACCGCGGGATCGCTCAATTCGATCTCGGCCTCACCCTGTCCGAGGAGGGCGGGGCGCTTCAGGGCGAGCTCGACTACAGCGCCGACCTGTTCGACCGCGCGACCGTGGAGCGCCTGGCCCGGTGGCTCGGGACCCTGGCGCAGGGGATCGCCGCCGCTCCGGAGACGCGCCTGTCCGAGCTGCCGCTCCTCTCGGCCGCCGAGCGCCGGCAGCTCGTGGTGGAGTGGAACGGCGCTCCGGCGCCGCGCGGCGGCAGGCTGCTGGCCGATCTCGTCGCGGCGCAGGCGGTCCGCTCTCCGGAGGCGGCCGCCCTGCTCGGGCCGGGTGGCGAGCGCGTGACCTACGCGGAGCTCGACCGCAGGGCGGAGGCGCTCGCCCGGCGTCTGGCCGGGATGGGAATCGGGCCCGACGTGCCCGTGGGCGTCTGCCTCGAGCGGTCGGTCGAGCTCGGGGTTGCCCTGCTGGGCCTCTGGAAGGCCGGTGGGGCCTTCCTCCCCCTGGACCCCGGGCTCCCGGCGGAGCGGCTGGCACTGCTGATCGAAGACTCCGGGGCTCCGGTGGTGCTCCCGCTCGACCTCCCGGATGCGGAGACCGCGGACGGCGAGCCGGCGGGCGCGGACGCGGCGAGCCTCGCGTGGGTCCTCTACACCTCCGGCTCGACCGGCCGGCCGAAGCCGGTCGGGGTCGCCCACGGCGTTGCGGCCGATCACCTGGCCCACGTGGCCGGCCTGTGGGAGCTCGGCCCGGGCGACCGCGTGCTCCAGTTCGCCTCCCCCGGGTTCGACGTCTGGATGGAGGACACGGTGCCGGCTCTCCTCTCCGGGGCCACGGTGGTGATCCGGGGGCCGGAGCTCTGGGAGCCCGTGTCCCTCCTCTCCCGGGTCGCGGAGCTGGGGATTTCGGTGCTCAATCTGCCCACCGCCTACTGGCACTCGTGGGTGCGGGAGCTCGAGGGAGCGGAGCTGCCGCCGGGGCTCCCTCTCCGGCTGGTGGTGGTGGGCGGGGAAGCGAGGTCGCCGGAAGCGACGCGCCAGTGGCTCCGCACGCCTCTTGCCGGCATCCGCCTGCTCGACGGCTACGGCCCGACCGAGGCGGTGGTCACCGCCACCTTCGCCGCGGTCTCTCCCGAGACGGCCGGAGCCGTGCTCCTCGGCCGTCCCCTCGCCGGGCGGAGCGCCTACGTCCTCGATCCCCGGGGCGGCCTCCTCCCCGCCGGGGGCCAGGGCGAGCTGTGCCTCGGCGGTCCTCTCCTCGCCCGCGGCTACCTCGGCCGGCCGGATCTGACCGCCGAGCGGTTCGTTCCCGACCCGTTCGCCGCCGAGCCGGGCGGGCGGCTCTACCGCACCGGCGACCTGGCCCGCCGCCGGTCCGAGGGCGACGTCGAGCTCTTCGGGCGCGTGGACCACCAGGTGAAAGTCCGTGGATTCCGCATCGAGACCGGCGAGGTCGAAGCCGCGCTCACCCGGGAGCCGGAGGTGGCCGAGGCCGTGGTCCTCGCCCTCCCCGGCGCTTCGGGAGAGCGCCGGCTGGTCGCCTACGCGGTCCCCGCCCCGGGCGCGGAGCCCACGGCGGCCGCCCTGCGCGAGCGGCTCGCCGCGCGCCTGCCGGTCTACATGGTGCCCTCCGCCTTCGCGTTTCTCGACGCCCTGCCCGTGACGCCGAACGGCAAGGTGGACCGGAAGGCGCTCGCGCGGATCGAGCCGGAAGCCGGGGAGGAAGGGGCCGCGCCCGCGCGCAACCCGGTCGAGGAGATTCTCGCCGGCCTCTGGGAGGAGCTGCTGGGAGGCCGGCGGGCCGGCTCCGGCGACAACTTCTTCGATCTCGGCGGCCACTCGCTCCTCGCCACCCGGGTGGTCTCCCGGGTGCGGCAGGCGCTCGGGGTGGAGCTCCAGGTGCGGGAGATCTTCGAGCGCCCCACCCTGGGGGCCCTGGCGGGCCTCGTCGCCAGGCGGCTGGGGGCCGGAGCCCCGGAAGCGCCGCCGCTCGGGCCGCGCTCCGGCACGGGTCCGGTGCCGCTCTCCTTTGCCCAGAGCCGCCTCTGGTTCCTGGACCTCCTGGAGCCCGGAAGCCCGCGGTACAACCTGCCGTCGGCGCTCGGCCTCACGGGTCCGCTCTCGGTTTCTGCGCTGTCTTCGGCCGTGGCGGAGATCGCGCTCCGGCACGAGGCACTGCGGACGGTCTTCGCCGTCCGCGACGGCGAGCCGGTGCAGCGCATCCTCCCCGAGGTCCCGCCGGGGCTCCGGCCGCTCGCTGTCACCGACCTCTCCGCCCTGCCGGACGCGCTGCGGAGCGCCGAGGCAGAGCGGCTTCTCGCCGCGGAGGCGGGGCGGCCGTTCGACCTTTCCCGGGGGCCGCTCCTGCGGGCCGCTCTCCTGCAGATGGGCGCCGAAGAGCACCGGCTCCTCCTGGTCCTCCACCACATCGTCGCGGACGGCTGGTCGCTGGGCGTTCTGGCCCGGGAGCTCGGCGAGCTCTACCGGGCGGCCGTGGCCGGAGAGGCCCCCCGGCTGCCGGACCTGCCCGTCCAGTACGCGGATTTCGCGCTCTGGCAGCGGCAGTGGCTGGGCGGCGGGGAGCTCGACCGGCAGCTCGCCTGGTGGCGCGAGCGCCTGGCCGGCCTGCCGCCGCTCGAGCTGCCCACGGACCGGCCGCGGACAGCCGCGGCCTCCTCCCGGGGTGGCCGCCTGCCCGTC
>DATEIO010000642.1:0-10275 GCA_035278895.1 Thermoanaerobaculia bacterium | reverse complement strand
GACCGCATGGCCGCCGCAAGAGGAAGCCGCTGGAAAGCCGACCTGGACGCCCCCCGGGCCGGCGACGTGCCGGAGGAGCGCCACACCGTAGCAGCCCGGTGGATCAAGACGACGCGGCTCTGAACGTCCCTGCCCGTCCGTGGAAGGTCCGTACAAGTCCGTGGTCTACTTCACCACCCGCCACTCCCGCCGCCCCACGTTCCCCACCAGATCCACCGCCTCGACCTCCAGCACCTTCCCCCCGCCCTCCTCCCGCATCCGGAACCGCACGAGCTCCAGACCCGAGCCGCCGTCCCCGGCGGTCACGAAGAGGGCGGCGCCGCCCCCGCCTTCGTTCCCTTCGAAGCGCGTTCCCTCAGGGGCCCGGAAGAAGAGCTGGGGGCGGTCGCTCCGGATCTCGACCGTATCCGCGAGCGGCTCCCAGCGGTCTTCCCAGCCCGAAGACCACAGGAGGTCCGCGGGGACCGGCTTCGCGCTCTTGCGCTCGCGCTTCACCCTGCGGCTCTCGCGCCGGGGCTCGACCATGCGGTCCGTGACGGCTTCGAGGGTTCCGGCCTCCGCCTCGAACGCGGGGGGCTCGGCGTCCACCACGAAGGCGACCGGCGCCACCAGGGCGTTCCTCCGGCCGCAGCCGTCCACCCCGACCGCGCCGGCCTTGTGCTCGCCCGGGGTCCAGGAGGCGGGCCAGCCCGCGCTCTCCTGGCCGTCGAGCACCGGCCGGGCCCCGGTCACGGCGCTGCCGTCCGCGGCCGTCACGGAGAGCCGGGCACCGGGCGCCACGAAGAGCTTACCCGCCACGTCGATCCGCGTCCCCTCCAGGCGGAGCGCCGCAGCCGGGGCCTCCGTGCCGGCGGGCTGCTCCGAGGTGATCTGAAGCGCGGCGGTCTCTCGCGGATACCCGTCGAGCCCCGAGCGGCTGCGGGCCGTGGCCCGCCAGTGGTACGTGCCCACGGGGAGCGCCGCCACCTGCCACTCCGGCTTGTCGAGACCGGTCGCCCGCTCCACGAGCTCGTTGCAGGCAGGATCGCGGCAGATCTCCACGAGATAGGACGCGGCCTCCGGCACCGCCTCCCACGAGAACAGCGGGTTCGAACAGGCGAGGGAGGCCCCGGGCTCCGGAACGACCGCGCCCGGCGCCGGCAGGAGCTTCTCAGGCGGTGAGGGCGGACCCTGCTCCGCGACCGAAGTCCCCATGCCCTGCGGCACCTGCACGCGCGCGCCGCCGGCCTCCACTTCGCCCTCGCCGCCGTACACCATGACCTTGGCGCCGCCCTCCGTGGGCTTCCTGGCCCGCGCCTGGACCGCGCCCGAGGCATCGGGACGGGACGTCGCGCGGGTGCCCCCGAGCACGATCTCCACGTCCGGCACCCGCGCCGCGCGCGGCAAAGCCGGCCGCGCCTCCAGGTCCGCCTGCCCCTCCACGATCTCGACCGACCGCTTCTCGCCCCGGAGCGAATCGCCCGTCCGGCGCAGGAACACCAGCGAGTCCTCGGTCACCTTGAGCCGGGCGCCGTCCGTGAACCGCATCCCCGCGGACGACTTGCGGAAAGTGCGCAGCGCGTCCTTTTCCAACAGCACGTCGCCCAGCCGCGCCTCGGACCATGGAATGGGGGAGGGCTGCTCCTCGACCTGCCGGGACAGGTGCTCGATCTGTGCCGCCGCGGGCCCGCTCTTTTTGACGAGGATGCGAATCCTCTGGCCCGGCTCGATGCGGTCCGGATCGACGATCCCCTGGTTCAGCCGGTGGAGCTGCCGCCAGAACGCGGAAGAGCCCATGTAGCGGCCGGCGATCCCTTCGAGCGTGTCGCCGGGGCGGACGATGTGCCAGCCCGCCTCGAAACCCTCCGGCACCGTGAACGGGGGAGCCTCCTGGGCCCGGGCAACGGTCGGCAGGAGCGGGAGAAGGAGGAGCCCGCAAACGAGGCTCCGCATCCGGAAGAACATCGGCATCCCTCCATGCAGAACGGCATGACGGCCCGAAATCTGACGCGTGGACCTTACGCGGGAGATTACTACGAGGAAGCGGCGCCCGAAATCCCCTACAATGCCGTCTGGCGACGAGATGAAATCATGAGACTCGAGACACGGCGTCCGGGAAGATCTGCCGAGCGAGGCCCCGGTCCGCGTCCGGCCCGCCCCTTCGCCGCTCCGGAGCGCGCGGCCGGACCGCGAATCGATCCCGCCGTCCAGCTCGAAAACGCCCGCCGCTTCGGCCATCATCTCGGAACGTTCGGAGTCTCCGTTCAACGTCCTGCGCCGGCCCCGTCTCCCGCCTGGATCGGCGGGCCCATGCCCTCGGCGCCCATCCAGAGGGTTCCCTGGTGGAAAAAGGGTCTCTACGGGCTGGGCGGCTTGGCCGGGACCGTTGCGGCCGGCGCCGGAGCGCTCAGCCTCGCGGGGGTGACCGCCGCCCTTTCACCCCTGGCGGTCGGTGGCCTCCTCGCTGGGGGAGTCGGGCTGGCCGGCTACTCGGCCTACAAGGCCCTGAACGTCGCGAACGACGACCGGAAAGCCGTGTCCGGCGCCGTGGCCGAAACCCGGGCGACCCTCTCCGGCCTCGATTCCCGGTCCAAGAAAGAGAAGGATCTGACCGAGCGCGAGACCCTGCTTCACGGGCTCCTCTCGGACACCGTCCCCTACCTGGACCAGAACACCACGGTCGCGCCCACGACCGGCCGCAGCGAGCTCGCCTTCCCTCCCCCCGGAGGCAGCAACCTCCAGGAAAAAAACGCCCGGCAGAATCGCCAGTACGGCCTCCGGGTGAATCCGGACCAGGGCAACCTGCCGACCCACATCCTCCACGAGCTCATCCACGTCGACGCCGACCAGAAATACCGGAGCAACCGGGATCCCTACGAAAACGTGGACGACAGAGACCGGGCCATGCCCTACAACACGCACTCCGACGACATCGGGAAGGCCGCAGACGATCTGTCGGACCGGGTCCAGGAAGTGCTCGACGTGGTCCCGGACGACCGGTCTCTGAGCCGGGCCCAGAAGTCCTACATCCGAGAGCGGCTGGACTACGCGAAGAAGAGCTCCGAGTCGGAATACGACACCGTGATGAGCGAGCTGGTCTACTACCTCCACCGCGCCGGGGTCCCGGAGACCTCTCCCACCTCGCGAGCCATCGTGGCCAGGGCACGCGCGGCCCGGGAGCGCCGGAATTCCTAGGCCGCCGGGGACCATCCCGCCGCGCGCGAAGGCAGAGTAAGATCTCCCCCCATGAAGACCGTGCTGGTTGTGGACGATGAGCCTACGGTGCTCTTTGCGCTTTCCGAGGGGCTGGGGGATAAGAAAAAGGGGCTCAAGGTAGCCACGGCCGGCAACGGCCGGGAAGCCGTGGAGCTTCTCGAGTCCGAGCGGGTCGACCTCGTGCTGACCGACCTGCGCATGCCGGACATGGACGGCTTCGAGCTGCTCACCTATATCCGCCGCAACTTCGCGAACCTGCCGGTCATCATCATGACCGCGCTGGGAAACTCCGAGGCTCAGGGCCGGCTGGGCTCGGACAGCGGCTTCGAGATCCTGACCAAGCCGTTCAACGTGCCGGCCCTGAAGCAGCGAATCAGTGAAATGCTGGGCCAGCGCGTCAAGGGGAGGGTCGAAAACCTGACCCTCGCCTCCTTCCTCCAGCTCCTCGAAATGGAGCGGAAGACCTGCACCCTCTCGGTCACCTCTCTCGGCCGCAGAGGGCGCCTCCACTTCAAGAGCGGCCGGCTGACCAGCGCCGCGACCGGCGACCTCGAAGGCCAGGCCGCAGCCCTGGAGATCGTCACCTGGGAGCACGCGGATATCGAGATCTCCGACAACGTCCCGCCAGGCGAGCCCACGATCGAAACCCCCCTGCGCTTCCTCCTGATGGAAGGGATGCGGCTCAAGGACGAGCAGGAAGGGGGAGTGGCCCCGCCCGACGTCGACCTGGAGCCGGACGAAGTGCTCCAGATCTCGGCGCCGCCGTCCTCCATGGCCCCCAACCGCGCGGTGCCGGACCTCGCGGCCCGGATCAGCGACAGCCTCAAAAAAGCCAAGTCCATCAAGGGATCGGCCGCGTTGCTTCTGGCCGAGATCGCGAGCGGCAGCGTGATCGGCGCCGTGGGAGCCTCCGCGGGCGTGGACCTGGGCACTGCCACCTCCGTGGCCATGGCCCAATTGCTGCGCCAGAAACAGCGCGTCACCGAGCAGCTCGGCCTGAACGACCCGGTCCAGGAGATCCTCCTGACCTCCGCGGAACGCTACTACCTGGCCCGCTCCCTGGGGCTCGGGGACGGCTACTTCCTTCTCCTGATCCTCGACCGCGACAAGGCCAACCTCGCGAGAGCCCAGCTCGACCTGGTCGCCATCGAGCGCGACCTGGTCGAGCGGGTTTCGTCGTAGCTCTAGCGCCGGTTGCCGCCGAGGAACCCGCCGGCCATGCCGGCGATGTCGTCCAGGATCGAGCCGTCGCCGTCCCGGTCGAGGATCGAGTTGAGCAGCCCGCCGCTCTGGGGATGGGCCTGCTCCACGCGCCGCCGTTCGTGGCCGAGGACGTCCGAGAGCCCGCCCGAATCGAGCCCCTTCTGCCGCTGCGCGCGGCCGAGCGCCCCGAGCACCAGGGGAGCGAGCAGCATCAGGAGCTTCATGGCCTGGGACGAATCGAGCCCGCTCGCCTGCCCCACACGGGACGCGACGTTCGGCTGCCGGTTCCCGAAGATGTGGCCGAGAATCCCCGCCCCCTGCTCGCCGCCGGCCCCGCCGAGGAACCCGGCGAGATCGTCCAGAATGCTGCCGTCGTGATCCCGCGACAGCGCCCCCGCGAGCTGCTGCGCCCCCGCCGGGTTCGAGGCGTTGTGCGAGAGCCCGCCCAGGAGAGCCGTCAACGCCGCCGGCACCGCCTGCCGCGTCGTGGCCGGATCCGCCCCCAACTGCCGGCTGAGCTGCGAGATCGCATTGTCGTCGAGCTGCTGACTGACCAGATTCAGCACCGAATCATCCACGCCCCACCTCCATTCGAATCGTCACGCCGGAGAGATCCGGCGCCGCCGTTCAAGGATAAAGCAACAAAGGGGCCATCGGCCTCAATCCGGAAGAATGTAGAAAAACGCCCCCGCCGCGAGCCCGCCCAGAGCCAGCACGGTCGCGTTCAGGAACACCGCCACCCGCGCCGCCCCCCGGGTCCTGGGGCTCTTCAGACCCATGACGCCCAGCGCCAGGCCCACGCCCGCGAGGAGCAGCACGGCGACCGCCGGCATGAGCGGCTTGGGAAGCGGCATCCACTGGACCGGCATGAGCTTCACGAGGAAACGGGCGCCGAGCGCCGCCGTGAAGCAGGCGAGAGAGGCGACGTGCCAGGCGTCCGGAATCCGGATGACGCCGTACTCGCCGTCGGCGAAGTCGGGGGACGGATCGTGCTCCATTGTGCAGCGCTCTTTTGCCCTGAGATTCTACGTGCGGAATCCTGATACTGTCCACCACCGGATCGTCATGCCGCTGCGCCGCCGCATCTTCTTCCCGCCAGTCCGCTGGGCCTCGCCCGACGGCATCCTCGCCATCGGCGGCCGGCCCGACCCCGAAACGCTGAAAGAGGCCTACGGCCGGGGGATCTTCCCCTGGCCCCACGAAGGCTGGCCCCTCCTCTGGTTCTGCCCGGACCCCCGCTTCGTCCTGGTTCCCCAAGAGGCCCACGTCTCCCGGTCGCTGCGCAAAATCCTCCGCCGGGGCACCTACGACATCCGCGCCGACACCGCCTTCCGCGACGTCATCGCCCGCTGCGCCGGCAAGCCCCGTCCCGGCCAGGACGGCACCTGGATCACCCAAGACATGGTCGCCGGCTACACCGCCCTCCACGACCAAGGCCTCGCCCACTCGATCGAAGCCTGGAAAGGCAACCGCCTCGCTGGAGGCCTCTACGGCATCTCGATGGGAGCCGTCTTCTTCGGAGAATCCATGTTCGCCGACGAGCCCGACGCCTCCAAAGCCGCCTTCGCCACCCTCCTCGCCAACCTCGTCCACTGGCGCTTCGCCCTCGTCGACTGCCAGAGCTACACCGACCACCTCGCCCGCTTCGGAGCCGAAGACTGGCCCCGGGCGAGGTTTCTCAAGGTGCTCAAGAAGGCGCTCCAGGAGGAGACGAGGCCGGGGCCGTGGAGGCTGGAGGTGGGGTCGGTGGAGGCGGCGGAGATGTTTCGGGAAGGGTAACCCTAATCTCTGTGAGACAATAGTGGAAGTATGGGGAATTCATCAAGAAAACGGCGAAATAACTCGGTAGAAAAAACAGGTCAGGAGGGTTATGAATACCAGTACCTCGTTACCGCTTGGCTCTTTTTGCTTCTCTGGGAACAGGGATTGGCATCCGGCTTTGTAGAGGGGGGACGGGAAGATACCACTTTGAATCTACGAACGCAGGAAGGCTCTTATTGCCTTGAAGTACAAGTTAAGAGCGAGAAGGGCGGAATTACTGTTCAGCGCCTCGCATCATGGCTCATGCATTTTCCAAATAGGAGTGCCAAGGGAGCCTTATTGGAGTGGCTTCAGGAGAGCGACCAGAGAGGCATTGCCTTTGTGACGGCTAGTCGAGTGGAGGGGCAACTCACAGGGCTCCTTTCAGGGAACGAAAAGAATGAATTCCTAAGACCTCGTAGCCAGCCCGCTCTGTTACGTCCTCAGGCAAAGGCCTTGAGGGATGCTCTGGGTGACTGCTACGGAAAATCTTCTACTCTGTTAGCTAGGAATCGGCGCCAGTATTGCATCGCATTGGCGAAGCGACTGAAGCTAGATGAACTGAAGCGACTATCAACTCGAATTTTCATTCTGGAGCAACTGAGTCCGGAGAGAGTCGCTGACGAGACTCGACTCCTGATCAACAATAGATTCAGGGTTCCGCAAAGTGAAGCCGGGAGGGTCTTGGATGTCCTCGTAGCTGCCGTTCGTAAAGCTAGGAATGAGGACCTGGATCTGGTTCCCCTCTTTCGCGAGGTTCTGCAGAATTATGAGCGTCCGAGAGTCTTTTCACAACCAATCTATGTGGACCGTGGAAGCGAATCTGACCTAATTGCATCTCTAAAAGATGAAGGAGTATTGTTTCTGACGGGCCCAATGCGTTGTGGTAAGACACATACGGGTCGTTTCGTGGCTCAGAGTCTTCAAGACGAAGGTTTCAACTGGCTTGAAACAGACGATCCTGACCAAGCGAAGCGATTTTTGCTGGACATTTCGACGCTAGAGGACCGTCTGGTTCTTCTAGAAGATCCTTTCGGCAAGGTGTCGCTTAACGGAGATGCATATGAGCGATGGGAGGCAGTGGGATCTCTTGCCGCTGGGCTACGTCCAAACCGAAAGCTCATAGTCTCTTGTCGAAATGACATCCTGCAGTCTCTAATCAGAGAAGGGGAGCACCAACTTGGTGGAATAGCCTGGAGAGATCTTGCGCTAACAGAGCCTGCGGTAGCGGTGGAGATCTGGCGCGCTCATGCTTCGACACAGAGACCCGATATAATTGAATCCGTAGCGGAAAATCTTTCCCGCATGGAGTCCGGGCACCTTTTGCAGTCAGGTCAGATTAGCTTTCTTGCACATAAGCAGCCAGACCAGTTGGTAGGTTTGTCGTTTGAAACGCTAGTACAAGTAGCCCGATACGATGCACGGGAAATTGGGCGGAAGCTCGTTTCTCAGGGGACAGCTATGCGCGAGACACTGGCTGCGTTGGCTCTCTCTGCGACAACGTTGAGCCGTGTTTCTCTAGAGGAACTCACATTCATCTTGGGAGATTCGGAAATTCTTCCAGGAAAGATAGAACTGAGGTTTGGGCGTTCTTACGGAGGCCCTGAAAGCTCGGCGCCGCAATTTCCCGTCTACTCAAGCTTAGGGATTCTTGCTCCTGAATTCAGAGATGCCTTGGACGAGTTAGAGGCGCGAGAGTTGGTAGAGCAATCCAGTGGATATCGATTCAGTCATCCTATCTATGAGCAAGCCAGTTTTGAATCTCTTCGATCCCTTCCGACATTTCAGTTTAAAAAGGTGGTTCAATTGGCCCAGCGAGCAATGTTTTCATTGTCATCAGTTACAGCCAGAGCATCCGTTGAGGTTGTTCACCGGCTTCGCCGAGAAGGCGCTGATGTTGATCGACGTGAAAGGCTTGCAGGGTTAGGATTTGAAGCTTTCCATTCTCTCTTTCCTGTGGTACGCGATGTGAGTATGAGGAGGTTCATCGAGGACTTTGAGGTTCTGGATTCTAACCTTCGGAGGCGCCTCTTGCAGGTTGTGGAAACTCAATGGGGTGCGCATAAAGACATATTATGGCACCAGGGCGAGCCGTGGTTCGATGTCCGAGAGACTATTCCCTTTTCAGATTTTTACACTCCATCATTTACGCCACAGGATGTCGCTGCTGCTGTCGAGGGTTTGCAATTACTCGGGCCTAGTGAAAGACTGCCTGTGGAGCAGATGTGGATCATTCTCAGGTCCTATATTAGGCGCGGAGATCTATTAGATATAAAAGTTTTGGAAAGAGCGTTGAGCTACGATGAAGCTCTGATTAGAAGAGAGGCTGCGTTCCTCTTGTTAAGAGACCATAGCTCTGAGACCAATCCTCTCCTCAAGCAGATCTTAAAAGATCCTAATCCGATGGTTGTCGTTGGCGCTGTTCATGGTCTTTTGGATAGATGGAAAGTTCATGGTGAGACTGCGTCTAGTTCTACTCTCCAGATGCTTCTGAAAGATTTGGAGCATCCGTCCAGGGCAATTTTGGGTATTCGATTTCTGACAAATTTCGAGGAAATGACAGGCCGCTACGACGGCACGGCACCTTGGAAGTTGTGGGCGGCAATCGCTTCTCCGGTCCTGCGAGGCTTACCCCGGTACTCTCAAATTAACGAGGGAAGACTCTACAGGATGTTTACGATGGCGATACCAGTTCTGGAAAAGGCCGAAGCTCTGGAAGTTCTAAAGGCTTGGATAGATTGGATCGAGGGCTCTTTGTCAGAACGTCTTCCAGACGACTATGGTCTAGGTGTGGCCGAATTACTGCTAAGGATTACGGGTCAGGATGCGGAGGCTCGCGGGGAATTTATACCAAGAATCCTCGCTCTGACCGATACCAACTTTCGAGTAACCGTGATCTCCGATTTGGTTAATGGCTGGGATAATTTGGATGAGGTAGAAAGAGAGATCCTCTTTGATGTGCTTGAAGATTCTCGGGTAGACCAACGTTGGGTTCAGGCTGCTGCGTTGACAGTCAAGAATCCTCCATGGGACATTGTTGAGCTCCTTCTTGGTGACGCGACCACACTGCTCCTTCCTGCGGAGGCAATCCTGAAACGATTTTCATCGAAACTGCTTGAAGCTTGTCTATCTATGCACATAGGGTATCCTTCACCCCTCTCGTGGATCGGTCTTAACCATCGTACTACTGAACCTTGGGATTCATTGTTGTTGTTGATTGCACGTGACCCGCGGCATGAGCTTTTCGATCTGGCCATCCGGGAGCTTTTAGCTCGATTCTCGGAAAGGGAACATGCTTCTGAAGGCTTGGAGATCTGGGTGGAATTGGGCCGCAGCGCTGATCCCAATGTATGTGAACGGCTTTTTAGGCCCCTTTTGAGGTTAACGACACGAAGTGAGGCTGTTCCTCTTCGTGGTTACTGGAATGTGCTTTTTCAGTCACCTGGAGCTGGATCACTCATCCAGTCATGGCATGATCGGATCTTTGCGGCTTTGGGTGAAATAGAACGCCGTGACAACCTCGATCTTTTTGTTAAGATCCCAGACTTCGTCGGTGCTTTAATGCACCGATTCCCAGAGGACTTAGCTGTGTTGAAAGCTTTGAATCAGCCTTGGACGACAGCAGTCAAAGAACGTGTCCTGGAGCATTATGAGAAGAATTCTCCAAAGCTCCTGCGGACCCATGATAAAGTACTCGCCGTGCTAAAGGGTAAGTATGACTCGTCCGATCCTCTGGTGCAGAAGGTTTCTCAGGTTCGTCACGAGTGGTTTGATAGTACGAGTCGCAATAATAAGTCATGGGATGATCACTATGAGCTGGAAGATTGGGTTTGGGCAATGCGCTCTGCATAAGAGAACCTCAATCATCCGGATACTCGAGTTTCACGTCGCTTAGTGGGGAGGCTCGCGAGCCGAGTCGTGGATGAAGACCAGAAGTAGGAGAGGCGGCAGTCCGGCATACCTTTTCTAGGAGAAATCCCCCAGGCCCGAAGGGCCGGCAGCATAAAGCCTGGGGCATCAGCCCCAGGTAAGAGGCCGCCCAACGAATTCATCAGCCCCGAAGGGGCGGCAGAGGAC
>DATEIO010000641.1:0-6878 GCA_035278895.1 Thermoanaerobaculia bacterium | reverse complement strand
GTCGCCCACGCCGCGATCGACGGCGACGACCGCGGCCTCGCGCACGAGGGGATGGCTGCGCAGCGCACTCTCGATCTCGCCGAGCTCGATGCGGAAGCCGCGGATCTTGACCTGGTGGTCAATCCTTCCCAGGTACTCGATCGCGCCGCCGGGCCGCCGGCGCGCGAGGTCGCCGCTGCGGTACAGGCGCTCCCCGGCGCCGCCGAACGGGTCGGGCACGAACCGCTCCGCGGTCAGCTCCGGGCGTCCCAGATAGCCGCGGGCGAGCCCCGCGCCTCCGACGTGGATCTCTCCGGGAACGCCCACGGGCACGAGATTGCCGTCCGCTCCCAGCAGGCAGAGCCGCAGGTCCGGAAGGGGCCCGCCGATCGGGCTGCTGCGCAGGTCCGAGTCCGCGGCCGAGAGCGGCTGCCAGGTGACGTGCACCGTGGTCTCGGTGATGCCGTACATGTTGACGAGGAGGGGCCGGACGTCGCCGTGGCGCTCGAACCAGGGGCGCAGGCTCCCGGGATTCAGGGCCTCGCCGCCGAAGATCACGAGCCGGAGGGACAGCTCGCGCGCCGGGGCCGTCTGCTGCTCCCAGGCCACGAGCGCCTGGAAGGCGGAGGGGGTCTGGTTGAGCACGGTCACGGACTGGCCGGCCAGGAGGGCATGGAAATCCTCCGGAGACCGGGCGACCCAGTGCGGGACCACCACCAGGCGCCCGCCGTAGAGAAGCGCTCCCCAGATCTCCCAGACCGAGAAGTCGAACGCGGCGGAGTGGAAGAAGGTCCAGACGTCGCCGGCATCGAACCGGAACCGGTCCTCCGTCACCGCGAACAGGCGGGCGACGTTGGCGTGGGAGACCAGCACCCCCTTGGACCGGCCGGTGGAGCCGGAGGTGTAGATCACGTAGGCGAGGCTCGCGGGGTCGTCCGCACCGGCGAGCCGCCCGGCGGGGAGCGCCGCGATCGCTTCGCGGTCCGCGTCGATCCGGACCAGGGGCGGGAGAGGCGTGGGCAGGGCTTCGGCCCGGTCCCCCTCGGTCACCAGCACCGCGGACGCGCTGTCGGCGAGGAGGTAGGCCGTCCTCTCCGGCGGGGAGTCCGGATCGATGGGCACGTAGGCTCCCCCCGCCTTGAGCACCGCGAGGAGCGCCACGATCAGGTCGAACGAGCGCTCGAGGAGAAGGGCGACCCGGGACTCGGGGCCGACGCCCAGGGAGCGCAGGTGCCGCGCCAGGCGGTTCGCGGCCGCGTCGAGCTCGCCGTAGCTCATCCGCCGCCCTTCCCAGGCGAGGGCGATGGCTTCCGGCGATCGCGCGGCCTGGCGCTCGAACCGGCGGTGGACCGGCACCGAGGCGTCCCCCGAGGCCCCCGGATCGTTCCAGTCCGCGAGCAGGCTCTGCCGTTCGGGCTCGGAGAGGAGGGGGAGATCCGGGAGCCGGGCCCCCGGATGGGCGGCGGCCGCTGTAAGCAGCGTCTCCAGGTGGCCAAGGAGCCGCGCCGCCGTGGCGTCGTCAAAGAGGTCGGCGCTGTGCTCGGTGGCGAGCCAGAGCCCGCCCCCGGCCGCCTCGCGGGCCGAGACCAGGAAGTCGAACCGGGCGACTCCCCCCCGGGCGTCCGGCGAGCCGAGGGACAGCCCGGGGAGCTCCAGGGCCGCCGCGGGGGCGTTCTGGAGCGAGAGGGAGACCTGGAACACCGGGTTGCGCGACAGGTCGCGCTGGGGCTGCAGCTCCTCGACCAGCTTTTCGAAGGGGAGGTCCTTGTGGGCGTAGGCCCCGAGCGCGGCCTCGCGCACCCGCCGCAGGAGGGCGTGGAACGGCGGCGCGCCGCCCGTGTCCAGGCGCAGGGCGAGCTGGTTGACGAAGAACCCGATCAGGCTCTCGGTCTCCACCCGGTCGCGGTTGGCCACGTCGGTGCCGAGGACCAGATCGTCGCGCCCGGTGTAGCGGTGGAGCAGGGCGCCGAACGCGGCGAGGAGCGTCATGAAGAGGGTGGCGCCCTCCCGCCGGGCGAGCGACGCCACCGCCTCCGCCGCGGCCGCGGGCACGAGGAGGGCCACGCTGCCGCCGCGGCCGCTGGGCACGGCGGGGCGCGGACGGTCGGACGGCAGCTCCAGGACGAGGGGAGCGCCCGCGAGGCGCTCGCGCCAGTACCGGAGCAACTCGTCCAGGGCCTCCGGGGTCAGCGCGCGGCGCTGCCAGAGAGCGAAGTCGGCGTACTGGACCGGCAGGAGAGCGAGGTGCGGCAGCCGTTTCTCGCGGAGGGCGGAGTAGGTCTCGGAGACCTCCCGGATCAGGATCTCCATCGACCAGGCGTCCGCGACGATGTGGTGGAGCGCCAGGAGGAGCACGTGCTCTTCTTCAGCCAGCCGCAGGAGGGCGAGGCGCAGCAGCGGGCCGCGGCGCAGATCGAACGGCCGCAGGGCCTCCTCCCGGGCCAGGAGCCGGGCCTCCGCTTCCCGGCGGTCCTCCGGCAGAGCCGAGAGGTCGACCCGGGGGAGCGGAACCGGCGCGGGCGGCGCGATCCGCTGTACCGGCTCTTGGCCGGCCAGCTCGAAGGTCGTGCGCAGGACCTCGTGCCGCAGAGCCACCTCCGCGAAGGCGGCGGCGAGCGCCGCCGGGTCGAGCGCGCCCGTGAGGTGGACGGCGGCGGGGATGTTGTAGACGGGGCTTCCCGGCTCGAGCTGGTCGATCACCCAGAGGCGGTGCTGCGCGAACGAAAGCGGGAGGGCGGAGCCGCGGGGCGCGGGCGCGAGCGGAGGGCTCGCGAAGGCCCGGCCCGCGCGGAGGGCGTCCTCGACCGCCGCGGCGAACCCTGCGAGGGTGGGGGCCTGGAACAGGGCGGACAGCGGCAGGTCGACGTCGAACGTGCCGCGCACCCGGGCGATCAGGCGCGTCGCCAGGAGGGAGTGGCCGCCCAGGTCGAAGAAATCGGCGTGGACGCCGATCCGCTCACGGCCGAGGAGACCGGCCCAGAGGCCGGCCAGGACCTCTTCGACCGGCGTGCGCGGCGCGACGAAGGTCTCGCCGGGCTCCGCCGTCGCTCCGGGGGCGGGCAGGGCGCGGCGGTCGAGCTTGCCGTTCGGAGTGAGCGGCAGCGCTTCGAGAAGGACGAAGGCCGCAGGGATCAGGTGGCCGGGCAGGCGTCCCTCGAGAAAGCCGCGCAACTCGCCCGGGGAAGGGCTCGCTTCCGGGCGGGGCACGGCGTAGGCCACCAGGCGGAGGTCTCCCGGAACGTCCTCGCGGGGGATCACGGCCGCTTCGCGGACCCCGGGGTGCGCGAGGAGCGCTGCCCGGATCTCGCCCGGCTCGATCCGGAACCCCCGCACCTTGACCTGATGGTCGATGCGGCCGAGGAAATCGAGAGCCCCGCCGGGAAGCCACCGCCCGAGGTCCCCGGTGTGGTAGATCCGCTCGCCGGGCCCGCTTTCAACGCCACAGAACGGATCGGGTCCGAAACGCTCGGCGGTCAGGCCGGGCTGTCCCAGATAGCCGCGCGCGAGGCCCGCCCCTCCGACGCAGATCTCTCCG
Organism: Thermoanaerobaculia bacterium; assembly: GCA_035278895.1. GTDB lineage: Bacteria > Acidobacteriota > Thermoanaerobaculia > Multivoradales > UBA5704 > DATARR01. The sequence goes on along the minus strand of DATEIO010000641.1, from coordinate 3,364 downwards.
GGCACGCCCACCGGCACCGGCGAGAGATCGCGGTCCAAAACCAGGGCCCGCGTTCCCGCGATCGGCCGCCCGATCGGCACCCGGTCGCCGTCCCCGGCTTCGACTCCGGTGGCGGTGGCGCAGACCGTGGCCTCGGTCGGGCCATAGGCGTTGAAGAGGTGCCGGCCGGAGCGCTGCCAGAGCCGCGCCAGGTCCGGAGGAAAGGCTTCCCCCGCCACCACCAGGGCTGCGAGATCGGGCAGCTCCGCCGCGGGGAGGACGGCCAGCACGGACGGGGGGAGCGTCAGGTGCGTGATCTGACGCTCGGCGAGCAGGGCGAGGAGATTCGGTCCCGGCAGCAGGCGGTGGGCCTCCGCCAGGTGGAGCTCCGCGCCGGCCAGGAGGGCCATCCAGATCTCCGAGACGGAGGCGTCGAAGCCCAGGGAGGCGAACTGGAGGACCCGGTCGCCGGGCTTGACCCCGAAGAGATCGATCTGCGCGAGGGCCAGGTTTGCGATCCCGCCGTGCGCCACCAGGACGCCCTTGGGACGGCCGGTCGAGCCCGAGGTGAAGAGGACGTAGGCCAGGTCTCCCGCCGCGGGCTCCCGCCCGGGGTCTGCGGGGCTCCGGCGGGCGAACGCGTCCGCCTCGGCGTCGCTCAACAGGACGGAGATCTCCGCCTCCCGGACCAGAAGCTCCCGCCGCGCCTCTGGAGAAGCGGGGTCCAGGGGTACGTAGGCGGCGCCGGTCTTGAGCACGGCGAGCATCGCGGCGATCGCTGCGGGCGAGCGTTCCAGGCAGAGGCCGACCCGCTGTTCGGGGCCGGCGCCCTGGGCGAGCAGGTGGTGGGCCAGGCGGTTGGCGGCGGCGTCGAGCTCCGCGTAGGACTGCCGTCCGCCCTCCCACGCCAGGGCCACGGCCTCGGGAGAGCGCCGCACCTGCTCCGTGAAGAGGGAGAGGACGGAGGGAGCCGTGGAGGCCGGAGGGCCGCCGTTTCCCCAGCTCGCGAGCTGGCGCGTCTCGGCGTTCGAGAGGAGCGGCGCCGCGGTGAAGAGGGCGTCCGGATCGCCGGCGAACGCCTCCAGGGCCCGCAGGTAGACGCCGCAGATCGCCTCGGCCTGCTCGTCCCCGATCTCCGGAACCCGGTGCTCCAGCCGCAGGCGGAGGTCTCCGGAGAGGGGATCGAGCGAGAAGACCGTGCCCACGAGGAAGTCGGTCTCCTCGTATTCGCCGCGCGCGAGGACTCCCACGCCCTCGACGTTGCCCACCTCCTGGTAGACGTGGAAGTGGAGGAAGGTGAAGGAGATCTCGAACAGGGGCTCGCCCCCTTCCAGGCGCTGCAGCTCGGCCAGGGGGAAGCGGCGGAAGGGGAAGAGCTCCCGTTCGCGCGCGAAGACCCGGCGCGCCAGGTCGAGCCACGAGCCGGGGTCGAGCTGCAGCCGGAAGGGGAGCGTGTTGAGGAAGAGCCCCAGCGCGCGCTCGCCGTCCAGGTGCTCCGGGCGGCCATGCGAGGTGAGCCCGGTCGTCACGTCGACCTCGCCGCCCAGGAAGGAGAGGACGCGGAGATGCGCGGCGAGCAGCACGCTCTTCAAGGGCACGTCCGCCCTGCGCGCCGCCTCCTCGAGCCGGCCCGACAGCTCGGAGGGGAGGCCGCGCACTACGGCCCGGGCCTCCGGCGCCGGGCGCTCGGCCGGTACGGGGAGGCGGGGGAGCCGGGTCCGCGGCAGGCCGGCGAGCGTCTGCCGCCAGAAATCCCGCGCCTCTTCGGAGGCGAGCGTCTCGCGCTCGAGCGCCACGAAGTCCCGGAAGGCCGTGGTCAACGGGGGCTCCGGAGTCTCTTCGCCGCGCAGGCGCGAGACGTAGCGGCGGAAGAGCTCCGTCAACAGGGAGGCCGAGCTCCAGCCGTCCAGGATGGAGTGATGGAAGCTCATCGTGAGCTGGAAGCTCTCGTCGCTGCGCCGGTGGACGTCGAACGCGAGGAGCGGCGGGCGGCTCCAGTCGAAGGCGCGCTGCCTCTCGTGCCGCAGCCACTCCTCGAGAGCGCGCTCCTGCTCGCCGGCCGGGAGCGCGCGCAGATCGTGCACCGTAAGGCTCGGGGCCACCCCGGCGTACACGAGCTGGAGCGGCTCGCTGAAGGCCGCGAGGTCGAAGGCGGTGCGGAGCACCGGGTGGCGGAGCGCAACCGCCTCCAGGCTCTCGCGCAGCAGGTCCTCGTCGAGCGGCGCGCGCAGGTGGAAGCTGTGGAGGTCGTGGAAGATCGCGGTACCGGCCGCGAGCTCGCTGTGGAAGAGCATCCCCGCCTGGAGCGAGGCGAGCGGGTAGGCGTCCTCGACCCCCTCCGGCAGGCGCTCCCGGTCCCCCGGGGCGAGCAGCGCGAACGGCTCCTGCGCCACCGGCTGGGCCGGGCCGCCGGTCAGGGTGGACTGCCGGGCCAGCTCCTGGATGGTGGGCGCCTCGAAGAGCTGCTGCACCGTGAAGGAGACGCCCCGCTTCTCGGCGCGGACCCGGGCCATCAGGCCGCGGATCGAGTCGCCTCCGAGATGGAAGAAGTTGTCCTGGGTCCCCACGCGCTCGACCCCGAGGACCTCGGCCCACACCTCCGCCAGCAGGCCTTCGGCCGGCGTGCGGGGAGGGGTGTAGGGCGTCTCCTCGCGCTCCAGGAGGCCCGGATCGGGGAGGGCCCGGCGGTCGACCTTGCCGTTGGGGGTCAAGGGGAGGGTGTCCAGGCGGACGAACGCCGCCGGCACCATGTAGTCCGGCAGCCGCGCCTCCAGGAAGGGGCGAAGCTCGGAGGCCCCAGGCTTCTCGTCCCGGCTCCGCGGCACCAGATAGGCCACGAGCCGCCGGCTGTCTCCGTCCTCCCGGGCCATGACCACGCACTCGCGGACCTTCGGGTGCGCACCGAGCGCCGCCTCGATCTCTCCGGGCTCCACCCGGAAGCCGCGGATCTTGAGCTGGCCGTCGATCCGGCCGAGGAACTCGAGCTCGCCGTCCGCCCGCAGCCGGACCCGGTCGCCCGTCCGGTAGAGGCGCTCGCCCGGCCGTCCCGTCTCTGCGGCGAACGGATCGGGGACGAAGCGGTCGGCGGTCAGCTCGGGGCGGCCCAGGTAGCCGCGGGCGAGGCCCTGCCCGCCGATCCACAGCTCGCCCGGAGCCCCGGCCGGTACCGCGCGGAGCCCGGGCCCCACCACGTAGAGGCGCGTGTTGGCGATCGGGCGTCCGATCGGGACGGGGCCCGCCGCGCCGTCGCCCGGCGCGACCTCGTAGACGGAGCAGCCGACGGTCGACTCGGTCGGCCCGTACTCGTTGATCAGCCGCGTGTCCGGGGCGTGCTCGCGCCACGGAGCCACGCTCTCGCTGCGCAGCGCCTCGCCGCCGATCACCA
>DATEIO010000640.1:0-8319 GCA_035278895.1 Thermoanaerobaculia bacterium | reverse complement strand
GATCACCCCGCTCCGGCGGCTCGCCTCGGCGGTCTGCAGCAGATCGGGGAGAGAGAGCTGGCCCAACGAGCCGACCAGGGGAGCGAGCTTGGCGTTCATGGCGGTTTTTTCTCGGACGGGGAGATCGTAGGGGAGGAGCGGGAGGGTTGTCAAGGAGTTGTCCAGAATTGTGTCCAGGAGAAGAGGACACCAAGGACACCAAAGACACCAAGGACGAAGGACACGGACTCTGTCCCTGAAAGTCCCTGGGGTCCCCTGGTGTCCTTGAAGGGAAACGCTTCAGTGCAGACGGCCGTTCGATCCCGGATCGCCGCTCTCGGGGATTGTGCGCAACGCGGCCAGATCTTCCCGCAGGCCGGCCAGGGAGTCGACGGCGTGGGCGCCGATCTCGCCTAAGACTCCGGTGTAGTTGGGCACGGCCCGGCCGCCCACGATGAGCGTGGTGCGGGAGCCGAGCAGGCGGCGGAGCTTCTTGAGCTCGTCGACGAGGATCGGGTCGTCCGGGGGATAGGTGATGCTCAGGGCGACGGCGCGGGCCCCCTTCTGCAGGGCGGCGGCGGCGATCTCCTCGGGCGGCAGGTCCGGGCCGAGATAGGTGACCTGCCAGCCTTCGCCGGCCGCGGTGGCGGCGACGATCAGGGCGCCGAGCTCGTGGTGCTGCCGGGCCGGGGTGGTGACCACCAGGTGAGGCGCCGTGGCCTCGGCGTTGTAGGCGTTGCGCATTCCGCCCAGGAAGGAGCGGACGACCGACGAGGCCATGTGCTCGTGGATGGGGCGCAGAGCCCCCTGGTGCCAGAGATCCCCGATGCGCTGCATCAGCGGCACGAGGAGCTTTTCCAGCAGGTTCGAGCGGGAGAGGGCGACCGAGGCACGCTCGATCTGCACCTCGAGGTCGCGCACGTCCAGCCGCTGCGCCGCGGCGAGGCAGAGGTGGAGGAACGACTCCGCGGTCTCGTCTACGCTTCCCGGCGAATGGGGAGGAGGCAGGGTCCGCCTCGACGGCGGCGGCGGGGCCGGAGGCTCCTCGTCGATCAGCGCCTGGAGCTCCTGGCTCGAAAGGCCGGCCACCTGGCCGATGCTCCGGCCGGTGTTCACGACCCGCCTCAGGAGCAGGAGCCGCTCGATGTCCGCGTCCGAATAGAAACGCCTTCGGGTATCGGTGCGACCGGGCTCCACGGCGCCGTAGCGCCGCTCCCAGGCCCGGATCAGGTCCGGTTTGAGGCCCGTGCGGCGGGCGACCACCCCGATCGGATGGCGCGGAGTGCTGTCGATGTCCGTGCGATGGGGTGCCATTGCAGACACAGGGTAGCAAGGCGTCTATACAGTGTCAAGAAAAGAGAAGCGGAACACGTGGACACATTCTTGACAAATCAGACGGCTTGATCTATTGTCCATTCCCGAGGGCGCCAAACCGGGCGTGGGCGTGGGGTGGGTGAGTGGGGGTGGAGAGGTGGGAGGTGCGGCGCCTTTTTTCGTGCAGTCTCCCCAGTTCTCGAGTCCCTCCGATGGGGCACGGGGATGGAGGGCTCCTTCAGTCCCCGTTGCCCTCTTTTTCCGTCAGAAATCCTCGCCGGATTCCCACTTATCCATGTCGCGCCGCTCCTTCTTGGTGGGGCGGCCGGCTCCTTTCTCACGGAGCACGGGCGTGCGGCGGAGCAGCCTCTGCAGGGGATCGGTGTCCGGCCGCGGGGGGCTCTGGTCCTCGTAGAGGGCGGCGGCCTCGGCCTTGGGCACCGGTTTGTCCTTGAGCTCCTTGACGATCAAAACGCGGGTCCAGTCCCCGATCTCCACCTCGATCCGGTCGCCAGGAGCCAGGTTGCGGTGGGGCTTGGCCGGCTGGCCGTTGACGCGGACGCGGTTCAGATCCACCGCGTGGGTCGCCTGGGTGCGGGTCTTGAAGACGCGGGCGACCTGGAGCCACTTGTCGAGTCGGACGGACATGCGGGCAGTCTATCCGACTCCCGGCGGAGCAGAGGTAAGCTATCGCGATCATGCGCGTGCCCCCCGAAGAGTTCGAGGCGCTGGTGGAGCAGGCCCTGGACGGCCTGCCCGAAGAGTTCGCGGAGCTGCTCGACAACGTGGCCGTGATGGTCCAGGACGAGCCCGACCCCGAGGACCTGGAGGCCCTGGGCCTGGAGCCGGACGAGGAGCTCTTCGGCCTCTACCAGGGCGCGCCCTTGACCGAGCGCGACACCTTTTACAACGCCGCGCTCCCCGACCGCATCCTCATCTACCGTGGTCCCATCCTGCGCTCCTGCGACAACCGCCGCCAGGTGATCCGCGAAGTGCGCGACACGGTCGTCCACGAGCTTGGCCACCACTTCGGGCTCGAAGACGAGGACATGCCGTACTAGCCTCAGGGACCTCTCCCCCGTGCAACGCTCCCGGCGCCGGCTCTTCCTCCTGATGCTCAGCCTGCCGCTCCTGGCGGTGGCCACGGCCCTTCTCTACATGTGGGGCATGGCGGAGCTCGAGGGCAAGCCCCGCGACTTCTGGCAGAGCCTCGAATGGGCCGGCGAGACCCTGAGCACGACCGGCTACGGCTCCGACGCCCGCTGGAGCCATCCGTTGATGGTGCTGCTCGTCGTGGCGGTCCAGTTCGTCGGAGTCTTCATCGTCTTCCTGGTCTTTCCGATCTACCTGATCCCCTTCCTGGAAGAGCGGTTCCAGGTCCGGCTTCCGCACGAGGCGGAGAAGCGCCTCACCGGACACGTGGTGATCTATCGCTACGGACCGGCCGTCGAGAGCCTGCTCGAAGAGCTGGCCGGCGCGGGCGTGCCCACCCTGGTCCTGGAAGGCGATGAGGACGTGGCGCGCCGCCTCGTCGAAGGCGGGCAGCGGGTGGTCCACGGCATCCTGTCCGAAGGCATGCTCCAGGCCGTGCGGATCGGGGCGGCCCGCGCGGTCATCGCCAACGGCACGGACGACGAGAACGCCGCCTTCATCCTTTCCGCCCGCCAGCTCGGCTACACCGGGCCGATTCTGGCGCTCGTCGAAGAGCCCTACCACCGCCGGCCCATGATGCTCGCGGGCGCCACCGCAGCCTTCACGCCCCGCCACATCCTGGGTGCGGCGCTCGCGGCCCGCGCCTCCAGCCGCATCAGCCCGCGGATGGCGGGCGTGCAGCAGCTCGGCCGGAACCTGGAAGTGGCCGAGATCAAGGTCCAGCCGCAGAGCCCGCTCGCCGGGCACACCCTGGACGAGAGCGCGATCGGAGCGCGCACCGGGGCCACGGTCATCGGCCAGTGGATCGGCGGCGAGCTGGCCGTGGCGGACGGCTCGGGCCTCGTCCTCCAGCCGGGAGGCATCCTCGTCGTCGTGGGGGGCCACGAGAGCGTCGACCGCCTCCAGGAGCTGGCCGGTGGCGCGGTGAACCTGCGGCGGGAAGGGCATTTCGTCGTCGGCGGTGCCGGAGAGGTGGGGAGAAAGGTTGCCGAGCTGCTGCGCGCCGTGGGCGAGGAGGTCCGGCTCGTGGACCGCCGCGCCGGCCCCGAGGTCGATCTCGTGGGAGACATGATGGACCTGCGGATCCTCGAATCGGCCCACGTCAAGGACGCCCAGGCCGTGGTCCTGGCCCTGGACACCGACGCCGCGACCCTGTTCACGACTGTCATCCTCAAGGACATGGCCCCCGAGGTGCCCGTCATCGCCCGGGTGAACCAGGCGGACAACGTCGAGCGCATCCACCGCGCCGGCGCCGACTTCGCCCTCTCGATCAGCCAGGTCTCCGGCCAGATGCTCGCCAAGAAGCTCCTGGGCGAGGAATCCTTCGCGATCGACCCCCAGCTCAAGGTCTTGAAGATCTCGTCGGACGGCCTGGCCGGCCAGAACCCCACCGCGCTCGGCATCCGCGAGCGCACCGGCTGCTCCGTCGTGGCGGTCGAAAGGGGGAACGACGTCCTCGTCCAGTTCGGGCCGGACTTCCGGTTCCAGCCCGAGGACGCGATCTACGTCTGCGGGAGCAGCGGGGGGGTGCGGAAGTTTTCGGAGGTGTTCGGGCGGAGCTAAGCCCGCCGTAAATCCTCGATCTTCCGGTCCCGCTCCTCCTCGATCCACCGCCTCTCTCGCACGTACTCCTCTTCCTCCTCCTGCCGCTTCACGGGGTCCATCATGGTCTTCAGGCGGTTCTTGTGGAGGATCTCAAGCTCGGCGAGCTTGGCTTCGGCCTTTCTCCGGGCCTCGGCCATCTTTTCGCGGGTTTCGGCGGTCAGGTTTTCTTCGCGGGGGCGGTCGATGCCCTGCTTTTCCAGGCGCTCGAGGGCGAGCTCGTACGCCGACTTCATGCCGGTTGCCTTGTCCTTGTCTGCCATGAAAAGAGCATAGCATCGGGACCTTTTGTGCCAAAGTGGCACGATCAGGGGCTTCCCGGGGTGGTTTCCCCCCTCTTCCCCCAAGGCATTCGTTTTGCTAAAACCCGCAGGCCGAGTCCTTTGGCCCGATCCAATCCGATCCAGAAGGGATGCTCTCATGATCGAAGCGCAGAATCTGAGCCGCCGGTACGGCGACTTCACCGCGGTCGATGGAATCTCGTTTTCCGTGGGCGAGGGGGAGATCGTTGGTATGCTCGGACCCAACGGGGCGGGCAAGACGACGACGATCCGCATGATCACGGGCTTCCTGCCTCCCACGGGCGGGCGGGTGACGGTGGCCGGCAAGGATCTCGTCGACGCCCCCCGCGAGGCGCGCCGGGAGCTGGGATACCTCCCGGAAAACGTCGCGCTCTACACCGAGATGCGGGTCCACGAGTACCTCGCCTACCGCGCCCGTCTGGAGGGTCTCTCCCGGGGCGAGGCGCGCGAGGCGATCGGCTCGGCGCTCGACCGGTGCCTGCTCGCGGACGTCAAAAACCAGATCATCGGCACCCTTTCGAAGGGCTACCGCCAGCGGGTGGGGCTCGCCACCGCCATCCTCCACAAGCCCAAGGTCCTGGTGCTCGACGAGCCGACCGTGGGCCTCGATCCCAAGCAGATCATCGCCATCCGCGAGCTGATCCGCCAGCTCGGCCGCGAGCGGACGCTGCTGCTCTCAACCCACATCCTCCCCGAGGTCGAGCTCTTATGCGACCGGGTCATCATCATCGACCAGGGGAAGATCGTGGCCGAGGGGACGCCGCAAGCGCTGCGCGAGAGCTTCATGGGCAACCCCGGCGTGCGGGTGATGCTCAAAGAGGCGCCCGACGGCGCGGCCGAGGCGCTCTCCCGGATCCCCGGGGTCGCAGGCGTCCGGAGCACGGATTCCGGAACGCTCGTCCTCGACTGCGAGCGCGGCGCCGATCCCCGGGAGGAGGTCTTCCGGGCCGTGGTCGAAAACGGCTGGGTCCTCCTGGAGCTCGCCCGCGAGCGGGGGGCCACGCTCGAAGATCTCTTCGTCCGTCTCACCACTCACGACACGGCCGCCGAGCCGGCGGCCGAGCCCGCGCCGGCCGCGGAGGAGGCGCCATGAGAGCGGTTCTCGCAACCTACGGCCGCGAGTTGCGCGCGTACTTTTTCTCGCCGCTCGCCTACGTGGTCCTGTTTTTCTTCCTGGCGATCAACGGCCTCATCTTCTACGGGCTGATCGGCCAGCTCACCCAGCCGGGCGCGCCGGCCGTGCCGCCGATGAGCTTCTTCTTCACCGGCACCGGCCTCATGCTCCTGATCCTGGGCGTCGTGCTCACGATGCGCCTGGTCAGCGAGGAGCTGAAGAGCGGCTCGATCGAGGTGCTGATGACGGCGCCGGTCACCGAAGGGCAGGTGGTGGCGGGCAAGTATCTCGCCGCGCTCACCTTCTTCGCCTTCCTCTGGCTCCCCACGGTGGCGTATCCCGCGGTGATCGCCTACCACGAGTCCGTGGACTGGGGGCCGGTCGCTGCCGGATACCTGGGCATCCTCCTGGTCGGCGCTCTCTTCCTCGCGGTCGGCACGTTCGTTTCGGCCACCACGCGGAGCCAGCTCGTGGCCGCCATGGTCACGGCGGTCCTCCTCTTCCTCCTGTTCCTGATCGCGTGGATCGGAGAGCTGATCAACACCGACCTGTCCCGCCAGGTGTCCGGCTATCTGGACCTGGGCGCCCACATGGACGAATTCAGCCGCGGGATCGTCGACACCCGCCGGCTGGTCTACTACCTGTCCGCCATCCTGTTCTTCCTGTTCCTGGCCAGCCGGGCGCTCGAAGACAAGAAGTGGAGATGACGCCATGGCCTCGGTGAACCGCCGCCAGCTCGTGAGGACGGGGACGCTGTCGGCCGGCGTCCTCCTGGTCGCCGCGCTTTTCGTCATCGTCAACTACTTCGGCTGGAAGTACAACCAACGTTTCGATTGGACGAGCAGCCAGCTCTACAGCCTCTCGGAGCGGACCGAAAACGTTTTGAAAGAGCTCGACAAGGACGTCGAGTTCATCGTCTTCCTCTCGCCCAACCAGCGCGACGTCTACGAGCCCACCCAGGAGGTCCTCGCCCGCTACGACGCGGCTTCGCCGCGCATCCGCGTGCGCATGGTGGACCCGGACCGCAACCCGCTCGAGGCGCAGCAGCTCATCCAGAAATACGGGGTCAAGAGCGCGGGCGTCGTGGTGGCTTCGGGCAACGACCGCCGGGTGATCGACGCGGCCGATCTCGCCGAGCTCGACTTTTCGACCGTCCAGTTCACCGGGCAGCCGGAGATGAAGGGGTACAAGGGTGAGCAGCTCTTCACGAGCGCGCTCCTCCAGCTTTCTGAAGGCAAGAAACCCCACATCCTCTTCACCACCGGCCACGGCGAGCTCTCGCTCGACGACCAGGGTCCGGGCGGCCTCGCCCGCGCCCAGCAGATCCTGGGCAGCGACAACTTCGACATCGAAGAGTGGGCCTCGCTGGGCAAGCCCGCTGTCCCCGAAGGCGTCGACCTCATCGTGATCGCCGGACCCAAGGCGAGCTTCGTCAAGCCTGAGCTCGACCTCTTCTCGGCCTACCTCGCCCGCGGCGGGCGCATGCTCGTCATGCTCGACCCGACCCTCGGGCAGGCCGCCGGCGCCGGGCTCGTCCAGACCGGCCTCGAAGGCTGGCTCGCCGGCTACGGTGCACAGGTGGGGCAGAACATCGTGGTCGATCCCTCGAACCCCCTGCCGTTCTTCGGGCCGGAGACGATCTTCATCCAGAGCTATGGCGACCACCCGATCGTCAAGCCGCTCCAGGACGGCAACCTGCCGGTCCTGATGAACATCGCCCGTTCCGTTGGCGCCGGGAGCGCCCCGGGTCTCAAAGTGACCGAGCTGCTGCGCACCTCGGCCGAAGGGTGGGGAGAGAGCGACCTCGCGAACCTCGACAAAGTGGGGCGGGACGGCGCCGATCTCGCGGGCCCCGTCCTCCTGGGCGTGGCAATCGAGAGCGAGGCCGCGGGCGAGGGCAAGCGGCCCACGCGTCTCGTGGTCTTCGGAGACTCCGAGTTCGCCGCCAACCAGCTCCTGGAAGCCAACGTCGCCAACTCGGTGCTGCTTACCAACGCTCTCAACTGGCTGGTCGAGCGCGAAGCCCTGCTGGGCATTCCGCCCAAGAAAACGGAGCAGGTCCACCTGACGCTCACCTCGCAGGAAATGAATACCATTTTCCTCCTGGCGATCGTCGTGCTGCCCGTCCTCGCGATCGCGGCCGGGGCCGGCGTCTTCTACCGCCGCCGGAGGAGATAGGCGATGCGCCCGAAGACGCTCCTCATCCTGCTGGTGGTGGTCCTGGGCCTCGGAGCCTTCATCTGGTTCTACGAGCGCAAGCTTCCGTCGTCTGAAAAGCGCGCGGAGCTCGAAAAAAGGGTTCTCCAGGAGGTCGAGAAAGAGGACATCACCGCGGTGACGATTGAAGCCTCCAAGGGGACCGTGCGCTTCGAGCGGGTGGAAGCGGCGGTGAAGAAGGACGATAAGGACACCAAGGACAGCAAGGACGCCAAGGACGAAGAGGGGGAGAGTGAGGAGGAGGAAGAAGAAACTCCTGCGGCGGAGTGGAAGCTCGTGAAGCCGGTCACCGCCCGCGCCGACGCCTTTGCCGTGGATCGGCTGCTCGACGCGGTGATCTCGCTCGAAAAGACCCGCACGGTTGACGACGTCGATCCCAAGGCCGTGGGGCTCGACAAGCCCCGGGCTACGGTGCGCCTGGCCACCAAGGACGGCGAAAAGGTGCTGAAGCTCGGCGCCGAGGTCCCCACGGGCGGCGCGCTCATCGCCGGGGTCGAAGGGGAGAAGGATGGTTATGTCGTCGCCGACTCCATCCTCTTCGACGTGGATAAGGACCCCGGCGAGTGGCGGGACCGCACCATTTTTCGGGGAGACCGGGAAGCGGTCCAGCGGATCACGCTCTCCGGAGCGAGCGGCAAA
>DATEIO010000639.1:0-21975 GCA_035278895.1 Thermoanaerobaculia bacterium | reverse complement strand
CCTGGGAGGTCTCGCCATCCAGGAATCGATGACGGCGGGGTGGATGTCGATGATCATCTCCCTCTCCTCTCTGCGGTGCTGCGCCTCGGGGGCGTTGGTGTCGCGGTCGAGCGGTTGGGGCTCGTTGCCTTGTGGGGCTGTACCGTTGAGGTGCAGCGGGAGTGGAGAGCCGTAGGCGCCTCCGTAGACTATCTCCTCCCGCCCTCCCCGAGTATACAGGACGCGTCAACGCACCGCACCCCGCGGGCGCCCGCCTTGCGCATCGGTGACACAGATTGTCACTTCCGCGGGGCTGACGCTGACGCTTTCTGTCACTCTGAGGAATCTTGCCGAATCTCACACATCACCCCTTGACAGCGTGTGACGTGTGTGCGAGGATTACTCCAGATCGGGCGCAGTCAGCCCACTTTCTTGAGGAGATGACACTATGAAAACCGAAGTCCGCCAAGCCATTCGCAGCGATTTCTGGTCCTGGGCTCGCAACGACCGCGGAGTCCGTGATCCACAGGCTGCCGTCGCGCAGCACGAAGAAGAGGAGCGCGCCTACGACCGCTCCCTGCACGATTTCCTACGTCGCTCCGTGCCCGCCCTCGCCTTCTCGCTCCTGCTCCCCCTCGCCGCTCACGCCGCGGAAAAGTGCCAGGCCTACACCCTGAACGGCAAGCCCGTCGTGGCCAAGCGCACCGAGGCGGGGAACCTCTCGACCACGGCATGCGAGCCCGAGATCACTCTCAGGTTGCGCTCGGGCCGGCCGGATAAGCGGGCCCTGAACGGCTCCATCCCGCACAAGGCCGGGGGGGGAAACATCGTCCTCCGGAAGGCGACGATCTCGACTTGCACGGTCTGGATCTACGAGGACCCGAAGGTTCAGGACCGCGAGACGATCCTCCGGGCGACGGATCTCTGCATCGACGCCATGCACGAAGCTCTTGAAGCCGCCATCCCGTTCCAGCGTTGAACCCGAGCCGCTCTCTCCGGAGGGCGGCTTCCTTGAACGCTCGAACCAAAAGGAGCCCCGTGATGGAAACCGTCAAACAACAGATCGCCCGTGTCACATCTTTCGAGGACTGCATCGTCACCGGTTGCCGGCTCGTATATGGTCATGACGGACCGCACGACCTCGGCGAGCCCACCCTTGCAGAAGAGCGGGAGGCCAATCCCGACTACCAGAACGCCCAGGCGGGCATCCCGCCGCAGGCCGAGCCGGAGGAGCTTCCCGAGGGCGGGTACGGATACCCCTTCAACTTGGAGCCCGACATCTTCGACGGCCTCGAATGGGTCCGGAACCCAGACTACATTGATCCATCTGTCCTCGGTCTTCCGGCCGACGAGATTCCCGCCTGTGGCGCTCGCTGCGCCCAATGCGGCGAGCCCTACCCCTGCTCTGACTCTCAGCGCCGCGACATCCGCCCGGACCTGCGGGCTCTGCACGTGGCCGCCCAGCCCGCTGCCGCTCCCGCCGGTTGGGACCGCGCCGAGCCCGGGCCGGAGCAGGCTCTCAACGATTTCGACGAGCTTGAACGACAACTCTACGATCTTGCCCAGCTTCGGCTTTCTCAGATCTGGGAGAACCGGGGCGCTCCTCCAGAATTCGGCCATGTCTTCGACGCGGTCCACGCTCTGAACCGAGCCTTCCACCTGGTGCAAATCCCTGATCGGGTGACTCGGACGCTCGACGAACTTTACCGCCCGGCCAGGGAGAAGCGTCCGTACCCCGCGCTCCTGGAGCGGTGATCGTTCCCGCCCGGAGCCCGTCTCTCCGGAGGCGGGTTGCGGGAGGCAACGGAGCCTCACGAGAAACGAGAGGGAGATTCCCCATGTTCGAACAGGAGCTTTCTTTGGCTAAGGACTACGCTCGCCGCACCGCCAATGACTTGCAGGTTCCGACTCGCATTTACCGAGTCGGCGACCGCTACCGCATTTGCGTTCCGTGGGCGGGCCGCCCGGACGGCGCGAAGCTGATCCGGACCGTCCCACCTCAGTACCGCGTAATCGAGGACGTCAAAAAGCGCAACGAAGCAAACGGCGGGAAGTGGTTCGACCCGAGCTACATGCGCTTCTTCGGCACGCGCATTCAGAGCGCCATTTACGTCCACAAGGACGGCCGGGCGTTCTTCGTGACCTCAGAGCGGGACCGTTACCAGGGGGAGGGAGGGGGTGCCTGGGGCGGCAGGCGGCTCTACTCTGTGCGCGTCGCGAACGTCGACGGCTCGATTGACACCGTGGGCGAATTCGGCGCGTACACGACTGGCCGAGCAGCTCACAAGGCCGCTCGGCTCGCCTCGGAGTCCTAGTCCCGCTTCCGTGGCATCTCTCCGGAGGTGCCACGGGGGAGGCACTGGAGCCTCAACAAAACAGGGAGGTAATCTCATGCGCCACGGCACAGCCGTGCTCTACGCCCAAAACCTGCATGGCCTGCCCGGCTTGGAGCCACGGCGCCACCTCCAGAAGGTGGCCGTCGTCGACGGGGTCGCCATCCATGCCTAGCGCTCCCGCCCCCGTCAAGCCCCGGGCCGGGGAAACCCAACGCCGGGGAATCGTCAACGTTGCCTTGGGGCCGGAGCTTCGGCAGGATCTGTGGCTGTTCTGCGTGGAGCACGGCCTCTCCCAGGGCGATTTCTGTAGATCCGCGATCGAGCGCGCCATGAGGGTACACAGGCGCAGAAAGGAGCGTCGGCCGTGACCATTGAGGCGTCGGAGAAAGTCGTCCTGATCCGCCTGTCGAAAGAAGAGGCGGAACGGGTCCAGATTGACCACGGTGCTGGCGAGATTTGCATTCCTTGCGAGGACACTATGGAGGCCGTCCTCGACATGAGTACAGCTCTCCGGGAGGTAGACCCTTTCGTCGTAGACGACCACTGCCCGGAATGCGGCGAGCCGGAGTCTGAATGCTCCTGCGAGGAGGAAGCATGAACCCGGAGATCACCAGCATCGACACCCCGCCGCCCCCGGCTTCCGATGTCGGGCTCCGGCGGCTTCAGAAGGTCGCAGAGGTCGAGCTGGCCGGAGAGCGGTTCGACATCGCCAAGAACGGCGGCTTTCATCTCGTGCGCGCCGGTTCGCTCGACGCGTACGGCCGGCCCTTCGCTACTCCGGTCGACGTCGAGGACTATTTGTATGACTCTGGCGATGGATTCGTCCATGCGAAAGCCCAGGCCCTCCTCGACGCCCTGGGGGAGGCTCTCGTCAAGCTTCAAGGCCAGAGGGATCTTCGGCTCGGCAGAGAGGGGGTGGAGCCTTGAGACGCATAGGCTTCGACGAAGCCCCTAACGAGCATGGTTTTTCCTTCCCTGGATGGCTGCTCAGCGCTTGTTACGAGGGACCCACAAGATGACGCCCTCGCTCGTTCCTCCCTTCGTTCCGCCTTATAACAGACGCGACGTAGCGGCCAAGCACTACGCCCGCGGACTCTTGGAAGGAGTTCCACATTCCGAGTACCACAGTGACGCGTTCCACGACGGCCCGCCGGCCCTCAGCCGTTCGATTGCGTGCCGCCTGCTGAACGAGAGCCCGTTGCACGCCTGGGCCGCACATCCCCGCCTGGGCGGCTGCGCGGTCGCTGACGACACCGCGGCTTCGGACCTGGGGACCTTGATTCACGGCTTCCTGCTCGGGGAGGCCGCCGAAATCGAGATCATCCGCATCCACACGAACAAGAACAAGATCGGACCCACGGTGCCGGCGACCGACTACCGCACGAAGGAAGCCCAGGAGCTTCGGGATGCGGCCCGGGAGGCTGGGAAGCTCCCCGTCCTCGAGCACGTCTACGAGGCCGCCCTGGCCATCGTGGACCCTCTCCGCAACCAGCTCGACGAGGTGACCGAGGGGGCGTTCTCCGAATCGGTGAAGGAGGTGACGGCGCTCTGGGAGTCCGGCGGGGTGCTCTGCAAGGCCCGGATGGACGCGCTTCACCTGGGGCGCGGCTTGGTGATCGATCTGAAGTTCCTGGCCAACGCCCACCCGGTTGCCTTCGGGCGGTCCATGGTGCGCTACGGCTACGACCTTCAGCACGCGTCATACCTCGAAGCCGTGGGAACCTGCCATCCGGAGCTGGCCGGCAGGGTGGATTTCCAGTTTCTGCTGATCGAGGTGGACCCCCACAGCAAGGTCCCCGCGCGCCTGGGGGACCGCTTCGTGATCTCCTCCCCGGTCCTGGCGGGCTCGAAGAAAGGGCTCGGGGAGGCGCGCTGGGCCAGGGCAAAGGCGAAGTGGCGGGCGTGCCTGGAATCCGGCTCCTGGCCGGCCTACGAGGCTGCTCCGATCGAGGCGGCCCCGTGGGAGTTGCAAGATGAGCTGAATGCTGGACTTTCCTCTGGAGGTGACCCGTCATGGCTGAACGACTGACACGCGAGAAGGCCGCTGCCTGCGATCACCCGAACATGGTGACCACGAGCGAGGGGCCTTTCGATTTCTGAATCGGCCGCCACTGCCCGCGGTGCGGGTTCTGGTGGGCCGCCAATACCGGGGTCAGCTACAGAGAGGCGCTCGAAGGCTGGCCCGATTACGTCTTGAAAGGAGATGACGCTTTGATTCTGACACTTACCGACGACGAGCGCCGCGACCTGATCGCGGCTCTGGACCGGGCCGTCGACTTCCGGCCCGAAGAGAACCCGATCGTTCCTCGGTGGCGCGCCCTCCGCGCCCGTCTGGCCGCCATGGCGCAGCCGGAGAGCCCCGCGGATGACCCAGACGACCCGAAGGCTCAGGAAGCCCTGGCTATGCGGAGGTGGTTCTGATGGCTGGCCGCGCTTTTCTGGACTACGACCCCGCCACCACCCCTTTGAAGGAGATGCCTTTGATCGTCGGCATTACGGGGCCCTCCTTCTCGGGGAAGAGCTACTCCGCCGGGGAGATCGCCACGGGCATCCAGAGAGTCTACGGCGGCCAGATCTATTGGGTGGACACCGAGAACGACCGGGCCCTGGAGCTGCACGCTCGGCGGGGCGGCCCGTTCACGTTCCGACACGTCCCCTTCCCTCAGCCCCAGAGCCCGGGGGAGTACGAAGCGGTTCTCGACTTCTGCCTGAAAAAGGAGGACTGCGGCGTCATCATCTTCGACACCATGACGCACGAGCACATCGCGCTCCTGAACATGATGGAGGACTACATGGAGCGCAAGGGCGTGGGAGACGATTGGGAGAAGCGCGACCGGCTCATCTGGGCATCCCAGGTAGTGCCGAAGGGCCAGAGGAAGCGGTTGAACGAGCGGATCGCGTTTGGCGCCCATCGGCCGGACGGGCGCAAGGTCCCCATCATCCTGCTCTATCGCGCGCAAGACAAGACGAAGCCCGGCAAATCGAAGAAGGAGGGCGGCGACGGCAAGCCGGTCCACAAAGGATGGCAGGCTGAAACCACGTCGGACCTCCCCTATTACATGACGGCGCGGTTCCTTCTGCCGCCGGGCTCGGACGGCCATCCCAATCTGAGCCCGGACACGGAGTGGGAGCGTCTCGCGATCAAGAATCCCCAGCAGTTCCGCGGCTGGTTCAAGCCGGGTTTCCAACTCAACCGCGACATTGGGGAAAAGCTGGCTCGGTGGGCGATGGGCACGGAGGGGACGGCGTCTGCGTCTCCCCTTCCTGCGCCCTCCTCGGACCCTAACACCGCCGACCTGAAGGCCCAGATCAAGGTGCTCCTGGTCGAGGGCTGCCCGGGTCCGCCGTCCGACAAGAACGTCCAGGCGCAAAAGGCCGAGGCGCTCGAGGCCGCCACGGGCATACCGCGGATGTCGCTTTCGAAGATGTGGGCCGAGGTCGAGAAAATTCCTGCCGATCAGCTCGTCTTCGGCCTCAAGAACCTGAACGACCACTTCGCGCGCCTGGCGGAGCTGCGCCGGCTCGCGGAAAGGAGGGAGGAGGAATGATCCGCTACGGCAGGTTGGTGATCGTTGGACCGCCTTCGCGCAGTTACACTGGATTCGGGCGGCACGTTTCGGTGCGCTGCGACTGCGGGGTTGTCCGCGACGCCCCACTGCGCGCCATGAAGGCTGGCACGCTGAAGTCATGCGGGTGTCTGAGGGGCGCCGTGACGGCCGAGCGCAACCGGCGCCATGCTACCGCCGGAGGAGAAGCGGTGCGCCGCACTCCCGAATACCGCTCCTGGTCGGGAATGCTTGAGCGCTGCAACAATCCCAACAGCAGAGACTTTCCGAACTACGGCGCTCGAGGGATCGTCGTTTGCGAACGGTGGCGGGATTTCAAGCTCTTCTTGCTCGACATGGGGCGGAAGCCCTCACCCGATCACTCCATCGATCGCATCGACAATTCTCTGGGCTACGAACCCAGCAACTGCCGCTGGGCCACCCACGGCGAGCAGGCGCGTAACCGGCGAGGCAACCGCCTAAACTCCGAGGCCGCGAAGGTCCTCCGACATCTTTGGCCAATTTCCTCGCCCGCTCGACGCCGGGCGCTGATGGGGCTTTTTGGAATCTCGCAAGCCACCCTGTCCGTGGTTGGTCGCGGCCTAAGCTGGGGTGGGCGATGATAGCCCCGCTGGTCATAAAAATCTTGGGGGAGCCGGTCCCTCAGAACGTCGGAAAAGTCGGCCGCTGGCGGTCGAAGGACGGGCGCGAGGGGACGACAATCCGCCAGCCTTCGAAGGTGCGACACTACAAGATCGAGGTCCAGGAGAGGATGGTGCTTGCCGCTGTCGATGCCGGTCGGAGGATGAGCGACCAGGGCACTTTCTTCGGGGAGGTTCCCCTCCGCCTGGAGATCCTAGCGGTCTTCGAGCTGCCCAAGAGCCGGCACCGGAAGCGCAATTCCCTTGGCCGGACCCCCCACACCGGCCGCTACGGCAACTGCGACAATCTGACGAAGGCCATCGCGGACGCCGGGGAGCATGTTCTGTGGATGGACGACGGGCAGATCTGTGAGTTACGTGTATCGAAGTGGTGGGGGGCGCAGGGCGAGGCCCCCTTCGTCGAGATCCGGGTGTCCGTGGTGGGCGCCCAGGGAACGCTGTTCAGGGAGATGACACATGCGTGAAGACCTTCGGAAGTATCTGGTCGAGAAGCTCGGGAGCTGGAACGACCCAGAGGAGCTGTTCGATAACCTGCGCGACCTGAAACCGGTCTGGGAAGGTGACCGCGATCAGCACCGCTGGAGAATCGAGAAGAGTGTCGTCGTCCAGGTCGGCGACCGGTTCGTCGGCTTCAAGTCTGCGGAGACGACCGGCGACAACTCCATCTGGGACGGCGGTTTTACGTTTTCCGAGAACGATGTCTGGGAGTGCGAGCCGAAGCAGTCCACGGTGACGATTTACGTCGAGAAGAAAGGGGAGATGGCCAATGCGTAGAACCATGGAGACGCGCACGCTGACGGTGCAGTTGAACGACGAGCAGGTGGAAAGCCGGTCCCGGCAGTTGGCCCGGAAGAGCATCGACCTGGCCGAGCTGGAAAAGAGCATCGAGGCCAAGGCCGAGGTCCACAAGAGCGTGATGAAGGAGCTGAAGGACCGGGTGAAAGAGGAGAAGGGCGAGCTGCGCGCCCTGGCCGAGGCGGTGTCCAAGCGGGCCATCCGCACCGACGTGGACTGCGACTGGCGGTACTACCTGGGCGAGGGCGAGACGGGGATCAAGATCCTGGTGCGGCGCGACACCGGGGAGGCCGTGGACCGCCGGCCGCTGACTCAGGAGGAGCGCCAGCTCTTCATCGGAGAGAAGCTCGAGGAGGCCAACGCCGCCCAGGTTGCGCTGTGGGAGCAGCAGCTCGCCAACCAGGGCGTGGGGGAGGCGACCGATATCCCGGAGGGCGCCGAGCCCGTTGACGAGGGGGATGGGGCAGAGTAGGATCTTCCTCGCAGCACCACAGCAGCACGCGATCGCGGCGAGGTCCTGGGAACCCTGGTCGCCGATCTGATAGGCTCTCTCGCAGGCCCCTCTGGTTTTCTCTCGCCGCCCCCCAGGACCCGGCGAGAGGGGATCGAGGGGCCTTGATGTTTCTGGGAGGTCCGCATGTGCACCATCTGCGGCGTCCGCATTCCTCTTGGGCCGTGCTCTAACTGCTGGGCGTGGTACCTCGACGAGCTGAAGAAGATCGAAGCCCGGAGGACGGCATGACCGGCAAGCCCTTTGCCCTCTGCCTCATCTGCGGAGTTCGCCTCACGATCTCCTCGCCACATCCACACGTGGACTCCACTCGCTGCTCCACCTGCTGGACATGGTTCCTGTCTGAGGTCGCGCTGATTGACGCGATCGCAAAGCTCCGGAGGAATGACTCGACCCTTCGGGCGATCGCGGGGGCACGATGAAAGAGGGGCAGCGCAACAGTCCGACCGTCTCCGTGCTCTTCGCGGACACCCCTCCGCCGCCCGAGGTCAAAGGCGCCCTCGAAGTCGCTCGCCGCCGCACCGGGGATCTTCTGCGTCATGGGCGCCGGTTCGCCAGCCTCGACGACCTCCTAGCCGCGTGCTACCTACTCGGGATCGAAGACATCGCCGAGGCCCAAGAGAAGGGAGGGGAGGGATGAACCAGCGAGAGGGTGCGGGGTGGGGCGTGAGGACGCTCGCTTCGATGAGCCTATACGAGATCGGCCTCTGGGTCGCCGCTCGCTGCGTCGAGTTAGGGGCGACACCAGAGACGGCGTTCAAAGTGGCAGTGGTCTTCGTGGCCGGCCTGCGCAGGGAGGGGTGGACATGAAACAGCGCACCGTCGACCTCTCCGACCCGCAGGTTCAGCGCCTCGCCATCGAGGCTGGGAGGAGGGGGATCTCCGTCGCCGAGCTGATCCGCAGGTTCGTGGACCAGGGACTCGACGCCTGCGGTACACCATGGCCAGAGCACCGGCAGAGCACTTGCGAGGCACCGGCAGAGCACTTGTCGTCCCCTCCTCTCCAGGTTCCCTCTTCCTCCTCCCCGTCTTCCTCTTCCCCCAAACCCCTAACTCTTTCTTCCCCTGCTTCTTCTCTCTCCTACTCTCCTCCCCCCCCTGTAGTCCCCCCATTTTCTGGCGAGGAGGAAGCGAAGCCGAAGAGGAAGAGGGTCTACCAGAAGCGGGAGGAGCCTGAACCCGAGATCCCCGTTCACCTGGACACGCCGGGATTCCGGAAGGCCCTCGGTGAGTGGCTGGAGTACAAAACGGAGCGCCGACAGGGGTACAAGCCGATCGGGCTGCGGAACCTGCTGCGGAGCCTCGGGGAGTGGGAGGAGCAAACCGTCATCAAGGCTATTCAGCGAGCACTGAGCAACAACAACCAGGGGATCTTCCCCGAGAGCGTTCCGGGGGCAAGGCGCGCCCCAGGAGAGGCCTCGCCGTCCTCGCCGCCCCCCCCCTCCGGCCCCTCGCTGAACATCCGCCGCCGGCTGGTCGAGGACGTGATCTCGAGGGCGTGCTCGTCGGGGCTGATCGACAGGGCGACGTACTCGGGGCTGATCGACGACGTCCTGAACGCGACCTCGCTACCCGAGTTGGACGCGATCGAGGGGGAGATTCAGCGCCGAGAGCGCGAAAGGAATGAGTGCGATCTGGAACGACAACCCGCCGACCTGCTTGGCCCCACGCCCGAGGGATGGGTGGTGACGAAGATCGCTCGGGGGCGCCAGGTGATCGAGCGCAAAGACCCCGCCCGGGACCCGCCTTCGGAGCCCGGGGATCTGTTCAACCTGTTCTCGTGAAAGGAGATGACGATGATGCCAAAGAAGAGCGAGTACCTGAAGCAGCGCGAGAGCCTCTGGGTGTCGAAGGGCTGGCCGGGGTCGTACCCGGAAGAAGCGTTGGCGGCGTACGCGTACGATCTGGCCGCTGTGAAAGCCTTCGGCGACCACGCGCAGACCAACTTCCCGGTCCCGGGATCGACCGCCTGGATCTACTGATGCCCCCGCGGATCTCAGGAGGCGGAGGGCTGTTCGAGCTGCCAGAGCAGCAGACCCTCCCGCACAGCGAGGAGAGCGAGAGGGCGGTGCTCGGGGGCTTGATGCTGGAACCCGGCCTGATCGCGGCGGTGTCGGGCCGGCTCAGCCCCGAGGAGTTCTACAGAGAGCGGCACGAGGTGCTCTACCGAGCGATGCTCGACCTGGACGCGGGCGGGGTGGGGATCGACCTGCGGACGTTGCAGGCGATGCTTGAGCGGCGGGGTCAGTTCGAACTGGTGGGCGGGCTCGCCTACCTGACCGGGCTGGATCTCGACCTCCCAGACGTCGGGCGGATCGACACCTACGTCGACATCGTGAAGGAGACGGCGGCGCGCCGGGAGCTGATCCTGCTGGCCGGGAGGATGATCCGGGACGCGATGGGCGGGCAACCGGCGGGGGAGGTCGGCGGTGCCCTGGTGAGCGGTGTAGAAGCAATTCTGCGGGGCCAGGACGCGGGCCAAGGGTTCGTCGACGGGGCCGACGCCTTCGACGCGCTGATGGCGAAGCTGGAGAGCAGCGGACCGATCGAGCCGACCGGCTGCCGAACGGGAATCCCCGCTGTCGACGCGATTATCTGCGCCATGAAGCCCAGGACGCTGTGGCTGGTGGCGGCCCGACAGGGCGTCGGCAAGACGGCCATGCTCTGCCAGATGATCGCGCACGACGTTTTCGTGAGAGGCGTGAGGGTGGGCGTGTTCAGCCTGGAGATGACGAACGAGGAATTGTTGACCCGGATCGCGGCCCAGGCCCTCGGGATCGACAGTCGACGGATCGAGTACGGGCGGCTCACGCAGACAGACTGGACGGCCATCGCGCGCTTCTCCCGCAAGCTGCGCGAGTCGGGACGGATCAAGATCGACGACGCCGGGAGCTTGACCGCCCAGCAGGTGTACTCGAAGACGAGGCAGGTGGTTCGGGAGCATGAGGTGGCGGCAGTCTATGGCGACTACCTGGGGTTGATCGTTCGGCCGAAGGCGAAGGGTGCGTCGAAGAGCGAGGAGGTTGACGAGATAGCCTGCGGCCTGGCGGCGCTCGCAAAGGACCTTCATATCTCGTCTGTGTGGATGCACCAGATCAACCGAGCCCCAGCGCGAGACGGCAACCGGCCGCCGGCTCTTGCCGATCTCGACCAGGCGGGAGAGAAGCCGGCCTACGGCGTGATGATGCTGCACCGCAACATGCGCAACGAGGCCCAGAACGTCCTCGCCAGCGAGGGCTCAATCTCGATCGTGAAGCACCGGGGCGGCGAGGTCGGGAGGGTCGAGACTTACTACGACGGGCCGCACCTAAGGTGGTGGGGGTCGGAGGATTGGAAGCGGAGGATGATCCTGCGCCCGGATGAACCGGAGCCGCGGGAGTGGTATCGATAGGGAGACGATGATGAAATATGTGTGGATCGATCATGTTACAGGTAACACCTGCGTGGCTGACGACGACGGCGACACCCTCATTCGAGGAGCTGTGGAGGACCGTTTTGCCGGATGCGCGGTTCGCGAGATCCTCCGCCTCGCCGAGGAGAACGAGCGGCTGAAACTGGAGAAGGATTCTAGCGAGGGGGTTCTGGCCATGGCCGTAGCGCGC
Organism: Thermoanaerobaculia bacterium; assembly: GCA_035278895.1. GTDB lineage: Bacteria > Acidobacteriota > Thermoanaerobaculia > Multivoradales > UBA5704 > DATARR01. The sequence continues at coordinate 10,545 of DATEIO010000639.1, read as the reverse complement.
TTGGGCGGGCTCGTAGAGGGACACCCAACCGGGCGGCACAACTTCCTTCAGCGAATCGATGCCCTGGTCGCCCGCGAGGGGGAGAACGAGCGGCTGAGGGAGGCGATCGAGAAATCCCATCAAACCCTGGCCTGCGCGCTGGAAGGCTCCGTGATTTACGCGGTGCACGCCGTGCTCGACGCGCTGCGTCCCCACGTTCGCCCGAATGGGCCGGCACCCGAGCGCCGCGAGGTGGACCACCATGAAGAAAACTGAGCGGTTCGGCATCAAGGTTGTGTGGAGGAATGGCGAAGAGGAGTTCCTGTGCCGAGGAATCTGCGCCAACGGACCGATCGCCCGCTTTCCGAGTCGCGAGGCCGCCGATGCGCAGCGCGCCTTCCTGTTGGAGGGGATGAGCGACGAGGTCCAGAGCATCAACGTGGTCCCACTTGAAGAGGGGGTGCCCCATGCCGCCGACTAGAGGAATCGGCCGGCTGCTCGACAGCGACAGGGCTCGGTTCGAAGCCTTCGTCTTCCCGGACCCGAACAGCGGATGTTTCATCTGGGCCGGCGGCTCCAGTCGAAAGACGGGGTACGGGAGCTTCTGGTGGAACGGAGCGAATCACCCGGCGCACCGGGTCGCGTACCTTCTAGCCGGAGGAGAGATCCCCCCGGGACTTCACGTATTGCACAAGTGCGACGTGCGGTGTTGCGTGAACCCCGACCATCTCTTTCTGGGGACACCGCACGAGAACCTGATCGACATGGCGATGAAGGTTCGCGGGAAGCCCAGCAAGAGGGGTATGCCGTTCGGAGTACGGCTGCGGGCCTCGGGCAGGTGCAACGTGTACGTCAAGCTGAAGCCAGGCGAGCGCCAGAAGAGCCTGGGGACCTACGCCACCATGGAGGAGGCGGCGGTGGTGGCTCTCCAGTGGAAGGAACAGTTTCGGGAGGAGGTGCGCCGTGGCAGAAACTAAAGGGATCGGTCGCCTCCTGGATCGCTGCATCGAATCTCTTGAATCAGGGTCAGTCAAGCCCATGGGTGTACGCTTTGAGGATGGCAAGAGGAAGACCCCGTGGTTGTATGAACTGCGCGGCCACAAGACCAGCGAGCCGGCACCCCGCGGTCCCCGGCCGGTCGGGTCCAGCAACTTCGGTGTGGTGGCGAACCTGTGCGAGGTGATCGCCAATAAAGGACGGGACATGCGCGCAGCGGAGTGGCTCGTCTCCTGGTACCGCCGGCAGGGCCCAGGTGGCGACCTCGGCCATTGCGCCTGGGAGCCCCTCTCGCATGTGTATGGGGACCCACATATCACGGCGGCCCTGCTCATGATAGCCGCCGCCAAGAAGTGGGCCAGCCGGCTTGATGGCGTCCAGGGCGAAGCGGCCGAGCTGGCGGACGAGTTCTTGGCCCGCGAGTTGGCCCTGTGCTTGCTCCACCGTGCGCCAGGCGGCCGGATCAGCCACGCCGGCACGCGGAGCAACGCCCCGAAGGCGGGGGAGCGCAGCCCGGCGCGGGAGAGCTTCGTGGATCTGGCACTCGGAGGCCTGAATGTCAGAGCAGGAAGGATCGAGCGCGCCCAGAAGCTCGCCAACTGGTCGGCGCCGCTCGCTCTTCACGACGCAGCCCGGAGCGCAGGGCTGAAGAGGGTGGACCCCCGCGACCTTCAGCCCTGGCTCGGTGAGATCCGCTTCGCCCCAGGGCCGTTGATCGTAACGCATCACGAGAACGGGCACTGCAGCCGGTTCGAAACCGGACCGATCTGCTACCAGAGCCCGATGCCGGCGTGTGTGGTGCGGTACGAACCGCGGGAGGTGTGGCCCAAGCTGGCCAAAGGGAAGGGGCACGGCGAGCTGACAACGGAGGTGGTCGACGGACGGGGTCTGGTGGTCAGCAGCAACGGGTCGATCTACATGGAGCCGGTGTCACTGGACAGCCTCGGCGCCGTCGTGGCCGAGCACCGGATCGAGGGAATCAGGCTGTAGCCCGGGCAATCCAGCCCGGAGGATCATAGGGAGGAAGCGATGGAAACTTTTACGCTGGAGAACAAGCCGAAAGGGATGGCGCGGTTCAGAAAGAAGTCGACCGCCGAGGCCGTGCTCATCACGGAGCCGTTCAAGGTGGAGACGCAGGAGGGGGTCTTGGAGATCTCGCCGGAGACCGTCGACGGCTGGGAGGGAGGCTACTGGCTGGTCTACCCGGACGACGGTTCGAAGCCCTACACTTGGGCACCGTCGTTCAAGGAGAAGAACATGGAGGAAATCCGGTAGCGTTCTAGCCAGCCCGCGGGCGCCTCGCATATCCTGGGGCGCCCGCGGTTCTTCTATACCTACCCCTCGGGCTCCGGCTCCGCCGTATCGTCCCGCCCGATCGGCCCCTTCGTGATCGTTCGCAGGGCGATGTTCGCGACCCCGCCCACGATCGCGACCTCGCTGGCCGATAGGTGCTCGTTCAGGAGACCGCTACCGGCCACGCCTGCAACGACCGTAAGAGCGTTGATCCACAAGGTCTTCGACTTCCACCACTTCTTCTTCCGCATGGCTTCCCTCCTACGGCACGCCGGCCGCGAAGACGAACCTCTGGGGATCAATCCCCGAGGGGGTGAACAAGCGCTTGGCCTTGGGCGCCCACGCAGGCGCGGAGCCCCGGGGCTTCATCGAGATCGGGCTGTAGTAGTGCATGACGTCGGGACCGAAAGGGCGTCGCCAGTTCGGAGCCTGGATAACCGCGCGCGCACAGGCGGTCAGCTCTTCGGAGTGGCGCCGGTAGATGTCCCCGGCGTAGCCCTTCATGGCCTCGGTCCAGATCAGCTCAAGCGAACGGTTCTCTGGCCCGGCAGTGAGCGCATTGAAATAGGAGAACTGCTTCGGCTGGAGCACGACACCCCGGTAGGTCTCCGGATAGCGCGCGGACTCGACCCGGTTGCGGATCACCCAGGCGATCAGCGGCCATTCGCGGGGCTCGTTCGACTCGCTGGCGAGACAGAGCGCCAGCCACTCCGCCTCGGCCCTCACGACCCGGACTCCAGCTCTTTGAAGCGAGCCTCGTGCGGGCCGGCGCCGAAGAGCTTGAAGACGGCGCGGGCGATGACCCGCATGGAGTAGTCGGTAACGAGGTCGACATCCTCGTCGATCCCTTCCCGCAACAGGGCGATGAGGGCCTCCTCCTGCTCGGCGCTCCCGGGCGGGCAGCACACCCCTAACGCGCAACAAATTCTCGGGTCCATAGAACCTCCTACTGCTTGATCTTGATGCCGTTCTCGGCCATCGTGACGCGGATCGCTTCGATGGAGTACTGCTGCGCCGTGGTCAGGCGCTTCAGCTCGGCCAGGGCGTCGGAGGTCGTGCGGTTCTGGACGTCCTGGACCGCCGCCCGCTTCTCCTCTTGCGCTCGTCCATCCCACCAGGTGAAGGCGAGCATCAGGAGGACGGTCACGGTCTTCAGGTCGAAGCGGAACGCAGCCGCACCGGTCAGGTCGATGTCGGTCCTCTTCACGGGCCGGCGCCTCCGTCGTCGTTGAACTGTTTTTTGTTGTACTGCTCCCATGATTTTACCTCACAACCGGGATATACGACGCCGGCTCCTCACCCTTCTGGAGGCGCTGGGCGTCGAGCATGAGGGCGGTGACGTGCTTGGTGGCGATGTTGCCGTCCTTCAGCCAGCGGCGGACCTGATGCGGCGGGAACCCCAGGCGCAGGGCGTCGGCGACCACGCGGGCCATCTGCTCGTGAGCCGCGCGCCCCATCGCGTTCGCTTCTTCCTTCGCTTTGATGACCAGCTCGGGGTGCGCCATCTGGCCAGGACCCATCTTCTTCCTGCGCCCGTAGAGGGCCGAGGCGTCGGTGCGGCGCCGGGTGTAGTCCGACCCCTGGCGGGCGAGCGAGCGGCCGACGTCGATCGTCGAGAAGCGCAGGCCGGCCATTCCCCACAGCTCGTCCTCGACCTCCAGCTCGCGGTCGTAGTTCGTCAGCTCGGCGAAGGCGGCGCGGACCTCTGGGTTGTCCTTGAAGGCGGCGCGAAGCAGGCGCTCGCCCTGAAGACCGATCACTCCGGCCGGGGCAGCGGCCTTGTAGAAGTGGTAGATCGTCTGCTTCGCCTGCGTCTTCGTCATCGCCCCAGGCGTGTAGACCTCGTAGCCGTCCATCTTGCGCTCGTGATTGCGGAGCATGTTGAGTGCCTGGGGGACGCCGCCCCCCTTCATCTGGGAGTTGCGCAGCCAGTCGAGCATGGCGGTGACGACGATCTCTTCCTCGACGAACGGCTGAATTCCGCCCTGAATGGCGTCGATCGCCGCGTCCCAACCATCGTCCGTGGGGTCCTGGACCGAGCGCAGAATGGTCGAGGCCGAGTCCATGTACGCCGCTTGGGGGATGAGGGCGGAGAGGTCGACGTAGCGCACTTTGCCGCTCTTCACGTCCAGCTCCGTCACCGCGAGCTGCGAGTCGACCGACCACGGGGGCACGAAGGACCGGATCGCTTCGGGCTCCTGCACGCCGCTGGTCGCGTCGAACGCCTTGCCGATACCGTAGGCGCTGGCCGCCGCGGACGTCCCCAGGAGGCCGGCCAGGCGCTTCGCCCCGAGCACCTTCATGCGCGGGTTCGGGTTGCGCAGGTCGAGCACGCCCAGGCGGATCTGCTCCTTGGCGTTCCGGAAGACCTCGGCCGTCCATCCCGGAAAAGCGGCGATCGGCGCGTCGCGCAGCTTCTTCACCCCGGGCGCGATCATCGACGAGGTTGGGGTGACCAGCCGGACACGGCGCGCGGCCTCTTCCGCCTCGGCGCGGAACGCCGGCCGGGTGAAGTAGTCGGCCGGGAGAGTCTCGAGCGCCTTGATCTTGCCGTTCGCCCAGAGCAGGTTCTGAAGCTCGGCCCGGTAGTAGATATGCTTCCCGAGGTCGTCGCCGCCAGACCAGAAGCCCACCGCGGCGTCGAGTCCGGCCTTGAGCACCTTACCGCGGGGCTTTTCCTCCTTGATCCCGAGGACGCCGGTGTAGTGGCGCAGGTCGTCAGCGTGAGCACTCTCTCCGAAGACGCCCTGGCGGTACAGGAAGTCGATCTCGGAGCGCAGCTCCTGAAGCTTCATCGCCCACCGCTCCCCCAGGCGGGTACCGTCCGCCAGCTCGACCGAGTCGGCCAGGCGCTTCGCCAGTCGGGTGAGGGCGCCACGCTTTGTTCCCAGCTTGTCCGCGAGCTGGTACGGCAGGAGCTTGACGGCGCGCGCAGGGTTGAAGGCCGCCACGAAGTGGCCGCCGGCCATGAGCTGAGGTACCCAGGCGACCAGGTTCCTCATGTCGCCGCCCGGGAAGTTGAGGGCGGTCTTCGCGAGCTTCACGCCGCCGTTGAGCTTCTGCCAGCCGGCCCACCAGGAGGAGACCTGCTTCGCCGCGTTCTCGGTTCCGCGGACGACCGCGGCTACCTCCGGCGAGGCGTGCATGTCGGCGAGCGGACCCTTGCCCCCAATGCGGACGAACTGCCCCGGGCGGCCTGGTGCCTCCGGGACGAAGATCCCGGCCGCGAGCCCACGATCCCGGAGGTCCCGGTGCATCTTGTAGACGGCCTGGTCGTGGACCGCCCGGATTGCCCCGGCGCGGTAGCGCATGGCCGGGTCGCGGTAGAGGCCGAGCAGGTCGTCGATCTCGCGCGGGAGACCCTCCTGCTGGGCGACGTAGGACTCCCACCAGCCCGGAACGGCGCGGGCGCGCTCGGCCGCCGCTTCGAGTGAGAGCCGGCCTTGGCGCACCTCTTTCGCGATCGACTCAGGCAGATCGTCCACGGTGGGGCGGGCGATGATCCTGGCCGCCAGGTTCCCGCGGTTCTCCCGCCCCACGGAGCCGGCCGCCGTGGCAAGAAAGGCGTCCGGGTCCCGGTACAGAAGCCGCTGCCCGTAGGCCGCGATCTCGTCGTCGGTCCAGGTGGCAGTCCCCGCGGTGTTCTTCAGCTCGGCGCGCGCGACCTCCTCGACCGAGCCGTCCTCGAACTCGACGGCGACCCGGGCCGACTCCTTTTCGCGAAGCTCCTCGAAGCGCTGGTTGCGAAGCTCGCGCCGGGCCTCGAGCGCCTTCTTCCGGACCGCTGGCTGGTCGCGGGTCGAGGCCCACAGGCGGACGCTCTCCTCACCGCGGACGCGGCGCATCTCGTCGAGTGCCCCCTGGTACGCCTCCGGGGTGCGCGGGCCGTTGCGCCACTCGTCCCAGATCCGGACTGCTTGTGGAGAGGTCGTCTGGCGCACCAGCTTCTCGAGCTCGTCCTGGCTCTGGACGCCGGGGACCGGGAAGCCCTGGATCTCGGGGCTCTGCTGGACCTGGCGCATCGCGTCGCGGGCGGTGATCCCCACGCGGGAGACCTTGCCCTGGCGACCGTCCGGCAGGAGCACCGTAGCGCCCGGGTAGACCTGGGCGGCGTCGGCCTCTCGCTGGCCCTGGGCCCACTTCATGAAGCCCTCCCAGCGCCAGGCCTCCTTCGGGTCGTGTTTCGGGGACAGGGGGTCTACGCGGGCCGGGAAGTCGGGGTCCTCGAACGCCTGGAACGCTCGCGGCACGTAGGCCCCCTCGTTCTCCTGGATCGTCTGGCGCATCCGAGCCGAGAGATCCTCGTAGGGCAGGTAGCCGCCGGAGAGCTCGTCGAGGTGGGCGCGCATAGCGCCGACCGCATCACGCAGCTTCGGGGGCACGCCGCGCAGATCGTGGTCGCCGCGGAGCCCCGCCATCAGGTAGTCGGCGACCTCGTCCCGGGTCTTGCCACCCATCTGCGGCATGGCCTCCTCGAATGCGACCGAGAAATCGCGGAGGTTGTCGGTAACCTGCCGCCCGCCCGCGGCGATCTCGAAGTTGCGGGCGTTGCTCCGGTCGAAGGCCCAGCCCTTGAGCTCGCCCAGGGCGTGGAACTCGCCGTCCTTGGTGAACCAGCGGCCGAGGAACGAGGGGCCGCCCGCGGGGATCTTGAGGAAGCCGCGCTCGCCGGCTGCTCCCGCGACCATCACGTCTGCAGCAAGGTCCGGGTGCTTGGCGAGCAGGGGCGCGGGGACCGGGGCGTCAGCTGCCACGGCGCGCTCGACTGCCTCCCGCTCCAGGGCGGCGGCGGCGTCATCACGGAACGCCGGTAGCGGCCCGGCGGCCTCCTCCGGGACGACCGAGTACCGCCCGGTCGAGATGTCGAAGGCGCGCACGTCCCGGCCGCCCTCGCGGATGTCGACCGGCGGCAAGCGGTTGCGGGTGCCAGTCGGGAGCATCGGCCCTTCGAAGACGTCCCGGGTGTCGATCTCGGCTTCGGGGAAGCGGGCGCGGAGCTCAGGGTCCGGGGCCTTTAGGGGGCCGCGCTCGACCGCCTCCTCCAGGACGTCGTCCAGGACCGAGGGGGGCGGGGCCGCCTTCAGCACATCGTCGGCGAGACCGGCGTAGCGCCCCATCCGCTTCCCCGCCTTCAGGGCGCCAACGGAGGGGAGAAAGTTCGTGGGGTCCGCCACTGCGGCGGCGGCCTCAAGCCCGGTGTCGGCCGTGGCTATGGCCAGCGGCGAGAGCCCGCGGTCGGTCAGGCGGCCGGCAAGTTGATCCTTGGCCGCGGAGTACTCGCGGGAGACGCTGTCGCGGACCTCCCCCGCCACGCCCGGCAGGCGGAATGCCTCCTCGCGGGCACCGGGCTTCACGGTGACGCCGGCCGGCAGCAGCTGCTCAATGGCGGCCGAGGCCAGATCCGGGAGGTCGGTGAACGAGGTGACGCCCTCCTTGACCCTGGAGGCCGCCTGCCCGCCAAGAAACTTCAACTCGTCCAGGTTGGGCGCGCCGTAGGGAAGAGCGGGGGACTCGGTCTCCCCGGCCAGCCCCGGCTCGGCCCCGGCGAACTTGGCCCGGGGCCGGTACTCGTAGGAGCCGTCCGCCTTCTTCCGGCGCTGGGCCGTGGGGGAGACGTCCTCCCAGGCGCCGCCACCCGCCGAGGAAAGAACCCCCGCGTAGCGGCCGGAGCCCAGGATGCCGGAGTAGCGCCCCACCTATCGCCTCTTCTTCTTGCGTAGGTGCGGATAGTCGCGCTCGATCTCGGCCTGGACCTCGCGAGGGGACATGCCCCGCTTCAGGTCTTCGAGGACCGCCTGGCGCAAGGGTCCGGGCAGGTTCGAGCCCAGCTCGAACTCGATGTCCTTGAGCTTCTGCTCTGGCGGACGGTTGCCGGGCGGCGCAGGCGCGCCCTTCTTGTCCTGGACGATCTCCTGGGTCCAGCGGTAGTTGTCCGCGAAGATCTGCCGCGGGTCCGGAGCTTTCGTGGTGTCCGACCAGTTCTCGATCTGGCTCCGGGTGAGGTCGCGGGCGACGGCGATGCGGGCGTTCTCCCGGTCCGCGCCGGTTCCAGTGAAGGAGTAGACGGGCGTCACGGTCCCGGTTGCCTTGTCGATCTTGACCATCTGGTCACCGCGGGTGACGTAGTCGAACTGGCCCGAGGCCCACGGCGGCTTCTCGCTTCCGCCCTCCTTCGGGAGCGGGGCCTTCGAGGCGACCTTCGTCCACTTCCCGTCGACGAGCTCGTAGCGGTCCTGACCCGGGGAGAGCTCGAAGCCGGGCACCCGCTTCTCCGGGTCCGGCGGCGCGGTGACGCCGAGGTACGCCTTGTCGAATTCCTCCGACCCGAGAAGGGGTTCGAGCCGCGAGCGCTGCTCCGGGGGCAGCCGCTCCAGGGCATCGCGCCGTTGCTTCACCAGCTCGGCCCGGGCGCGGATCGCCTCCTGGAACTCCTCCTGCTTGGCCTTGCGGCCCTCCTCCATCTGCTCGATCTGGGCGTCGGCGTAGCGCTCTTGCCGCTCGACCTGGGAGCGCTGAAGGTCGTCCTGCTCGCGCTGGCGACGCAGGGCCGCCTGCTCCTGGAGCCCTTCGCCGTAGCCGCCCATGCCGGCCGCCATCGCCTCGGGCAGGCCGCCCAGCCCCTTCTTCATGGAGTTGCCGAGGAGGTTGGCACCGCCGACCATCAGGGCCCGGCGCAGGGCCGCCCGGCGCTCCTCCTCCCCGCCGCCGTAGCCCATGCCGGACATGCGGTCGGCGATGCGTTCGAGCAGGCCGGAGGGGGGGCTGGGAATATTCTCTGGAATATTTTCCCGACCCGGCGACAAGGAGGGCTGATAACCGCCGGCAAAATCAGGAACTTCCGGCTCCTGAATCGCGCCATACGAATCGACCGAAGGACGGCCGAACCGCTGCATCAGCGGCAGGAACGCGGTGTACGGGCTCGTGAACATGTCTACCCGCCCCCCATGTAGCCGTAGCCGGAGCGTGCCGGACCGTAGGCGCCCTGGCCATCGTTGACCGGTGGACGGGACCCGCGGGGCGCCTGCTGTTGGCCGCCGCCGTAGGCCCCGTAGCCGGTGAAGAACGTCCCCAACCCCGCGGCGAGGCCAGCAGACACCGGGTCCGGGCCACCGTAGGACGTCATCGGCACCACGTTCTCGCCCACGGTCCGCGAGGTGGTGGTGCCCCCGGCGTTGTTGAAGAAGCCCAGGCGGTTCAGGTACTCGTCCAGGTGGCGGGAGCCGGCCGTGGCGTTCTGGTACCGGCGCTCCTCGGCCCGGCGGCGGTCCGCGGCGTCCTGCTGCGCCATGTCGCGGGAGACCCCGTAGGCGCGGTCGAGCCCGCCGTAACGGGCAGCGTCGGTGTCGGCCATGGCCCCGACCGCGCCGAAGCGATCCCGAGCGATCGAGTTGCCGAGCCCGGCGAGCTGTTCCAGGCCGAACTGGTTGTTGTTCATCAGCATCCCGATCGCGTCGAGGTTCATCCCGCGGTTGGCGATCTGGAGCTGGGTCCGGTTCGCGGCCTCGGAAGCCGCAGCGCTCGCGGCCGAGGCGTTGGCGGATGAACGCTCCTGGGCGGCAATGTCGGCGGCCGAGATGTCGCGCTGGTTGACCTGGCCGCCGACGAGGCCCATGAGATCCATGCCCTGGCCGCGGAAGTCGTACAGCGCCTTCGAGCGGGCATCGGAGATCCCCTGGTTTCCCTTCGAGCGGGCGAGAGCGCGCTCCAGGGCGAGGCCAGAGCCGCCGTACATTCCGACGCCCTCGAACTCGTCGGCCACGTCCTGGAGCTGGGCGTCGAGATCCTCCTGGCCCTGGCGCTGGATCACGTCCAGGTAGTCCTTGAGGACCGGGTCGTTCGGGTCGATGAACTTGCCGCCGAGGACGTCCTTCGCCCAATCGTTGAACAGGCCGCCACCGCGGGTCGAGTCGCCGATCCCGGTGCCACCGAAGGCGGCCCCGCCCCCGGACATCCCCGGCGCCAGGGACCCGTAGCGGGCGCTCGCCTTGCGGTTGACCGGTTCGCCGCCGCCCCCCATGCCGCCCTCCCCGGTCAGAAACTGCTCCAGCCAGTCGGTGCTGTCGTCGAGGGAGGCGTTGCCCAGCCGGCCGTAGAGGTCCTGGTAGACTTCGTTCCCGCCCAGGCCGCCCTCCTCCAAGGTGCGCCCGATGAAGTCGTCCGCGGCGCCAAGGTTCGGATTGCCGGCGCGGCCGGTGTCGATGATCTGCTGGCCGATCGAGCGGTTCTGGTCGCGGGCCGAGGGACCCTTGTTGCCTCCCTTCCCCTTCCCCTTCCCCT
>DATEIO010000638.1:0-5975 GCA_035278895.1 Thermoanaerobaculia bacterium | reverse complement strand
GGGGTGCCTCCGGCGAAGCGGCGTACGCCGTCGGCCCAGCCGGTTGGCGGGGCGAAGGAGAGCGGGTCGGCGGAGGCGATCCAGCCGGTGGCGGCGGGGCGGAGCGCGGGCAGCAGCGCGGGGCGCACGTAGAGGAAGGCGCTTTCGTAGGAGCCGCAGAGCCATTTGTGCGCTCCGCCGAGCACGAAGTCCACTCCGGTTGCGGTGACGTCGAGCGGTACGACTCCCACGGACTGGTAGGCGTCGAGCGCGACGAGCGCTCCCACCTCGCGGGCCCGGCGGACGACGGGGGCGACGTCGAGCAGCGCGCCGGTTTCGAAGGTGGCGTGCGAGAGGCAGACGAGCTGGGTGCGCTCGTCGATGGCTCGCACGATCTTTTCGGTATCGATTCTCACGCCGTCCGGCGACGGCACGGTCACGGGCTCGGCGCCGTAGCGCTCGAAGGCGCGGACGATGTGCGGGATGGCGGGAAACTCGCGGTCGCTCGTCACGACTCGCGGGCGATCGCGGAAGTCAAAACAGCTCATCACGCGCGAGAAGAGCGTCGAGACGTTCGCGTCGCACAGCACGGAGCCGGCGGGCGCGTGGAGGAGCGCCGCGATCTCGTCTGCGTGGGCCTGCATTTCGTTCAACCAGCCCTCCCAGGCCTCGTCGCGCCAGTGCTCGATGGTGCGCCAGTATTGGTCGAGCGCCGCCTTGGCACCCCTTGGGGTGGCGCCGGCGGAGTTGCTGTTCAGGTAAACGCACGTTTCGAGCAGAGGAAACTCGGCGCGCGCCACGTCAGGCTCCCGCGTGCCGGCAGACCGGCCCGGAGTAGGGGCAGCGCTGCTCGCCGGGCGCGAAGCCGCCCTCGCGTGACCAGGACTGCGTCATCTCGACGCGCACGTTCCACAACTCGGGGAAGAGGGGCTTCGTCATCCGCCCACCGAGCGCCACGGTGGGGAAGCCGTCCAACGCGCGCACGGATTTGTCGATCCCCATCGTGCGGCGCACGAGCATGAAGTGCTCGACGAGCCAGGTCTGGAACGCGCTGTCCCAGTCGATGAGGCGCTCGCCCAGGCGGTGCAGGTCGGCGTGGTCTTCCGGGTTCTCGTAGATTTCGAGCAGCGTCGTGTGGCGGCGCGCGATCAGGCGGCCAAGCGCGGCCTCGGCGGCGGTGGCCGCGGCGAGAAGCTGGTTGTAGCCGGGGGATTCGAGGCCGCTGCCGTTGCCCAGGCTCCGGCGGATGACCTGGAAGCTCGACGGCGAGAGCGATTGCAGCACGCGGATCTGATCGCGAAGGATCTGCACGATGTGGACGACGCGGTCGAGCGCCGAGAGGGCGTTGAACACGTTGTCTCCATCGAGGTGCTCGATCAGGTTCGTGGCCTCGAAGACCGCGCACTTCAATCACAGCTCCTGGGTCTGGTGCATCACCAGGAAGAGAAGCTCGTCGGGAACGACCAGCTCTTCTGTGGGAGTCTGCAGTGCGAGGAGCTCGCGCGTGCGAACGTACACTTCATAATCCAGCTCGCCTCGCCCGACCTCTTTGTGGAGGACCTTGTTGTAGATCGGGTTTTCCAAAGTCTCTCGCAAGGCTGTCGCGGTCCGACTCATGATGAATCCCTTTCCCTATGATTTTCTGAGCCTACGGCTCGATCAGTGATTGGTTGCGAGCACTCCCCGGGCCGGGCCGGACGGCGGCGTCAGGTGGCAGAGCCCGCAGTTCGTGATGCTGGCCAGCGACTTGAAGCGATCCGAGCGGTCGTGGACGGTATGGACCCGGATGTCGATCGCCGCATCCGGCTCGAAGGCCAGGGCCGAGTGGCAGGAGAAGCAGGCGCGCCGGTCCGCCAGGCCATGCAGAAGGTTCGGCAGGCTGGAGGGGCCGGTGTGGCAGGTGTTGCACGGACCGGTCTTGGCCACGAAGGGCGTGGGCGTCGCGGTCCCCACTTGAATTTCCCGCGTCACCGCGCGGTTCAAGGCTTCGCCTCCCCATTCCCGCCGCGCCTTGAGCGCCGCGACGTAGGTGCCGGAGAGAGCGTCGGCCGGAATCGTGATCGGAACGACGTCCGAGACCGGCGTGTCGTCGTCTGCGGGATTGCCGCCGAACACGATGGGGTTGGGCGGAACGTTGGCGAAGAGGCTGGTGAAGCCGTCCACCGCGGGGGTCGCGAAGTTCGCCTGTGATCCCCCGAATTCTTCGAGACCCGCGGTGCTCTGCGGGGTCTTGAGCTTGTCGAGCGGACCCAGGAGCGAGACCGCCATCAATCCTTCCCGATGCTTCAGGGCGTAGTAGAGCGTCGGGAACAGGGCAAAGCCGTTGTAGTAGCGAAGCCCGCTCGGCACCTCGCCGCGCAGGAACTGTCCGTAGGTCGGCAAGTGACCGGCGGCGTGCAGGCGCCGGCCCGCGCCGTCGCGGAACGTCACGCGGAAGTTGACCGTTTCCCCCGGCACGTAGTGGCTGCCGTTGGCCGGAGGATTGACCGCTTCAAGGGAAGGCTGGAAACCATATCCGTACGGGAAGTCTTCCGGCGCGGCGTGCGTGACCTGCACCGCGCGCTCCACAGAGGGCTGCTCGGACCACTTGAGGGAGAGCCGCGTCACGTTGTCCGGAATCGTGCGCGCCCGCTGCCCGGCGTCGAGCGCGCCGCGCAGTTGCACGAGGCCCTGGGCGACGAACGTCGCGCCCGTGCAATCCCCCTGGGCCGGGCATCCGAAGGCGCTTTGCCGCACGACGAAGCGCCGCACGAAGCCGTCGTCCGCGTCGGTCATCCGGTTGTCCGCCCCCGCCAAGGCGCGCAGAGGAGGTCCGACGGGCTGGCCCGCGTCGTTCGTGGGCGTGACCAGGAAAAGGCTCGGCTGCTCCATCCACCGCGCGTTCCTGTAGAAGCGCTGGCGGATGAAGGTGCCGTCGCCGGCCGGCCTCCAGTCCTCTTCGACCCTTTCCACGCCGGTCCAGTCGAGGGAGGCGAATTCGCTGCTCGTGACGAGAGGCTGAATCCCCTGGTCGCCCGCGGTGGGCACCGTGGCCACCAGGTCGATCTCCTGGAGGTAGCGCGGCGCGTCGCCGACGAGCGTCACGGGGGGCATCGCGCCGTTCTGGAACAGGAGGCTCAAGCCCACCGGCGGGGTCGAAGGCGCGCTGGCGCCTTGGCCTTGCTGGACGAGCGCACCGACGAGAAGGAAGAAGCAGACGGGGATGAGCAGAAACCGAGTCCAATGAGTCCAGCGAAGCGGCGCGGGCCGGTTGTCCATTGACCTTCTCCTGTGAGGAGGGCGTCCGTTTTCAGGTCGCCATTGTTCCTTCGAACGTTTGGGGCGGGGGTTTCCCCTCACTCCCCGGGCGGACAAACTGTGCTAGAAAGCCAACCCATGGAACGCTTCGACGTCGCGGTGGTCGGTGCAGGAGTCGCGGGGCTGGCGGCGGCGGGGCAGCTCCAGCGCGAGGGCCTGCGCGTCGCCGTGTTCGAGGCCCGCGACCGCATCGGCGGCCGGGTCTTTACCCATCATGACGAGCGGGTGCCGGTGCCCATCGAGCTGGGGGCCGAGTTCGTCCACGGCGAGGCGCCCGAGACCCAGCGCATCCTCGACGCCGCGGGGCTCCTCGCCTGCGAGTCCTCGGGCGAGCATTGGCGCGCCGGGCGAGGGCGGGTACGGCCGATGGGAGGGAGCTGGGAAGGGGTCGACCGCGTCCTCCGAAAGATCGATCCGGAGGGGCCGGACCGGTCGTTCGCGGAGTTCCTCGCGGCGCGGCCCGGAGGGCGTTCCCTGGCGCGGGACCGGACGGCGGCGCGCGAGTTCGTCCAGGGCTTTCACGCCGCGGATCTCGACCAGATCGGAATCCTGTCCATCGCCCCCGAAGAGGGGGAAAACCCCACCGAATCGGCCACGCATTCCGCCCGCGTGATCCAGGGCTACGACGGCGTTCCCCGGTTCCTGGCGCGGGGCCTGGAAGGGGTTCTCCGCCTCGGAACGCAGGTCACCGGGATCGCCTGGGAGGCCGGCCGGGCCGAGTTGACGCTACGGGCCGCCGGAGGCCGCACCTCCCGCGTCGAGGCCGGCGCGGTCGTCGTCACGCTTCCCCTGGGCGTTCTGCAGGCGGCCGCGGACGAGCCTGGGGGCTGCCGGTTCGATCCGGAGCCGCCGGGCCTCCGGAAGACCTTGAGCCAACTCGCCATGGGCTGCGTGACGCGCCTCGTCGTCCGGTTCCGCGAAATGCCCTGGCAGGCGCTGGACCTCGACCGGCTCGGCTATCTCCACCTGAGAAGCGGTCCGTTCAACGTCTGGTGGACCGTCTACCCCTTTCGCTTTCCCCTCGCCGTGGCCTGGAGCGGCGGCTCGCCGTCCACGGAGCTGACCGGAAAAACCAGGGAGGAGGTCGCCGCCTCCGCGTTCCGGAACCTGGCCGAGTCGTTGGGGATCTCCCGGCGCCGCATCGAATCGCGCGTCGAAGACTTCTGGCTGCACGACTGGAACAGCGATCCCTTCTCCCGCGGCGCCTACAGCTACGCCCGGGTGGGCGGATCGAACGCGGCGAAAAAGCTTTCGAATCCCGTCGAAGGAACCCTTTTCTTCGCCGGCGAGGCGACCGATGCGGAAGGGCGGACGGGGACGGTGGAAGGGGCGATTGCGACGGGGCTGCGCGCGGCCCGGCAGATCCGCGCGCGAAAATGATCCACACTCCGGAGGAGCTTCATGCGAAATCAGGCAGAGAAAGCGGCGTTCTTTCGGGCGCTGCATGAGCGGGACGGGGCCTTCATCATTCCCAATCCGTGGGACATCGGCACCGCGCGGATGCTCGCGCATCTGGGCTTCGAGGCCCTGGCCACGACGAGCGCGGGATATGCGTTTTCGATCGGCAAGCGGGACAACCAGGTGGGCCGCGACGCGATGCTCGAGCACGTGAGCGAGATCGTGGCCGCCACCGATTTGCCCGTCAGCGCGGATCTCGAAAACGCGTTCGGCCATGATCCTGAAACGGTCGCGGAGACCTTCCAGCTCGCTGCGGCCACGGGGCTCGCGGGCGGCTCGGTCGAAGATTCAACGGGCCGCCCGGAGTCTCCGATCTACGATCTGGGGCTCGCGGCCGAGCGGGTCCGGGCCGCGGTGGAGACCGTGCGCGCGCTTCCTTTTCCGTTCACGCTCACCGCGCGCGCGGAAAACTACCTCGTGGGCCGCCCCGATCTCGCCGATACGATCCAACGGATGCAGGCCTATCAGGAGGCCGGGGCGGACGTGCTCTACGCGCCGGGTCTCACCAGCAAAGAGGACATCGCCGCGGTCGTCCGCTCCGTCGATCGCCCGGTCAACGTGGTGATGGGTTTCAAGGGAGCCCAGCTCAGCCTCGCCGAGCTCGCAGAGATCGGGGTGAAGCGGGTCAGCGTCGGCAGCGCCCTCACCCGCGCCGCCCTGGGAGCTTTTCTCCGCGCCGCCCGCGAGCTGCGCGACCACGGCACCTTCACCTTCGCAACGGACGCCGTAAGCTCCCGCGACGTGAGCGCCATGTTCGACGCCTGATTTCTTCTTCGCCCCCAGGGCGATGTCCGGATAGCCCAGGGCGGGAGCCCTGGGCGTACAGACCCGGACTGCTTACAGGCGCACTCTCAATAATCCACGCACTGAACGTCCCACGGACCGCGCCAGGTGTATTCGCAGTGCACGTTCCAGAGGAGAGCGTTGGATTCGAAGCCTTGCTCGCAGATTCCGAGCACCGTCATGGTGACAGTGCCCGTGTTGCCCTCGCACACGTTTTGCCAGAAGCTGCATCGTTCGTTCGGGCAGACGTCATAGGCGTGGGAGACGGCGGGAGGCCACAGGGCGACGGTGCAGAGGGCGGCCAGGAGCAGGAACCGGACGGCTTTCGCTTTCATGAATCCTCCTTGGTCAGAACTAAGCGATGGTAACACATTGAACGGAGGATGCTCAATAGAATTCCGGCGTGGTACGATCCCGAAGACCGGTGCCCTCATGCTGTACCGCTCCCACATTCCCGC
>DATEIO010000637.1:0-2055 GCA_035278895.1 Thermoanaerobaculia bacterium | reverse complement strand
GGGCGAGGCCCGGGAGGACAGCGATATCGATCTCCTCGTGCGTCCGGAGGCGAAGACCTCCCCCTGGTTCCCCGCGGGTCTCGTTCTCGATCTCCAGGATCTCCTGGGCCGCAAGGTCGACGTCGTAACGGAAGGCGCGCTTCACTGGTACATCCGGGACCGCATCCTCCGTGAGGCGGTCCCGCTGTGAAGGATGAGCGGCTCCGGACGATTCTTACGGAGCACCTGGAAAGGCCCGAAGGGCCGGCAGCATAAAGCCCGGGGCGTCAGCCCCGGGATGAGGACCGGATCTTGCCCCCCAAGCCCTGTAAGGGCGGCAGCAGACCTTTGATTGCAGGGTCTACTGTCGCCCCTTCGCGGCTTTGAATGTTGCGGGACCGCCTTCCCGGGGCTGACGCCCCGGGCTCTATGCTGCCGGCCCTTCGGGCCTTGATCTTGTTTTCAGAGACTCCTCATCCTCAGGAGATAAGCGGGGCCACGGGCAACGGCTCGCCGGGCCGCGCCGAAACCTCGCGTAGCGCGCCCCGGAGCACTTCGAGGTGCTCCGCGCTCGTCCTCTCCCAGCGGAAGGTCGCGGCGTGCCGCCGGGTGGCTTCGCGGTCGGGCCGGGCTGCGAAGAGCCTCCGCGCTGCTTCCACGATCGCTCCGGCGCTCCTCTCTTTCATGAGCACTCCCGCCTCGGGCACGTTCACCGCCTCGGGGGTTCCCCAGACCGCGGTGGCGATCACGGGCGTGCCGCAGGCCATGGATTCGAGCAGCACGTTGGCCATCCCCTCCCGGCTGGAGGCCAGCACCAGGGCGTCCGCGGCGCAGTAGTAATCCTTGAGGTCTTCCTGGTCCACGTGGCCGAGGAAGCGGACCCGGTCCGCCACGCCCAGAGACGTCGCCAGCTCCCGGAGCCCTTCCGCGTACCAGCCGTCTCCCGCGACCAGCAGCGTCGCCTCGGGCAGATCCGGAAGCGCCTGGATCGCCAGGTGATGCCCCTTGCGGGCGGTCAGATGCCCCACGGTCAGGAGGACGACGCCGTCGAGCCCGAGCCGGCTCCGGACGAGATCCCGGTCCACAGGCTGGAACAGACCGGGGTCCACGCCGTGAACGATGACGCGGATCTCCTCTCCCGAAGCGCCCCATTCGACCAGCTTGTCCTTGAGCGCCTGGCAGACGGACGAGACGCCCGCCGCCTGCCGCAGCCCCCAAAGGAGGAGCTTGCGGGGGATGCGATAGCGTGGATAGGTGATCACGTCGTCGCCCAGCGCCGTCATCGTAACCGGTTTTCCAAGCCACTGTCCCAGAAGGATGGCTGCGACACCGTCCGGATAGAGATAGTGAGAATCGATCACGTCGAAATCAAAACCTTCGTCGATGATTTCCCGGAGGACCGGCCGCGCCGCCGCGGCCATGAACAACGGAGCCGTGCTCAAACCCACCTTCGGGAACAGCGGATAGCGCGGATGCCGGATCGTGAGGCCGTGCCGCTCTTCGCAAGCCGGCACCTGCGCGAACGCGCCGTACCGTCCGAAAACCGGGTGCTTCCAAGGAAACCAGGGAACGGGCGCCACGACGCGCGATTCGACCTCGCCGGTCGCCAAAAGGTGCCGGAGCCGCTGCTCGATGAAGATACCGTGCCGGGGGGCGATGCGATTGGGGTAGAGCGTGGAGAACGTGATCGTCCGCATGAAGCCTCCTGGGCCTCCCGAGATCGAGAGACAACCATTTATCGATTTTTCGATCGATCGGCGCCGCGGCACGATCCGGCTTTTATTTTAACTTTATTAGCAGGCTCGTCAACACATCTTTCACCCGCTCGGCAAAACCGGCGGTGAGCGACCAGGGGCTCGGCTGGCGGAGAACGTGGAGCGTGCCGTTCTGCTCCAGGATTTCGGTATCGCTCTCTTTTTCCTTGCGGTAGAAGCGGAGGGAGACCGACGCGTTCCCCACGCGGAGATTCCGCACGGTGATCTCGGGGAGCCACTCGGGCAGGTGCGGATCGAGGAGAAGCATCTTCAAGGGGGCATAGGGATACAGGCCGAGCATCGACTGGAGCAGGCAGAGGAC
>DATEIO010000636.1:0-9455 GCA_035278895.1 Thermoanaerobaculia bacterium | reverse complement strand
CGGCCCACGCACCTTCGAAACGCCGCCCGAATGGAATGCCTACACCGGCCACTACCGCAACGAAAACGCCTGGGAAGGAAGCTTCCGGATCTTCCTGCACAAAGGCCGCCTCTCCGCCGGAGGAGATCCCCTCGTCCCCCTCGGCCCCGGCCTCTTCCGCTTCGGCGAAGAGGAACACAATCCCGACCGCATCCGCTTCGAAGAGGTGGTCAACGGCAAGGCGCTCCGGGCGGTGATTTCGGGGACGGAGTATCAGCGGATCGAGACGTGAGCCATCCCCCGCTGGGAGCGCAAAAAGCTGCGGTGTTGAGGGGCGGAAGACTCATTGACCCTAAAGGCTGTACTGCGTGCGGCATCACCGGTCAGGCTTGGGAAGAAAAAACATGACACTTAGACGAATGGATAACGTCCTCATTGTCGTCGACGACCTCGAGGCCTCGAAGGCCTTCTTTCTCGAGCTCGGACTTGAGTTGGAGGGCGAGACGACCGTCGAGGGCCCCTCAGTAGATCGTCTCATCGGTCTTCAGAACGTCCGTGCGACCCTCGTGCTGATGCGCACTCCGGACGGCAACGGACGGATTGAGCTGGACAAGTTCCACACGCCGGAGGCGATCAGAACCAGGCCCGAGAACGCTCCGGTGAACACACTCGGGATCCGCCGCATCATGTTCGCTGTCGATGACATCGACGACGTCGTCACGCGTCTGCTCGCCCATGGTGCCGAACTGGTCGGTGAAGTGGTGCAATACGGGGACACGTACCGGCTCGCCTACATCCGCGGTCCCGAGGGCATCATTATCGCACTGGCCGAACAGCTCGGGTAAGATGCTTCCGCATGGGAGCAGGTAGAAGGGGGCTGGTTTGGTGGCAAGCGAGACTCAAGTTGGCAAGCAACCGTTCATTGGCGTATAACAAATCGTTCGAATCGACCGCTCGGCCTGTGGCCTCGTAGCGCCTCAACTCCGTCGTTATGCGCTTGTCATTAGATCGATCGGCTCGCGGTTCCTGCTTCAAGGATAGTCCCCCGATCCCACTCGGTCGGCCGACGAGATTCGCCAGGCGCTCTCCTCCCCCACGGTTCGTGAATTGCCGGCGGACTGGCTGCCGATGACGGCCGAAACGCCGACGGCGACCTTCAGCCTCGAAGAGGTGCTCGACCTGTCCGGCCGCGGTCCGGTGTTGCTCGGTCACCTGCTGAGCGGCACCCTCCAGCCCGGCATGGTGTCCGAGCCCGTTTCGTTGCCCGGCGGCCCCCTCCGCCTGACTCTCAGGTCCGTCGAGATCGCGGACAACGTGGCCGCTCGCACCTTCCGCTTCGGCCTGCTGCTCGAACAGCCCCTCCGGCTTCGGAGCTGAATGCGCTGATCGGCTGCGATCTTCTGTTCGGGCCCTTGTCCCGTTGATTGCCGACAAAGAAGCTTCCTGAGGCGGCTGTCCCGCCTCACGGGGCGGCGCTCTCGCCTCACGGGGCGGCTCTTCCGCCTCGCAGGGCGGTGCTCTCGCCTCGTGCGGCACACGGGCGCCAAGACAAAGCGAGAGGCGGTCGTCATTGCACTGTCCGAGCTCAACCGGAGACGGCGGCTCCAGAAGCTGGCGGAGCGGAGAAGCTCGGAACCTTCGCGAGATTCATGACGCAGGACGATCTGCGGCGGATGCGGGAAGAGCCCTGAGCGCGGGAGCCCAGAGGGCGGCATTTGAATAGCCCGGCGCGTGAGCGCCGGGGACGCGTCCTCCAGACCTTCACGAGCCCAATGGGGCGACACTCCACGTTCAGCGTTGGGTGCGGCCCTCTCCGAGGGCTTCCTCTTTTCGAGCCTCCTACCCGGCACTGAAGTGCCGGGCTTCAAATGTCGCCCTTTGGGCTACTTCCAGGTGCCCGCCCGGCTCCGGTACCGCCGACGTCAGAACAGTCACAGACAACGCAGCTTGCCGGCCGTGATCCAGCCGGCAAGCTGCGGTTTCAGGCGAGAAGTCGGTGAAGAGCAGGCGGTTCGGCGAGCCGCCGAGGTTTCCGGTGATGACGCCGGTGGTGGCCTTGGTGATGATCATGCTCAGGACAGGCCCAGATCCAGGATCAGCTCGGTCCTCTTCGGACCCAGTTTGGTGAGAACCGCCTTTCGCAAGGGAGCATAGGCCACTTCGTTCAAGGTTCCCCCGTACGACAGGGTCCTGATCTTGCCTACGAGGCGGGTAACAAGAAGCTCCTCTTTGAACAAGTTTTTGATTTCTTGTTTCACCTCGAGCAGTATACCCACCGTCGACAAGGTCAATGACTGGCTCGATACACCGACCTGCAGGTCGACGATGTACGAGGAGAGACTGAAGTCCTCGTAGACTTTGACTCTGCGGTCCTCTCTCGGAAGCTCGGCGAAAGTACGGATGGTCTCCTGGGCAAGCCGGAGCTCCGTGTCAGGAACAAACTTCTTCAACACGTCCAGGAAAATCTCTTCGAGAGTGAACGTATCGTCTGGAGGCTCGTACTGCCGATCCTGAAATCCGGAGATCTGCCACGCCAGATCTCCCAGGGTGTTGAGATAGAACTTGTACCAGTCTCCGGCCTGGTCGAATCGCGAGAACTTTTTGTCGGCCGCCAACTGCGCCAGAAGGATGGAGCTCAGGGCGTCGTTCCGGCTCTTTACAGACGGCGTGAAGGACACGAGGATTCCGGCGTCCACGAACCCGGTACCCAGTGAATCGCTTCCGATATAAGTCATTCGAGACCTCCTCTTCATACAGGATTTGCACGATGCGCTGGGGAGAGCCTGCAGCAGGCTCCCCCCAAGTCGCTTTCAGGGCCGGCTAGATCTCGATGTCCTTGATGAACTGCGAGGCCCGGTCTCCCAGTTTGTCGATCACCTGCTGTCGCACTCTTTTATAGAGATCTTCGTTCAGAACGGCCTTCTGTGCACTTTGCTGGAGCCTGACGGAGGTCTTCGTCCAACTCCACCAAAGGAACTTCGTGACGTGCTTCTCTGCGTTGAACTGCATGGCGGACATGGCCATGACAAGTTGGCCATCGTCCTCGGCCACCGGGAAGATCTGGAAGGTCCCGACGTTCTCCGGGAAGCTCTGCTGGTCGAACAGAGTGAGGGGACCCTCATTCTTGGGATTGTCCCTGAGGGAGCCCAGGGAAGCCTTCAGGATCTCCATTTCATTGCCGGTGGCAACCGCGCTGAGGATATCGATGATCGCATCGGAGAGCACGAGAGAGGAGCCGGAGGGGGAGTAGTCTCTGAAGGCAAATGCCGGCATCGTCCATCCGACCTGGGCCAGCACGGAAATATAGAAGTTGTACCACCGCATCGTGTCCTTGAAACGGTCATGCTGCTTGCTGGCGGCCAGTTGGGCGAGCAGGGTCGAGTTGAGAACATCGTTCTTGTGGATTTCGGTCAACCCGGAGACAAAGGAGACCAGGCTCCCGGCATTGACGGCAGACCCCTCCGTGTCGTCCTTGAACGCTGCCGCTTCAGGGCGAAAGGTGGCTGCCAGAGAAGTATCGACCTCTGGAAGCTCCAGTTGATCCAGGTATCTCATGACTTGGTTGCTTAGCTGCTTTCTGAACATTTGCCTTCCTCCAGATCTGTTTCGTCGGGTTCTGAGGTGGAATCTGCGGAGACGCGGTGCTACTTTTCCTTGAAATCGCTCGTCGCGCCGCTATGAGTGCAAATCCAGTTGGAGAACTCGTAGCGTTTATTCTCATGCTCGCCGTTCAGGTTGTAGCGGGAACCCACTTTGGGACGATCGATTTCCGAGAAGGTACCGCACGAGAAGGTCCGGGTGGAATGGGTGAAGGTGCCGGTACCGTCCTTGAGATTCCCACCGACTCCCGTAATGTCGTGGCAGTACACCTTCACGTAGTGGCCTTCGGGATTCATGCTCTCCTCCTTCAGCTTTCTCTTGGGCGGCTTCATTGACGCCGAAGATTTCAGGCCCCCAAGATAGTCTCCCGTTCCTTGAATGTCTGTTCGATATTGGACCGGAACGACGGATTGACTTTGAGGAAGGCTTCAGGCAATCGAAGACAGGTAGGCCATGAGCCTGCCCTCCTTGAGGAGGATCTGGCGCTCCGTATTCAGTTGGATCAGATTCATCCTGCGAAACCTGGACATGAATTCCGTGACGCGAGGGCGCGTCGTTCCGACCATGCGCGACAGATCCTCTTGCGAGATCTTGCAATCGATCAACGTTCCTGACGGGAGCCTTCTGCCCAAGCGGGAGCCGAGTCGCAGGAGAGCTCGCCCGAGCCTGAGCTCGCTGCCCAGGGTCACCATGTCCGAGATGAGCAGATGTTTTTCTACATTCCTCTTGTTGATCTCTCGGATGAAGGCAAGCAACTCTGCGTCATTCAAATCGGCCATGAAGAGTTGGCAGGTGATGCTTTTCAGGATCACGTTCTCCATGGCAGTTGCCGTCTCGACGCGAAATTCAAGCCCGGCCAAGCAGGATTCTCCAAAGAAGTCACCGGGAGCATAGATATCCAGGATACATTCCTTCCCCTCCCGGGAAGTCATGATCAATTTCACATAACCCTTTTGTATCCAGTAGATCTCCTGGTCTTGATCCCCACACATGTAGACGTTACGTTGCCGGCGGATCCTGATCGTTTTTGCGCCATGCATCACCGCAGAGCTCAAAAATTTCCTCTTCAGAAGATCTCGTTCCTGGTCTGCTGTCGATAAAACAGGAAGAGCCTGCCCGGCGGCCCCCAAATATCCGCAGTTGCTCACGCCGTGGTTCCCTTATTTGTCGCAGTTGGCAGAGCGGCCTTGTCTCACAGGCTTGGTATATATATGCGCGTGCAAAAAGAAGTCGGTCCAATTTTGGACATCCGGCAGTCAGCAAGAGTCTCACCTTCGGGGGCAGGAGAACCTGGCAGTAGCGATTCCAGATCGAGAGATCCCATGCAGGAAGTTTTGCCGGGCGTCATCGCCGTTGCAGGTCCTTGGGGCAGCCGGCCAGCTGGATGCCGGCGCTCCCAGCAGATCCTCTGTCACAGCCGTGTCTGCAAACTTGGAGTATGATGCCGGGCAACTACAACGGATCTGCCGCCCGCCAGGGGTGGGGGGAGGTGCGACGATGAAGCTCACGGTGAACGGACAGGAGCATGAGGTCTCCGTCAGTGAGGACATGCCTCTGCTCTGGGTTCTGCGCGACGTGCTGGGGATGACGGGCACCAAGTTCGGGTGCGGGATGGCGCAGTGCGGCGCGTGTACGGTGCTGGTGGATGGCCAGCCGGTGCGGTCTTGCGTGCGGCCGGCTGCCGCGGTGGCGGGCCGGGCGGTGACCACGATCGAGGGGCTGGGGACGGCGGGCGATCATCCGGTCCAGAAGGCGTGGGCCGAGATGGACGTGGTGCAGTGCGGCTATTGCCAGTCCGGCCAGATCATGGCCGCGGTGGCCCTGCTGCGGGCGAAGCCGGATCCGAGCGACTCCGACATCGACGCGGCCCTCTCCGGCAATCTCTGCCGGTGTGGAACGTACCAGCGCATCCGAAACGCCGTGCACCGCGCGGCCGAGCTGACGGAGGGTTGACCATGGAGCCCCGGCAAGAGATCTCCCGGCGGTCTTTCCTCAAGAGCTCGGCGGTCGTCGGCGGCGGCCTCGTGGTGAGCTTCTTCATCCCCTCGGCGTTCCGGCGGTTCGCCTTTGCGCAGGAGGGCCCGACGGCAGGCGTGGCCGCGCCGGCCGCCCTGCCCTCCCCCAACGCTTTCTTACGGATCGGCAGCGACGAGAGCATCACCGTGCTCCTCGCCCACTCCGAGATGGGCCAGGGCATCTGGACCACGCTGCCGATGATGGTGAACGAGGAGTTGGACGCCGACTGGAGCCGCTTCCGCGTGGAGCACGCGCCCGCGGCACCGGCCTATTTCTCGACGGTCTTCCCCATCCAGATGACGGGCGGCTCGACCACCACGTGGTCCGAGCTCGACCGCTACCGCCAGGTAGGCGCCATGGCGCGGACGCTCCTGGTGGCCGCCGCGGCGGCGCAGTGGGGCGTGGCTCCCGGCGACTGCCGCACGGACAAGGGCTTCGTGGTCTGCGGCGACCGGCGCGCCAGCTACGGCTCGCTCGCGGACGCCGCGGCCAAGCTCCCGGCGCCCACCCAGGTCGATTTGAAGCCGCCGGAGAAGTGGACGGTGATCGGCAAACCCACCCGCCGGCTGGACACGCCGGAGAAGGTCACGGGCCAAGCGAAGTTCGGAATGGACGTCCAGTTTCCGGGGCTTCTGACCGCGGTCGTGGCCCATCCGCCTACTTTCGGCGGCAAGGTGAAGAGCTTCGACGCCCAGGCGGCCAAGGCCGTGCCCGGCGTGAAGGCCGTGGTCGAGGTACCGTCCGGCGTGGCCGTGGTGGCCGAGCATTTCTGGGCGGCGAAGAAGGGCCGGAACGCCCTGGAGGTCCAGTGGGACGAGGGGCCGCGCGCCGGGCTCGATACGGAAAAGCTCCGCAAGAGCTACCGCGAGCAGGCGAAGTCGGCCGGCGCCTTGGCTGCAGAGGCCGGGGACGTTACGAAAGGCCTGGGGACCAAGACTCTCAAGGCCGAGTACTCCCTGCCTTACCTCGCGCACGCGCCCATGGAGCCGCTCAACTGCACCGTTCGCCCCGGCGCGGATCAGTGCGAGGTGTGGACCGGGACGCAGTTCCAGACTGTGGACCAGCAGCGGGTGGCCGCCATCTTCGGCCTGAAGCCGGAGCAGGTGACGATCCACACGCCCTTCCTGGGCGGCGGCTTCGGCCGGCGGGCGAACATCGCCTCCGATTTCGTGGTCGAGGCCGCGCACGTGGCCAAGGCGGTCAACGCGCCCGTCAAGGTCGTGTGGACGCGGGACGACGACATCCGCGGCGGCTATTACCGCCCCATGGCCGTCCACCGGATCGAAGGGTCGCTGGACGACGCCGGCCGGCCCGCGGCCTGGCACCACCGGATCGTCTCGCAGTCGATCGTGGCGGGCTCGCCGTTCGCGGGCATGATCCAGAACGGCATCGATCCCACGGTGGTCGAGGGTGCGTCCGACTCGCACTACCTGAAGACCATCCCAAATTACCGCGTCGAGCTCCATGCTCCGGACCCGGGCGTCCCGGTCCTCTGGTGGCGCTCGGTGGGCCACTCGCACACGGCGTTCGCCGTGGAGTCGTTCGTCGATGAGCTGGCGCACGCGGCGAAGCGGGACCCGCTCGAATTCCGGCGCGAGCTGCTGGCCGAGGCGCCGCGGATGCGCGCGGCGCTGGATCTGGCCGCCGAAAAGGCGGGCTGGGGAAAGCCGCTGCCGAAGGGACGGGCCCGGGGCCTCGCAGTCCACGAGTCGTTCGGGAGCATCGTGGCCCAGGTGGCGGAGGTCTCGGTCGAGGACAACAAGATCCGTGTGCACCGCGTGGTCTGCGCGATCGACTGCGGCGTCTGCATCAATCCCCTGGGAGTGGGCGCTCAGATGGAGTCCGGCATCGCCTACGGGCTCGGCGCGGCGCTCTACGGCGAGCTTCACATGAAGGACGGCCGCGTGGTCGAGAGCAACTTCCACGATTACCGGATTCTCCGCCTGAACGAGATGCCGAAGGTCGAAGTCCACATCATGCCGAGCCGTGAGAAATCCGGCGGCGCCGGCGAGCCCGGCACGCCGCCCATTGCGCCCGCGGTGGCGAACGCCGTCTTCGCATTGACAGGAAAGAGGTTGCGCGAGCTGCCTTTCCGGCTCGCCGGGGAGGACGTGAAATCATGAAGCGGATCGTGAGCCCCTGGTTCCTGGCGGTCTTGCCTGCCGGTATTCTCCTCTGGGCCGGCGTCTCGGGAGCCGAGGCCCAGAAGGTCTCCCGCGCGGACGCGCTTCAGGCCTTCGACACGGTGCAGAAGGTGCTCCAGCACCCGCGCTGCCAGAACTGCCACATTCCCGGCGACGCGCCCCTTCAATTCGACGCCGGGCTCGTCCACGCGCAGAACGTCCGGCGCGGGGCCGAAGGGAACGGCGTCGCCGGCCTCCCCTGCTCCTCCTGCCACGGCGAGAGCAACCTGCCCGCGAGCTACGGCGCGAACCAGCCGCCTGGTGCTCCCAACTGGCACCTGCCACCGCCGGAGCACAAAATGGTTTTCATCGACCTTTCGAAAGCCGACCTCTGCGCCACGGTGAAAGATCCGAAGAAAAACGGCGGCAAGGATCTGGCCGCGCTCCTGGAGCACGTGAGCCACGACAAGCTCGTCCTCTGGGGCTGGGCGCCGGGAGAAGGCCGCGAGCGCGTTTCGGTGCCTCACGACGCTTTCGTGGCGAGCTTCAAGACGTGGGTGGACGGCGGGGCGCCGTGTCCGGAGAAGGGGGCGGCGAAGGCGCGGTAGGGCGACTTTGTCGGACTGCGGCCAGGCCCGCCCACCCAAGACCTCACCTCCCCAACCCTCCTCTCCCATCGCCCTCCCCTCCTCCGGGAGAGGAGGGAGACTGTAGGGTGCGCTGTGAGCCTGTGAAATTTTCTGGGGAATCATGGGAATTGGCCGATTCCGGCCAGGGGAGGCTGATAGGGGCCTGGACGAGCACGGCCTCCCCCGGCCGGACCACGCTCCCCTGCTGGGCGAGCTCCTGTCGCTTCCGGCCGAAGAGCGCTATCCACCGCTCTCCCTCTCCCCCGAGGCGCGCCGCAAGCGCACGCTCGCCGCCCTGCTGGCCCTCTTCGGCGCCATGGCCGAGCGCCGCCCCCTGGTGATGGCCCTCGAAGACCTGCACTGGTTCGATCCTTCGACGCTCGAATTTCTAGACCTGCTGCTGGGCGAGATCTCCATGCTTCCCCTGCTGCTCGTGGCCACCTTCCGGCCCGAATTCCGGGCGCCCTGGCGCCACCTGACCACTGCCACGCAGCTCAGCCTCACCGGCCTTTCCGAGGGCCACGCGGCGCAACTGGTCCGGCAAGTGGCCGAGGGCAAGGGGCTGCCCGCCGAGGTCCACCGGGAGATCGTGGCGCGGACCGATGGGATTCCGCTGTTCGTCGAGGAGATGACCAAGGCGGTGCTGGAGGCGGAGGCCCCGCTGCGGGATTCGTCCGCCCTCCCGCTGACACTCGACGGGTCGCTCCTCGCCCGCCTCGATCGCCTGGGCGACGCCAAGCGGGTGGCGCAGCTCGCGGCAGTGATCGGCCGCACCTTCTCCCTGGAGCTGCTGGAGGCCCTCTCCTGGATCCAGGGAACCGCCCTGCAAAGCGCGCTCGCCCAGCTCGTCCAGGCCGAAATCCTCTACCGCCGCGGGCCGGTTCAAGAAGCGCGCTACATCTTCAAGCACGCCCTGATCCAGGACGCCGCCTACCTGTCGCTGCTGGCGAGCGATCGCCGCGAGCTCCACCAGCAGCTCGCCGGCCTGCTTTCGGAGCAATTCCCGGCGATGGCCGAGCCCGAGCTCCTGGCCCATCACTGCGAGCGCGGCGGCTTGATCGTGGAAGCCGTCGACTGTCTCCTGGAAGCCGGCCTGCAGGCCACACAG
>DATEIO010000635.1:0-2484 GCA_035278895.1 Thermoanaerobaculia bacterium | reverse complement strand
ATCGCCATGATCCAAGAAACCAATTCCATGGACCAGATCATCGAACGGGCGCCGGGGCTTTCCCGGCGTGTGAAGTTGCTGCTGGCGATGTCCG
Source organism: Thermoanaerobaculia bacterium (assembly GCA_035278895.1). GTDB lineage: Bacteria > Acidobacteriota > Thermoanaerobaculia > Multivoradales > UBA5704 > DATARR01. The sequence continues at coordinate 2,390 of DATEIO010000635.1, read as the reverse complement.
CGGCGGTGGCGGTTGTCGTCGCGCTGCTGTGGCCCTCGGTCCGGCGGTGGACGCAGGCGGAGCAGACGGTGGATCTCGCCGGCCTGCGGATCGGGACGGTCACACGGGGCGACCTCGTGCGCGAGGTGGATGCTCAAGGACGGATCGTCGCGGCCAATCATCCGAAGCTGTACAGCCCGGTGCAGGGCATCGTCGAGCTGGCCGTGCGGCCGGGCGAGTCGGTGAAGACCGGGCAGCTCCTGGCCACGATCGAGAGCCCGGAGCTTGAAAGCCAGCTCGCGCAGGAGCAGTCGCGCCTCCAGTCGCTCGAATCGGAGCTGGGGCGGTCGGAGCTTTCCGTGCGCCAGCAGAACCAGGGCGACGCCCAGACGCTGAAGCTCCGGCGGGTGCGCCTGGAGGCGGCGCGGCGGGATCTTGAGCGGGCGGAGAAACTGCGCGCCGAGGGGCTTTCGAACGAGGTGGATTACGAGCGCGCCAAGGACGCCGTGCGCGTGGCCGAGGTGGAGCTCGAGCAGGCGGACGAGGGCGGCCAGCTCGCGCGGGATTCGCGGGATTTCGAGATCCTCGACCGGCGGCGGCAGATCGAGCGCCAGCGGCTCGTGGTGACGGATCTCAAGCGCCGGGTGGCGGAGCTGACCGTGCGCGCGCCGTTCGACGGCATGGTGGCCACGATCGACGTGCAGGACCGGGACGCCGTGGCTCCCAACGCGTCCATCCTCACCGTGGTGGACCTCTCGGAATTCGAGGTGGAGGTCCAGATTCCCGAAGCGTACGCGGACGAGGCGATCGCGGGCACGCCGGCCGTCGTCTCCTTCGGCGGACGCGACTACGCGGGCGAGCTCAAGTCGGTGTCGCCGGAGGTGCGAGGGAGCCAGGTGCAGGGCACGGTGGCCTTTACCAGCGCTTCGCCCGAGGGGTTGCGGCAGAGCCAGCGGGTGTCCGCCCGGCTGGTGCTCGAAAAGCGGACGAACGTGCTCAAGGTGCCGCGCGGACCGTTCCTGGAGAGCGGCGGCGGGCGGCAGGTCTACGTGCTCGCGGACGGGCTCGCTTCGCTCAAGCCGATCCGCGTGGGCGCGACTTCCATCTCCGAGGTGGAGATCGCCGAGGGTGTGAGAGAAGGGGAGCGGGTGCTCCTCTCCGACACAGGACAATGGAACGGCGCCAAGACCGTGCTGGTGCGGCAGTAAGGTGCCAAGGAGATATAACGCCATGCTGCAGATGGAAGACATCACCAAGATCTACCGCACCGGCCTCGTCGAGACCCGGGCGCTGCGCAACTTTTCGTTCACGGTGGAGGAGGGCGAGTTCGTCACCATCACCGGCCCTTCGGGCTCGGGCAAGACCACGTTCCTGAACGTTGCGGGGCTTCTGGACGCTTTCGAGCAGGGGACATACCGGCTGGACGGGGTCGACGTCTCGCGCCTTTCGGACCGGGAGATGTCGCGCATCCGCAATGAAAAGATCGGGTTCATCTTCCAGAGCTTCAACCTGATCCCGGATCTCGACGTGTTCGACAATGTGGACGTGCCGCTGCGCTATAGAAACCTTTCCGCGAAGGAGCGGAAGGAGCGGATCGAGCGGGCGGTGGCCCAGGTGGGGCTCTCGTCGCGCCTGAACCACCTTCCTTCGCAGCTTTCGGGCGGCCAGCAGCAGCGCGTGGCGATCGCCCGGGTGCTCGCGGGCGATCCCAAGCTGATCCTGGCGGACGAGCCCACGGGCAACCTCGATTCGGGGATGGCCCGGGAGATCATGGATCTTCTGGAGCAGATCAACGAGGCGGGGACGACCGTGATCATGGTCACCCACAACCCCGAGCACGCGGCGCGCGCCAACCGGCAGCTCCACATCGCGGACGGCCGCATGGTGGACCTGGAGCGGATCGCGCCGTTCCCCCTGAACCGCCAGACGGCCGCCGCGCGCACGGTGGCGGGGTAGGAGAGCGCCATGCTGGCCTACAACGTCCGCCTCGCCTGGAAGAGCATCAGGCGCCATCCGGTGCTCTCGTCGCTGATCGTTCTGGGCATCGCGCTCGGCGTGTCGGTCGCGACGACGTTCATCACGATCTATCACGTTCTCGCCAGGGACCCGCTCCCGGGCAAGAGCGACAAGGTTCATTACGTGCGGCTCGACACCTGGGGCGGCATGTCGAACGCCACTCCGGAAGGGCCGCCACGAAAGATCACGTACCGCGACATGGCGGCGCTCTTGAAGAGCGACATCCCGGTCCGGCAGGCCGGCACGGTCGCGACCGAGCTGGTCGTCCGTCCGGAGGGCAAAGGCGCTGCCGTGCGGCCCTTCCGGGAAACGGTCCGGGTCACGCACGCGGATTTTTTCCCGATGTTCGATGTCCCGTTCCGCTACGGCTCCGGCTGGGACCGCTCGGCGGACAA
>DATEIO010000634.1:0-4469 GCA_035278895.1 Thermoanaerobaculia bacterium | reverse complement strand
GGCCGGGTGGCCGAGGACTCCGAAGATCTCTTCCTTCCTCTTTTCGAGCTCCGGGCCGGTCTTCGCCTCCATCACTAGGCGGAGATACGGCTCGGTGTTCGAGGGGCGGACGTTGGCCCACCAGTCCGGGTAGGAGATCGTGATGCCGTCCAGGTAGTCGATCTGGGCATCGCTGTACTTCTTCGCGAGCTCGTCGATCTTCCCCTGCTTGTCTTCCACCACGAAGTTGATCTCGGGGCTCTTCCGGTAGCGCTCGAGCGGCTGGACGAGCTCCGAAAGGAGCTGCTTTTTCTTCCGCATGAGGTTCAGCACCTCGACGACCGAAAGGAGCGGGCAGTCGGCGTAGGAGTGGTCGCGGAAGTAGTAGTGGCCCGCGAGCTCGCCGCCGAAGATCCCCTCGCGCTTGCGGAGCGTGGCCTTCATGAAGGAGTGGCCCACGCGCTCCCGCACGGGGATGCCCCCCTTCTCCTCGATGTACTCGTGGACCGCCCGCGACGAGCGCAGGTCGTAGAGCACGGCCTTGCCCGGCTCGCGCTCCAGAAGCTCGCCCGCGATCAGCCCCGTCATCAGGTCGCTCCCGATCGGGTTGCCGTTCTCGTCGATGAAGGCCGCGCGGTCGGCGTCGCCGTCGAACGCGATCCCCAGATCCGCCTCACCTTCGCGCACCGCCCGCGCGAGGTCGAGGAGGTTTTCCTCCTTGAGCGGATTCGCCTCGTGGTTGGGGAAGGTGCCGTCGAGCTCATAGAAGAGGGGGATGAGCTGGATGCCCATCGCCTCCAGGATCGGCCGCTCGATCGTCCCCATGCCGTTGGCGGCGTCCACGGCCACCTTGAGCGGCTGGCCGTAGTCTCCCTCGCGGAGGAAGGAGAGGACGTGGTGCTCGTAGCTCCGGAAGATCTCGCCATGGGTGACCTTCCCCTTCGTCGCCGCCTTGGGCAGATCGCCTTCCGCGACCTTCTGCTCCATGAGCGCGATCCCGTGGTCGCCGGAGACCGGGCGGGCGCCGTGGCGGCTGAACTTGAAGCCGTTGTACTGCGCCGGATTGTGGCTCGCCGTGACCTGCACGCCGCCGGCCGCCTTGAAGTGGCCGATCGCGTAGTAGTTCATCGGCGTCGAGGCCAGGCCGATGTCCAGCACGTCGAGCCCGGCGTCGGTCAGCCCCTCGATCAGGGCTTTCGCCAAGCCCGGGCTGTGCGAGCGCATGTCGCGCGAGACCACCACCGTATTGCCGTTCGCCCGGTCCTCGGTGTCGAGCACGTGCTGGAACGCGAGGCCGATCTTGTACGCGATCTCCTCGTTGAGCTGCGAGGGGACCACCCCCCGCACGTCGTAGGCTTTGAAGATACCCGCCATGTTGTCTCCCCTCTCCGAATGCCTTAAGCCCCCGCGGGGCTAACCTTGTCGATTTGAATGCGAAGCTCGGACGCTTCCGCGCCGTCCAGGTGAACGGCCAGGGTCTCCCCCTGGATCCACTCCGCGTGGGCCTCGACCGCGGCCTTCATCTCCGGGTCGGCCGCGAACGAGACCCGGATGCGGTCCGCGTAGTCGAGATCCTGCTTCTTTCTCTCCTGCTGCACGAAGTGGACGAACTCCCGGGCGAGCCCTTCGGCCGCGAGCTCGGGCGTGATCTCCGTCTCCAGGGCCACGAGCAACTCGCGGTCCCCCTGGGTGGCCGTGCCCGCGCGCTCGATAAGCCGGACCTCGACCTCGTCGGCGGAGAGCTCCGCCGGGCCGTCCGAGAGCTGGATCGTGATCTTTCCGGTCCGCTCGAGCTCTGCCGCGAGGGCGTCGCCGTCCGCGGCGTCCAAGGCCTTCTTCACCTCCGGCATCTTCTTGCCGAAGCGCGGTCCGGTCTTGGGGAAGATGGGCTTCACCTCGTGGTGGACGTACACGGTCCGGTCCGCGGCCCAGTGGACCTCCTTGACGTTCAGCTCGTCTTTCAAGATGTCCAGGTACGTCTCGACGAGCGGCCGGAGCGACTCGTCCGCCGTCACCAGGGTGACGGTCGCGAGCGGCTGCCGGGTTTTCAGGCCGTGCAGGTTCCGCGCCGCGTGGCCGAGCGTCACGATCCGCTGAATGGCGGCCATTCCCTTTTCGAGCGCCTCGTCCACCCGGCCGGCCGGCGGTTCGGGCCAGTCTTCCAGATGGACGCTCTCGGCTGCGCCGTCCTGCTGGCTCCGCACAAGGTGCTTGTGAAGGATGTCTGCCACGAACGGGGTGAAGGGGGCGAGCAGGCGCGCGAGCGTCGTCAGTACCTCATAGAGGGCCGCGTAGGCGCTCGCCTTGTCGGCTTCCCCTCCCTCCGAGCCGTTGGGGGCCCAGAAGCGGGCGCGGCTCCGGCGGATGTACCAGTTCGTGAGATCGTCGAGCAGCGCCTCGATCTCCCGCGCGGACTCCACGAGGCTGTAGACGTCCAGGTTGCGGGTCACGGCCGCGGTCAGCCGGTCGAGGCGCAGCAGGATCCAGCGGTCAAGCGGCGGGCGGTCCGCGAAGGCAGGCACCTCGTGCCGGCCCGGCCGCCAGCCGTCCAGGTTCGCGTAGATAGTGAAGAAGGAGAGCGCGTTCCACAGCGGCAGGAGATACCCTTGAGCCGCCTCGCGCACCAGCCGCGCCGAGAAGCGCGAGTTCACCTCCGGGTTGTTGATGCAGAAATACCAGCGCAGGGCATCCGCCCCGGTCTCTGCGATCACGCCCATGGGCTCCACGACGTTGCCCAGGCGCTTCGACATCTTCCGCCCCTGCTCGTCGTTGATGTGGCCGAGCACAATGCAGGTCTTGTAGGCGACCGAATCGAAGAGCAGCACGCCCAGCGCGTGGAGGGTGTAGAACCAGCCGCGCGTCTGGTCCACGGCCTCGGAGATGAGATCCGCCGGATATTGGATGCGCTTGTCGACCAGCTCTTTGTTCTCGAACGGATAGTGGTGCTGGGCGAACTGCATGGCGCCCGAGTCGTACCAGGCGTCGATGACCTCTTCCACCCGGCGCATGGTGCCGCCGCGGCACTCGGGGCAGGGCCAGGTGAATTCGTCGATGTAGGGCCGGTGCGGATTCCAGTGCTCCGTGTCGTAGAAGTCCGCGGGCGGCTGGCGGCGGGCGGTCTCGAAGAGCTCCGCGTACGAGCCGATCACCCGCTGGTGCTTGCAGGAATCGCAGCGCCAGACGGGCAGCGGCGTCCCCCAGTAGCGCTTGCGCGACAGAGCCCAGTCCACTAGGTTTTCGAGCCAGTTGCCGAACCGCCCCTCGCCGATGTGCTCCGGGTGCCAGTCGATCGTTTTGTTCCTGGCGACCAGCTCGTCCTTCTTCTCCGTGGTGCGGATGAACCAGCTTGTCGTCGCGTAGTAGAGGAGCGGCCGGTCGCACCGCCAGCAGAAGGGGTAGTTGTGGCGGTAGCGGTCCACGTGGAGCATCAGGCCCCGGCTCTTCAAATCCTGGGTGATCTTGGGGTCCGCCTCCTTGAACCACAGCCCGGAGAAGGCCCCGGCGCCGGGCACGATCTTCCCCTCGGTATCGACCGTGAGGAGCAGCGGCAGGTTGTACTTGCGCCCCGTCTGGTAGTCGTCCTCGCCGAACGGGGGCGCCGTGTGGACGAGCCCGGTGCCCTCGGTCTCCGTCACGTAATCGCCGAGCACCACCCGCCCCGGCACCTCAGGCGCGAAGAAGTTGAAAAGCCGGTCGTAGATCAGCCCTTCGAGATCGCGCCCACGGAACCGGGCGAGGACCGGCCCCGCCTCTCGCAGGTCGATCTGCCGGCGCTTCCCCTCCTCCTCGACTACGAGGGGAACGGGCGTTTCCAGCCGGTCGCCGAAGATCAGGATCTGCCCGGGCCGCCCCGGGTTCTCGATGGCCTTATAGATAAGGTCAGGATGGGCGGCGAGACCCACGTTCGCGAGCGTGGTCCAGGGGGTCGTTGTCCAGGCGACGAGCATCACGTCGCCCTCGACCTCCCAGTCCTGCCCGTCGACCGTCTTCACGCTCTGGCCGGGCCGGGCGTGGAAGAGCGTCCAGATGGACGGATCGTCCGCCTCCTTGTAGTTCTGGGCGACCTCGTGGCTCGACAGCGTCGTGCCGCACCGGGCGCAGTAGGGCTGGATCTTGTAGCCCTCATTGAGGAGCCCGTGCTTCGCAAGCTCCGCGAGCGACCACCAGACCGATTCGATGTACTCGTTCTTGTAGGTGTAGTAGGCGTTGTCCAAGTCGACCCAGTAGCCGATCCGCTCGGTCATCACGCGCCACTGCTTCTCGTAGGTGTGGACGCTGTCGAGGCACGCCTTGTTGAACTCGGCGATACCGTACTCCTCGATCTGCTGCTTGCCCGAGAAGCCGAGCCGCTTCTCGACCTCGATTTCGACCGGCAGGCCGTGGGTGTCCCAGCCCGCCTTCCGGGCCACGTGGTAGCCGCGCATGGTGCGGTAGCGGGGGAAGACGTCCTTCACCACCCGGGTGACCACGTGCCCCACGTGCGGCACGTT
>DATEIO010000633.1:0-2518 GCA_035278895.1 Thermoanaerobaculia bacterium | reverse complement strand
GAAACCACGGAGCAGCTCCCGTGGGTGAACGACGCGAACCTGACGCCGCGCTACATGGACCTGCGGGACGACCGCATCCTCCTCTTCGTGGACCTGCCCGCGGATAGCTGGCAACAGTTCTACACCCTCGTCCGCGCCGTGACGCCGGGCACCTTCCGCCTGCCCCCCGTGGAGGCGGAGGCGATGTACAACCCGACGATCAAGGCCGTGGGGGAGAGGGGGACCGTGGAGGTGACGACGCGGTGAAGCCGTTCGAGCGGCGCCGGAGGATGGCCCTCGCCTTCGCGGGAGCCGTCCTCCTCGCCGCGCCTTTCCTCTGGTTCGCCTTTCTGGATCTGGTCTTTCCGTTCCCCTGGGAAAACCTCCACCGCCCGCCCGCCGTGGTGGTGGAGGACCGGATGGGCGAGCCGCTCCGGTTCTTCCTGCCGGCGGACCAGCGGTGGCGGTTCCCGGTGCAGCTCGCGGATCTCCCTCCCGAGCTGCCGCGCGCCCTCGTGGCGTCCGAAGACCGGCGGTTCTGGGAGCATCCCGGCGTGGACCCGGCGGCGGTCCTCCGCGCGGCGTGGTCGAACCTTCGGAGCGGCGAGGTCGTCTCCGGCGCGTCCACGATCCCCATGCAGATCGCCCGCATGGCCGAGCCGGGGCCGCGCACGCTGCCGTCCAAGATCCGCGAGAGCTTCCGCGCGCTCCAGCTCGAACGGCGCTATTCGAAGCAGGAGCTTCTGGAGATCTACCTGAACCTGACCCCCTACGGCGGCAACGTCGAGGGGGTCGGGGCTGCGGCGTGGTTCTATTTCGGCAAGGACCCGGATCAGCTCTCGCTGGGCGAGATCGCGCTCCTGACCGCCCTCCCCCGCTCGCCCGTGCGCTACGACCCGACGATCCACCCCAAGGCGGCGCTGGAAGCGAAAAACCGCGTGCTCCGCCAGCTCGCCCAGCGCGGAGCGTTCGAGGCGCGGGAGATCGGCGACGCCCTGCGCCAGCCCGTACCCGAAGCGCGGCGCCGGCCCCCCTTCGCGGCTCCCCACTTCACCGAGCTCGTGACGCGGCAGGTGCGCTCCGAGCCGCGCATCCGCGCGAGCCTCGACCGCCGCGTGCAGGACGTGGCCGAAGAGCAGGTGCGGGGGCGCATCGGCGGCCTGCGCGACCAGGGGATCGGCAACGCCGCTGTCGTCGTGATCGAAAACGACACCCGGGCCGTGCGCGCCTTCGTGGGCTCGGCCGGGTTTCTCGACACCTACTTCGACGGCCAGGTGAACGGCGCCGTGGCCCGGCGCTCCCCGGGCTCCACGCTCAAGCCCTTCCTCTACGCGCTCGCCATGGACACCGGCCGGGTCATCCCCGCGACCTACCTGCTGGACGTGCCGACCGACTTCTCCGGCTACGTAGCCGAGAACTACGACGAGAAATACCGCGGCCGGGTCACCGTGCGCGAGGCGCTGATCCTGTCGCTCAACGCCTGCGCCGTCCGCCTCCTCTCGGAAGTGGGGCTCGCGGACTTCCACAAGCTCCTCCTCCGGGGCGGGATGTCCACCCTCGACAAGCCGCCGGAGCACTACGGCCTGCCGCTCATCCTGGGCTCGGGCGAGGTGACGCTCCTGGACCTCACGAACCTCTACGCAAGCCTGGCCGAAGGCGGGGTCTACCGGCAGGTCCGGATGCTCGAAGCCGAAGGTCCGGTGATCCACGCCGTGGAGCCCGAGACCTCGTCGAACCGCCTGATGTCTCCCGAATCCGCGCGGGTGATCACCCAGATCCTGACCGACGTACGCCGGCCCGACTTCCCCGAGGCGTGGGACCTGACCCAGGGCGCGCCCGCCGTGGCCTGGAAGACCGGCACCTCCTACGGGCACCGGGACGCGTGGGCCGTGGGCTTCTCCCGCCGCTACACGATCGGCGTCTGGGTGGGGAACTTCGACGGCCGGCCCAAGAAGGGGATCGCCGGCAGCCAGCACGCGGGCCCCCTCCTCTTCGACCTCTTCCGCGCCATCGAGCCCGGCGGAGACGGCCCGGTGAAGCCCGAGGGCCTCGAGCTCGACACGATCGAGGTCTGCGCCGGCAGCCACCAGCTGCCCGGCCCCTTCTGCCCCAAGCGGATGCGGGTGACCTACCTCCCCGGCCGCACGAAGCTTTCGACCTGCACGCTCCACCAGCGGGTGCTCGTGGATGCGGAGACCGGCGATCTTCTCGCCTCGGGCGACTGCCTGGGCCAGCGTCCCCACGAGTTCCGGCTGCTCGAAGTCTTCCCGCCCGAGCTCGTCGCCTGGTGGCGCTCCCAGGGCATGGCCGTCGCCGGGCTCCCCCGCGTCTCCCCCGCCTGCCAGGGCATCCCCGCGGGAGAGCCGCCGCGGATCGTCTCCCCGGACTCCACCACCGCCTACCGCCTGCGGCGCGACGCCCCGTCCGAATACCAGCGCATCCCGCTCGTCGCCCAGGCGAGCCCCGGGGCCAACCACCTCTTCTGGTACCAGGACGGCATCCTGGTCGCCACGACGAACCCGACCTCGGCCGAGCCGCG
>DATEIO010000632.1:0-14942 GCA_035278895.1 Thermoanaerobaculia bacterium | reverse complement strand
TACTGGTCCAACCCGCTCAAGCTCTACAACGGCGTGGCCATGGGCACGTCGTCGCAGAGCGACAACGTCCGCGTGCTGAACAACACGAGGGCCACGGTCGCGGCGTTCCGGTAGGGAGTTGAATCGATGACGAGGGCGGGGTATCCATACCCCGCCCCTCAGAACGCGTTCCGGACAGCCGAGTGGTTTATATTGCTATCCATGACCAAGGTAGAGCTCAAGCAGCACGTAATGGAGTTGCCGGAGGAGGATCGGCTGGAGGTCGCGGATGCGATCTGGGCCAGCTTGTCCAATCCAGATGCCCTTCCCTTGCCCGAGTGGCAGAAGAACCTTCTGGACGAGCGCCTCTCCAGTCTCGAAGCTGAAGAAGGAAGAGACTGGGAAGACGTCAAAGCCGAAATCTGGCCAGCGAACCGTTGATTCGAGCCAGACTCAGCTCGGCAGCGGAGCGAGGCCTGCGCCCCCGCCCCGAAGACCTCACCCCTGTCCCCTCTCCCATCGCCCCCCCGCCGTCCGGGAGAGGGGGACGTAGCTGAAGCGTTGGTACGTGTAGGGTGCGCTGTGCGCACGGGTTGTGTTCCTCCATCCTCCCCACGCGTTCAGCGCACCCTGCGGCAAGACCGCTCGCAGGCGTCCCCCTCTCCCGGGGGAAGGGGGGACGATGGGAGAGGGGACAGGGGTGAGGTCTTCGGGGTGGGCGGCTGTCGTCTGACGCGGCGATCCTGGGCACGGCGACCCTGCAGCCCTACAACCCCACCATTCCCGCACTCACCTCCCACAACCTCCGCGCCAACTCCTCATCCCGCCCCAGCGGCGCCGGTTCCACCGCCTTGCCGCGCTCGAAGTACTTCCCGGTGACCCCTTCGAGCGCGGGATCGGCCGCCAGTTGCACGATCGTGGCTCCGCCTTTCTCGGCACTGATGAAGAACGGACGGAAGAGGATCTGGATCAGCGGCTTCGCCCAGGTGGGCGCCCCCGACCAGATGTTCGTGGCCACCGCACCGGGATGCAGGCTGTTCGACGTGACCCCGGTGCCCGCCAAGCGGCGCGCGAGCTCGGCGGCGAAGAGGACGTTCGCGAGCTTCGAGCGCCCGTAGGCCTTCATGATGGAGTAACCGTGCTCGTAACCCAGATCGTCGAAATCGAGCGTGCCTTGCCGGTGCCCGACGGAGGCCACGGACACCACCCGCGCCGGAGCGCTCCGCACGAGCAGATCGGTGAGCAGGTTCGTCAGCAGGAAATAGCCGAGGTGATTGACGGCGAAGGTGGCCTCGATGCCGTCCACCGTCAACCGGCGCGTCTTGTTCACCCCGCCCGCGTTGTTGACGAGGACGTCAAGCCGGTCATGGCTTGCGAGGACGTTCCCAGCGAGGCGCCGGATATCCGCCTGCGAGGAGAGATCGCAGAGGAGAGACGACACCTCGGAAGAGCCGCTGCGCGCCTTGACGTCCTTCAAGGCGGCCTCGGTGCGCCCGGGGTCACGGCCGACCAGGACCACCCGGGCCCCGCGCCGGGCGAGCTCGACCGACGCCTCGAGCCCGATGCCGCTCGTCGCTCCCGTCACCAGGATGTTCTTGCCGCGCACGTCCCAGGCCATGGCCGCGCCCCTCCCGGAACGACGCTATCCCGGCCGGGGATGTCCGGTCAAACCGGCAATCATCCAGATCGGTCTTGCGGGTATAAAATTACCCTCTCGTGTTTCAGAGAATCCCTGGAGGTGGAGCGAAGCGCACCGCGCCGGCCGCGGCCTCGTCCCGTCTCCGTCCAGTCCGGCCCGCATCTCCGCCGTCCTCCGTCCCGCTCGGAGAGGAGGACGCGAGTCTCGAGCTCGACCGGCGCTTCGAAGCGGCACAGCGGTTCGGGCACAGCCTCGAAAACCTGTCCCCTTTCGCTCCGATTCAACGGGTGAAGCGCAAAGGAACGGATGCGGGGATCGGGGGGCCGGATCAGGATTCGGAAGAGGAAGAGGATGAGGAGGATCGGGGCCGGAAAGAGCCCCCCCAGAAGAGGCTCAGGCCGGACGCGGTGACAGCGCCGGCGGCGAGCCCGTCGTCCTCATCGAGCTCGTCGTCCTCATCGTCCTACGGTCCGCCGCCAGCGGCCGTTTCGTCATCGAGCTCGTCGTCTTCGTCATCCTCGTCCTTGCCGTCCTTGTCGTCGTTGCCTTCCTTGCCGCCGTCCCCCGCACAACCTTCGAGCTGGACGCCGTCTTCCTCCCCCAGACCAGTAACGTCCGGGCGAGGCCGGGGAAGCTCCGGGTCGCCCTTGACCTTGTTGCCCTACGGTCCGCCGCCAGCGGCCATTTCATCATCGAGCTTGTCGTTGCCGTCCTCTTCCTCGTCTTCCTTGTCGTCGCCTTCCTTGCTGCCGTCCTCCGTACAATCTCTCGTCCCTGCTGGCCGAGGTAGAGGAAGGGGCGCTCTGATGAAGCCGCCTTCCTCCCAGGGGCCTGTGGTGCTCGGACGGGGCCGGGGAAGCTCCGGGCCGCCTTTGACCTTGTCGTCCTACGGTCCGCCGCCAGCGGCCGTTTCGTCATCGAGCTCGTCCTCCTCGTCTTCGGCCCAGCCGGCACCCCTGTCTATCGAAGAGGCTTACCGGGAAGCTCACTCGGGCTTGTTGGCCGGGCAGAGTGTCAAAAGCCACAGGGCCGTGGTCGTGACCCGGGATCGGCGCGCCATCTTGAGCGGAAGCAGATCGGCGCCCCCGGCGCAAGCTGAGCACTTTGCGGGACGGGGAATCTCGGTACAACCCACCAGTTCCCAAGCGAACGCCGCGCGAGCGCAGCACATTGGTGCGGTTTTCCCGGCCTCTAGCGATGGAGGAGCTCCCGGTGATACGCACGCCGATCCCGGTGCCCTCATGGGCGCCAACTCCATTGGAGACAGCTACCGGATGTGCACCTCCTGCCAGAGCTTCACAATGCGGGAGGCGGTCGCTTCGGGCAGGGTCAAAATGGTTCGCGATCCCAACTTCTTGAGAACTTTCGATCCAGTCACTCCGAGCCCCAGTGGTTTCGGCCGGGTGAGGATTACCAAGACGCCCAAATCAGGCCAGAGCAGGAGGAGCAAAGGAGTGCGGAGGGAGACGGCGGTCACTTTCCCCGCCGGAGTCACCGTGTCCGAGAAGCAACACAAGCCCGGTCCCTCGGTGCGTTATCCGAGCTCGGCGCGGCATCAGTTGATCCCTCCGGATTCTGCGACGGGAGCGCCGCCGGGTCTCACTCGGCGCGCTCCCCGGCCGAGCCTGGGTGCGAAGGGGGCTGAGTCTCAGGTGGTGGGAACCGCCAACGACACGGGGCAGCAGTTTCGATTCCAGACTGAAGAGGGAATCGTAGAGGTCATACTGAGTGGAAATCAGATCCAGGGGCTCCACCTGACTCCGAGCGGCGCCTCGGGGTCCATGAGCTTGACGCAGGGACCCCTGCCCGGCCTTGTTTCGGGTGAAGCCGTTTATGCTCCGCCCTCTGCCGCAGCACAGCACCTGACGTTGCCGGCTCTGCTGCCCGCCACGAGCGCGTCCTCCTCCAGCTCTTCCAGTTCTTCGAGCTCCTCCAGCTCTTCGAGCAGCTTGGCAATGCCTTCGCCTCCGTCCTCGACGCCGTCTTCTTCCGCAGCTCTGAGCACCATCTCGTCCTTGTCGAGCTCGTCGAGCTCTTCGAGCTCCAGCTCCTCCCCGAGCCTCGCGGTGCCGGTGATGAGCTCATCCTCTTCCTCCTCCGGATCAGCCGCGGCGGCGGCCGCCGCACCCCAACCGCTCGTGTCCGACGAAGAGCGAGCAGCGCAGCAGGCCCTCCTGGAGCAATTCCTCAGGTCCAAGCAAGATTCCTCGGACAAAGGTCCCACCGACACGTAAACCCCAAGAGCCTGGGTTTCCCGGAAACAAACGTCCGGAGGGCGCCCCGCCTGCGCCCCCACCTCAATGTCGAGCACACGGAGCTCGGGGCGGCCGTGAGGCCGCCCCTTTCCGTTCTTTGAAAACTGAATCCTTGTCGAGCCGGCCTCGGGGGAGGCGGGGGCCGGCTCGTGTTTGTTAGAAAGGACACCAAGGACACCAAGGACCTCAAGGACGGGTTTCTTGGTTTTTGTCCTTGCAGTCCTTGGTGTCCTTTGGGTCCTTGGTGATTTTTAGGCAGGCCAGCTTTCTTCGGCGGCAGCAGCTAAAGGCGGCTCCCACCCCCACTCGCCCGCTCGTGCTCGAGCACCCAGAAATTGCCGGCCTCGTCGCCAGCACAGACGCCGGTCCGCGTTGCCACGAGGGAGCGGAAGGGGGCGACTCCGTAGACAACGCCCTGGGGCTCTCCGGTCCTGAGATCCCAGGCCCGCACGGTCATGTCTTCCGAGCAGGAGTAGAGAAGGCCGTGCTCTTCGTCGAGAGCGAAGGCGTTGACCCAGTCGGAGTGGCCTTCGAAGACGGTGACCACGCCGGTTTCCACATCCCAAGTGCGCAGAGTCCGATCCCGGGACCGGGAGACGATCTTCGAGCCGTCGGCGGAAAAGGCGCAGCCGGTCACCTCGGCACCGTGGCCGGAGAGCACCCGCAGGGTGTCGCCTATTTGGAGGTCCCAGAGGCGGAGGGTCCGGTCCGCCGAAGCGGAGACGGCGATGAGCCTGTCCGGTAACTTGTCGAGAACAGCACAGGCTAGGACCCGGTCTGTGTGTCCCTCAAAAGTATGAATGAGCCGATCTTCGGCTCCGAGGCTCCAGAGGCGAAGCGTGCCGTCCCAGGAGGCCGAGAGCACGGCATTATCGCCGCTGATAATCCGGATGTCTGACACGGGCCCGGTATGCCCCTGGAGCAGGCCGACTGGATCAAATCGCAAGGGGCGGATGCTCCAGATACAAACTGTGTGGTCCATGGATGCTGAGAGTAGGAGGTCCGAGGTCGAGGTGAAGGCACAGGCCAGCACCGGCCCTGTGTGCCCCCTGAACAAGGCGACGTCCGGATCTTCCAGGAGGTCCAAGACCCGCAAATGCGCCTGTTCTCCGTCCCACCCCCAGGCCACCATGTATTGATGACGATACGTGGCATCGATTCGAGGATCAGTGGTTCCCCCTTGCAGCGGGAGTGTCAGTGTACGGAATGAATGTAGCTCCCGGCCTTCTTTCTCTTCGACGTTCCGGATGTCGAGGATCCCTTGCCGGTTGCCAAAGAGAACCTGCTCGTAGTTGGGTCCCGGCTTCGTGGAAGTGAGGCAGAGGGAGATCTCCTCAGGTGTTCCTCCCAGAGAGGTCGTTTCGAGGCACAGTTCGGAGTCCCAGATACGCAGAGTCCTGTCGTCGGAGCCAGAGGCGATCCGTTGCGGTTGATCGCCCTTCCGGGGTTCAATCGCCAGACAGCGAACGGCCCGCTCGTGCCCTTCGAAGACGTCGAGCTCGTCGCCTGTCGAGGCCATCCAAAGGCGCATTGTGCGGTCCGCGGAGCCGGAGACAAGTCGCCTGCCGTCGGCCAGGAAGGCGCAAGCCAGGACCGCTCCTGAATGTCCGGTGAGGGTGGAGAGGAGGCGCATTTCCGAGAGGTCCCAGACTCTCACCGTGCGGTCGTAGGACCAGGAGGCTAGACGTGTCCCGCCGGGAGAGAGCGCGAGGCCGAGGACGCCTAGGGAGTGGCCTTCGAACGTCGTTACCGGAGAATAGGAGTCCTGCTCCAGAGACCACATGCGAATCGTACGGTCCAGGGAGCCGGACAGAGCCCCGCCATTTGGGATTGCGATGACGCTGGTCACAGCCGCTTGGTGACCCTGATAGGTGCGGAGCAGCCGGCCGTCGTCCAGGCTCCAGAGGCGGACGGTGCCTTCCGTCGACCCGGAAACGGCGATCTGGCCTCCCCGGATGACGGCACAGGAGGTGACCGCCCCCTCGTGGCCACGGAGGACGAGGATTTCGCGCTCGTCCTCGACATCCCAGACCCGGAGCGTGCGATCCTCCGACCAGGAGACCACACGTTGGCGATCGATTTTCGCGACTCCCAGCACGTTCCCCTCGTGACCGGCGAGCACGCCGTCAGGAACTTGCTCCCACAGATTCCAGAGCCGGAGAGTGCCATCCCGAGAGCAGGAGACGGCGAGATCATCGCTGAGCAGAGCGCAGCCAGTGACTTCTCCCGTATGGCCCTTGAGGGTCGCAACGAGCTCGCCGTTATCGGGCTTCCACAAATGGATGTTCCCGTCTGTGGACCAAGAGAGCGCGAAACTTTCACTGATCCCCCCAAACGCACACCCGACGACGCTCCCCCGATGTCGTGAAGGACCGGGGTCTTTTCGAACGGCTGGGAACTTGACGTAGAGGGGGAGAGCTTCGGCAGGGACCTTCAGGTTTTCGCGGACGCTGGAAGGGCTCAATCCAAGGGAGCGGAAGCGATCATAAAGAAGGCTGAGCAATGCTTCCGGAGTCTCTCGGAGGAGAGACATCCGCTCCCTGATCACGTCCCTGATATTTTGGACGACAAGGGACTTCGGCTCCGTTCTCATGTAATTGGGGTTCAAGCGTTCATCTAAATCTGGAGAGTTCCACGCCAGCCAACCCTCGAGGTTCTGAAGGACGGCCTCCGGTCCGGCCTCCCGACTGCCCGCGGTGAGGAATTCAGCATCGGTACAGAGCCGGTAAGCCTCCTCAGGCTCTCCAGCTTCAAGCCAGTGGGCGATTCCGTAGCGGAACCCATACTCCCGGAGCTGAGGAGTCGAGCTCGCCGGAGAAAGGTCGGAGGCGACGGCCTCGGCGAGCCTCCGGTGCTGCTCCTTCATGTCCACCCGAGCGGCGATGAGCTCCCGCAAGACCTCCTCTTGGAGCGCTGAGTCTGGCTCTCCTTTCGAGAAGCGCCTCCGCGTGAAAGGGTTGACCCGGTCCACTCCAGACACCAGGAGCCGGTTGATGACGGAGTCGGGAAGAGGGGCGAACGCCGCGGCGAGCGTGCCCATAAGACTGTTACGGACCTCAGATCCGAGAGTCTCCCCAAGCTTCGACCAGATCTGCGGGAAGCCTCCATAACCTTCTGAGGTCTCGGACAGGTCCCAGAACCCGTTTTCTATCCGGCCCCTGAGCACCTGAGCCAAGCCGAAATTTCCTTCCGAAGCGCGGAGGACGGTCTCGATCTCGGCTGGTCCGAGCCGAAGGTTCCGGCCGTGGTGCTCCCAGAAAGACCGCAGTGCATCCCCCGTGGGAGGGAGCGGCGCCACGATCCTCGGCAAGCGACTGCTCTCCGGGAGGTCGCTCGGATTCGGGGCCGAGGCGACCGTGACGATGCCAGGCAGATCGAACAAGAGTCGCTCGAGATCTCTCGCGCTTTTTTTGCGGATCTGGTCGAGGCCGTCGAAGACAAGAACGAGCGGTTCTCCGGAGAGCCGATCCCGCTTGGCCAGCCATTCCAGAACCTCGCGCAGGTTCCTCCCTGGTGCCGTGGGAGCAACCTGCGGAAATCGAGCCGCGATCTGAGCGATGAGCGACCTCTCGGCCACTGCAATGTCTTCGAGTCGAGGGTCTCCTCGCCGAAAGAAGTGGTGGGGAGGAAGGCTCCCCCGCTGTTCTTGAAGGTCGAGGAAGCGGGCCAGGGACGCCGTCTTGCCGGCTCCGGTCGGGCCAGTCACCAGGATCAACCCTCGAGAGGAGGGTGAGATCAGATTTTCGAGAGGAGTCCGCCCAAAAAACGGCCGATGCCGCGCCCGTTCCTCGGAAAAATCGATGATCTGATCCGCAAACCTGCGGCTGGGGAACCCCTCCGGCCGCAGCTCATAGACTTCCCCCAGGAGCGTGCGCAACCGCACCGTTCGGGCCGAAACTTCTACGGTCCGCCGCTCTCCCGACCGCAGCCTTACCTCCGTGGAGCGCTCTTCCCCCGTGAGGTCCTGCCAGAGAACATCGACGCGCAGCGGGTCGGTGCGAGGGACTTGAAGAACGCTTTTTCCCTCTGTGTTTCCGGCTTCCAGCTCGACCATGCCGGGGAGGAGCCGGACGCGAACGGGCTCGCGCGGCAGGTCGGCTGGAGCCACCCAGGGGAGCCACTCGGGGCGCTCTTCGACCATCCCGGAGCCGCCTCCCAGACGCAGTTCGGCACCCGTCTGGAGCATCTGGGCCGCCTGGGTTTTCCGGGCTCGGGCCGGCAGCCGGGGGAGCGCTCTTGCGGCCCAGTGGGCGAGGCCGCGGCGCTCTCCCACGACCAGGGCGGCCAGGGCTTTGTGCAAGAGCTTTTCGATCCGCTCGTCGTCCGGCTCGGGGGAGACGGAGAGCCAGGCCACCTCTTCTTCGAGGCGTACGGCGGGGGAGAGGTGCTGGTGGAGATCCCGGGTGATTTCCCAGGCCTGGGCGAAGCGGTTGGAATCCTGCCCCAGCCTGGCGCGCAACTCGTCGGCTGCTTCCGGCTCGAAGACGATGCCCTGGGGGCCGCGGGTCTGGACGAGAGGGGAGAGCCAGAGGTCGGCTTCGAGCCCGGCGTCGGCTTCCGGCACCAGGGTGAGGCGCGCGCGGCGCAGGAGGGGCGGGTCGATCAGGACCGCGAGCGACACGGCTTCGGCGAGGCGGACGAGAGCCGGGCTCTCGGTCTCCAGATCCTGGAGGAGATCTCTCGCGCTCACCGGGGCTCGCCTCCGGGGGCGCGGAGGCCGCGGCCGATCTCCCGGCGCACAGCGTGGACGCTGGTCTTCGGGTCCCAGTGCAGGAGGTGGAAGGCGCGGCGCAGCTCCCGGGGCCAGCGCCGGGGACCGTAGGGCACGAAGGCCACGGCCGGGCAGCCGGCGCGCGCCAGATCTTCCGCGAACTGTTGCCACGAGGCCACGCCGGCCGTGCGGGCGCCGAGGAGGGGTGCGCCCAGCCCTAGGTCGCTCACGAGGAGGACGGCGGTGCCGGCGGGCGGCGTGTGCCAGGGGAGGTACTCCCGCCAGAGGCGGCGCGAGCCCGGCCCGGCGCCCCAGGCGGGCAGGCCGTCGAAATAGAGCACCTGGGTGGTCTCCCGTCCGGCGACGGCGCGGATCTGGGCCACGAGCCACGTCTGGTCGCGGGCGAAGGGCGCCATGGATTCGCTGCGGTCCACGAGCACCTGGACGCCCCGGGCGAGCGTGGGCCACGGCCGGCGGGGGACACGGAGCACCGGGGCGGCGCGCGCCACGGCCCGCACGAGGCGCTCGACGTCGAGCGGCCCCTGGCTCGCCAGCGTGGCGAGAGCGCCGGAGAGGACCGAGCGCGTCCAGCCGGGGACGAGGAGCGGGTCGGGCTCGGGCGGGGCCACGGCCGGACCCGGCTCTTCCAGGAGGTCGACCTCCTCCAGCCAGCCCGGGGGCCGGCTCTTTTCGTAGATGGGCGTGAGGGTTGCGGCCAATTCTCGGGTTCCCGTTTCCGTTGCCGGCTGGGGTGTCGCCCTGGGCGGGGAGGGGGAGGGAGAGCGCTCCGCGACCTCGACGTCGTCGTCTTTCCCTCTTCCCTCGTCTTCGACGCGGACGATCCGGTCCGGCTTCGGCGGGGCCGGGGGAGGCGGCGGCGGAGGAGGAACAAAGCCGAGGAGCGCGGCGATCCGGCTGCGGGTCTCTTCGTCCTCCGGGCCGAGGGCCTCGAGGGCACGCGCCAGGTCGGCGAGCTCGGTTCTCCTCACTCGCCGGCCCTCCGGGTGCGGCCGTGCTTCCAGAGGGCGATCGTTGCTAGGCTCTCCCAGAGCGCCGATCCGGGCTCGATTTCGAGCTCGCGACAGGCGCGTACCGCGTCCAGGTACTCGGCCGGGCTCGGCTGGCCATCGTTGCCGGCCGCCTGGAGCACCAGTTTGGCAACCTCGCGCAGGAAGGAATCCGATGCCTTGGGGAAGTGCTGCTGGCCGATTTCGACGAGGCGATCCGGGTCCGAGGGTTGGAGGACGAGCTCCACGCAGCGGCGCAGGAAAGCGGCGGGCAGCTCGCGCTCGTCGTTGGTGGTGAGCACCACCAAGGGGGCGCGGCCTTTCTGGGCGCGGACGGGCTCGTCCCGCTCGGGAACCTGGAATTCGAGCGAGCCCAGGGGGACGAGGAGGCTGTTGGGCACGTCCGGATCGGCCTTGTCGATCTCGTCCAAAAGGACCACGGCGCGGTCCTGTTTCGCGTCCGGGTTCTGGTTGGGATCAGGCCGGCCGTAGGCGGCCGCGGCCTCGCGGTCGAAGGCCCACCAGAGCGGTCCGGGCTGGAGGTAGTGGGCCAGTCCCCTGAGGTCCTTCGCCTGGGCGTCCTGAAGGCGGCGCAGATGGTCGATCTCCCAGAGGAGGTCCTGGGCCTGGGTGCGGGAGGTGATGACGCCTTCGTAGTAGCGCCAACCGAGCACGCGGGCGGCGTGTTTGGCGAGCGTGCTCTTGCCGCATCCCGAGGGGCCGCGCACGAGGAGGGGGCGGCCGGTGGCGAGCGCCACGTTGACCGCGAGCACGATCGGGTCGGTGTAGACGTAGACGTGGCCGTCCCGCCGGTCGCCGGCCGCGCTGGAGGAGAGGGCGGGGAGAGGCGGGGCGGTTTTCGGGTCGAAGAGGTGTCGATAGGTCATGGAAGCCTCAGCGGTCGCGGACAGCCCGCTCGAAGATCCGGTATTGCTTCTGGAAGGAGTCCTCGTCTCCCGCGAGCAGGCGGGGGAAGAGCATTTCGGCGAGCGAGGCGGAGAGCGGCGTCCCCATTTCGATCTCCGGACCCATCATGAGGAAGAAGGTGACGTGCGGGAACTCGGTCCGGAGCCGGGAGAGGACCGTGTCATCGATCCCTGCGCGCTCGAGGCCGATGATCACCGGCTGGCCCGTGACGTCAAGGGCTTCGAGGTCGAGGGCGAGGTCGGAGCGCTCGGTGGGGCCCAGGTCGTCGAGATCCGGCCGCAGAAGGTCGCGGAGGGTGACCCACACCGCGCGCACGAGGGCGTCCGTGAAGTCTTCGCCGGAAACGGCGGTGCACGACCGCGTGCGCCAAGTGCCTTCGGGGTCATCGCCGCTGGCGCAGATCACGTACATGCGGGCGGCGTCCCACATGCGGGCATTGACGCCGAAGGCGCGCACCGGCTCTTGGCCCTTGGCGATCCGCGGAATGCGGCCCACGCAGCGCAGATCGACCCAGGAGGAGGCGATCCTCTCGATCAGGCGCGCCATCCGCTCCCGCCGCTCGGCCGCGGGCAGCGCCGGGCGCAACTCCAGAAGGGCTGGAACGGCCCCCATCATCCCTACGCTCAGCAGTTGGATGGCGAGACGGACCCGGGGGTCTCCGCCCGCGAGAGACAGGGGGAGGTCGATCTTGGCCGCTGCCGTGCGGAGGATGTCGTCGGGCACTCCCCGGAGTTGGTCCGCGATCTTCCGGGCCTGCTGCTCGACCGGCGTGAGCTGGTGGAAGGCGATCCCCTTCAGGCGGTCCAGGACCAGTTGGACGATCTGCTCCGGAGCTCCCTGCACGGCCTGCCATTCGGTGAGCCGGGCCGGGGAGAGATGGCTCTTCTGGAGTGAGTCCGGGCTCACGTCGCCCAGGAGGACCGGCAGGAGCAGGAGCGAGGGAGTGACCGCCTCTTTACGGTAGGCAAGGATGCTTGCTTCATAGGCGACGTAGTCCGACTTCAAAGCGTCTTCGGAAAGCAGGATGACCGCGGCGTCGCAGGCCCCCAGCCAGACGTTGATTGCGGAGCGCCAACCGTCCCCAGGCCGGAACGTCTCGACATCCAGGAGCACTTCGCAGGTTTCGGTGAGGGCTTTCTTCAGCGCATCCCGGACCTCCTGCGCCTCTTTCTGTTTGGCGCTGTGGCTGATGAAGACGCGAGGCTTCAATCCGGGGGGAGGCACACGGACATTCTAGCGTTTCAGCCCGAACGCCTCCGCCAGCAGCTCGTAGGAGCGCAACCGCTCCTCCGGGCTGTGGATCATCGTGCTCACCATCACCTCGTCTGCACCGGTCTTTTGGACGATCTCTTCGAGGCGGGCGCGGACCGTGGCGGGGCTGCCGACGATGGGGAGGTCCCGGTAGTCTCGGATGGCGGCCAGGTCCTGCGGCGTGTAGGGGTAGGCCTTGGCCTCTTCCGGGGTGGGCAGTGGGGCGGGGCTGCCGGTGCGCATGCGGACCCAGGCCAGGTTCATGGTCCAGGCGAGATGCTCCGCGCGCTCGTCCGTGTCGGCACAGACGACGGCGACGCCCAGGATCGCGTGCGGCTCCGGGAACTGGGCGGAGGGCTCAAAGCTCTCCCGGTAGGCGCGGATCGCGGGACCCGGCGGGGTCGGGCTGAAGTGGCTCGCGAAGCTGTAGCCCAGCCCCGAGGAGCCGGCGAGCTTCGCGCTCGCGCCGGAGGAGCTCAGGATCCAGATGGGCGGCAGCGTCACGTCGTCCGGCAGGACCCGGATGGGGTGGAAGAGGTGGTCTTTCGGGATCTCGCGCCGGGAGAGGGCCAGGAGCTCCGCCAGGAGGGAGGGGAACTGCTCGCCGTCAAAGGGTCGCAGGGCCTGGACCGTAATCTGGTCGGTGCCCGGCGCGCGGCCGAGCCCCAGGTCGATGCGGCCGGGGTGCAGGGCCTCGAGGGTGTGGAACGACTCGGCCACCTGGAGGGGCGCGTGGTTGGGGAGCATGATGCCGCCCGCGCCCACGCGGATCCGCTCGGTCGCCGCGGCCACGTGCGCGATGAGGATCTCGGGCGCGGTGGAGGCGACGCTCGGCAAGTTGTGGTGCTCGGCCACCCAGTAGCGCTTGTAGCCGAGCCGGTCCGCGAGGCGGCCGAGCTCCGTGGTGTTGCGGAGCGCCTGGGACGGGGTGAAGCCTGATCCGACGGGGGCAAGGTCGAGGACGGACAGCGGGATCGCCATGACTCCCGCATCGTACAACGGACCGGCCGGGGAGGGTCCCCGGCCGGCCGTGAAAAAACCTTTACAGCGAGTTGATGAAGGCGATGAGCTGGTTCTTCTGGGTGGTGCTCAGGTTGATGTAGTTCTGGATGACCGGCTCGGCCTCGTTGGTGTGGCGCAGGATGGCGTCGTTGCGCGTGAAGCTCACGGTGTCGTGCATCAGCCGGTCCTTGGTGCGCAGGCCCCACAGCGGCGGGGTGCGCAGCTTGAAGAGGGTGGACGCACCGCCGTTCTGGACGATGCCGTCGCCGGTGCCCACGTCATGCAGCATGAAGTCGCTGTAGGGGTGGATGATCTTGTCGCCCAGGGCGGCCGGGACGATGAATTTGCCGCCGTTGAACGACGTGCCCGCCGGGGCGGTGGTGATCGTTGCGGTGTGGCAATGGATACAGCCGATGCTGGTGAAGAGCGACTGGCCGGCCAGGGCGTCCGCCGTGTTCATGGTGGCGGCATCGCGGGGCGGAACCCGGGTGGCGCGCATGAAGCGGGCGAAGATCTCGACGTCGGGGCCGAAGGGCTCGGCCGCGGTCGGGGCCTCTTCCGGATCGGGCACGGTGTCATAGGCGGCCACGGAAGCGCCGTTCGATGTGTTTTCGGTGGGCTGCAGCGGGCTCGTGATGCCCATCTCGTTCAGATAGGCGTCGGCCGAGAAGGAGAGGAGGCTGGCGTGCTGGTTCTTCCAGCCGAAGCGGCCGATCCGCGTGACGCCGGGGGCCTCCAAGACCGGGACGTTGATGATCTGACCCTTCATCCCGGAAGGCTGGGCGTTCCGGATGCGGGTGAACTCGCTGTCCGGGATCGCCTCGACAAAACCGTCGCCCAGCGTGTTCAACGAGCTCCGGAAATCAAACGCGTTGTCTTCACCGGCGACCCGCTCCTGAATGGCGGCGTTGATCGCGCGGTCGTTGATCAGAGAGCCTCCGGGACGGTTGGTGAAGTTCCCGAAGAAGTCGATCCGGCCGACGCGCAGCTCGGTGATCTGGCTGTTGGCTCCGGTCACCGGGTTCTGGTGGCACTCCGCGCAGGCCTGCGCGTTGTAGACCGGGCCCAGGCCGTCCTCGATGAATTCACGCTCTTCGAAGACCTCGCGGTCCAGATCGAATTGCGTCTGGGACACCATGCCGTTGGTCAGATTGTTGAATCCGGAAGGGGCTTCCGTGGCGGCGAAGACGAAGGGAGCGACCAGAAGCACCAGCATCAACGCCTTCCACACCAGGAACTTTTTCTGCCGACTCTTCATTCTCCAATCCTCCTTTTCCAGGCGGAAAAAGGACCGACGCATGGATCGCTGAAAGCCGACCGGAGACTTTCAGACAGGGCGCCGATCCCGGATCAACGGAGTCAAGTCGAAATGGAGCTTCGGATGCTGCTCAATTCGTTGTATGGACCAAGCTCTAAAAAAAGGGGTGCTTTACGGGGTACAAAGCGAGCCGCCCGCCACGATCTTTTTTGCGATCGTGGCGGGGGTGGCGGAGCGGTCTGGAGAAGGCTCAGCCGCGACGTTTGCCGGTGGTGTAGTAGACGGTGAGAACGGCCCGCCGCTCGCGCTCGGCCGGGCCGGCTTCGAAGGGAGCAAGGACGACCGTCCCCCCCGAGCCGCGGACGAGGACCGGGTCGCCCGGCCAACGGCCGAGGCCCCGCGAGCAGTCCTGGCCGGCCAGACAGTCGTAGGTCGCTCCGCCGTCCTGGACCTCGAAGCGGTAGCCCAGATATCGCGCGCCTTGCGGCACGGCGATCCGGAGCACGTGGCAGCCGGCCGGCAGGCCGGGCGGCACGTCTCCGCTCTGGAGGCGGGAGGCGACGTCTCCGCAGCCGCTGCCGCCGCCGGGCGGGACCACCCGCTCGGTGGAGAGGGACGACTCGCCCGGCTGGCACTCGACGCAGGTGCGGTCCTCGAAGCTGCGCATCCGCAAGGCGTCCGGAGCCGGAGCGGCCGGAGGTGCCGGGGTGGGCGCGGGTGCTGGGGCCGGAGGAGTCGGGGCCGGAGTTGGGGCGGGAACGGAAGGAGCGGGCTCCGCGGGAGGAGAAGGCATCTCCCGAGGCACTTCCCGCGGCGGAACCGGGGCCGGAGGCGCGGGAGCGGGCTCCGGACGGGGCGGAGTCGGGGCCTCGCGGCGGGGAGCGGGCGCGGGGGCCGGAGCCGGCGCGGGGGG
>DATEIO010000631.1:0-3764 GCA_035278895.1 Thermoanaerobaculia bacterium | reverse complement strand
CGAGGAGGGCGAGAGCCGTCTCGCTCTGGTGGTGAAAGAGCTCCTCGGCCAGGGCGAGGCCCCAGGGACCGCCGTAGCGCTCCACCTCGGGCTCGTAGCATTCCCGGGTTGCGCGCACCACCAATACCGAGGAGGAGGCGGCCGCGGCGATACGGGGCCAGATCGTCTCTTCCAGGACCGGGCCCGGCGCGAAGAAGCGCAGGCGCACATGGCTCGCCTCTTCGGCGTAGCGCAGGAAGAACCAGCGGACCGCGTCGGGACGGCACGCCCGGGCGAGCGGCCCCACGACCTCACGGAGCACGCGGTCCGCCGTTTCGCTGTAGACGTGGTCTTCGAAGAAGAGGTAGGCGGTGAGCCACAGGGGGGCGCCCGGAGTGTGGGGCGGCGTTTTCCCTGCCATGCACTTAGCCTGCACTGACCGGATTGGAGGCGTCAAGCCTTTCAACCTCCGCAAGCCAGCGTCTCTTTTGACGACGCCCCCCGGGCATGACACCATGCCCGGAGCGACTCTGGAGGATCGGCCCTTGGCAACTCGCCGCAAAGCAACGCCCCGTCCGCTTCCGACGTTCGACCCGGTGCCCTCGGCCCGGTTTGGCCTGGGGATTCTCGACCGGTCCAAGTCCCGCCGTGCGCTGATTGGACGAGTGGCGATGTGGTACTGGCTCGACGACGAGGCGGATCACGAGTACACCAAGGACGTTGACTTTGCCGTCCCCCAGGTCAGCATCCCCTCGATTCTCGAAGTCCTTCACCAGACCGACGCCGAGGTGTCACAGCTCACGATCGGCGGCGTCAATGCACGAATCTCGAAACAGGGAGTACGGACTGATTTCATCGATCGATCGAGTGAGGAATGGGGCAACCTGCAGCCCCTCTACCTCGACGCCATTCGCGCTGCCGAAGCGCAGGACGATCAGTTCGAAGGGATTCCCGTGGCCCCGCCCGAGCACCTCGTCGCGATGAAGCTGGCGGCCGGCACCGATAAAGACGAGCGGGACGCCATCCGCCTCATCGCGAAGGTCAAGGACCTGGACGTCGAAGCGACGCGCGACCTCGTGCGAAAATTTCTCGGGCCCGGGCTGCTCGGCAGGCTCGAAGAGTGCCTCCGCCGCGCAGGACACCCACGGGCCCGGCGGGCCTACAGTCTGGGTTCCTGAAGCGTTCTTCGCTAGAAGCCTGCACGGCGGAAAAAGCCCGGAGCAAGGACTGCAAGGACACCAAGGACATTAAGGACTTCAAGGACGTCAAGCCTGTTGTCCTTGCAGTCCCTGCAGTCCTTTGGGTCCTTGTTTCCCGGAGGGAGTCGCCCTGGTAGCCGGGCGGCTCCATCACGCCTCTTCCGGAAAATCCACCTGCAGGATCATCTCGGTAACGAATCGTTCCTCTCCCCAGGGGATCAGGTGGTCCCGCCCCGGCAGACGCTCCTCGAGGATCACCTGGAACGTCTCGAGGTTCTCCGGCATCCGGCTGAACAGATCAACCAGCAGGGGATTGCGGAAGTCGATGTACTGGGGCTTGCCGAGGTGATCCCGGAAGCCCGGTCTTTTTCCGGGCGGGTTCTTTCCCTGGAGGATCTGCCCGAGCCACATTTTCTCAGGCAGCACCCGCTCTTTTCCCGGATCCACGATGCGAACGAAGACCTCCTCCGGCAGGCCGAGCTCTTCGCGCCATCGCTGGATCCGGAGGAAATAACCGGCCTCGCTCTCCTGCCGGTCGCGGCCGGGGAAGAGGGCCTGGGGCAGGGTCCATCGTCTTCGGGCCAGAACCAGCCGGCCCCTATAGGTCAGCCGAGGACGGTGGACGACGTGTCCGGGGGCTTCGCGGCCGGCGTCCTCGGGATGCGAGGGTAGGTTCAGCACGAAGGCGGAGGCCGGCGTCATCCGGGAGAGCATCTGGAAAAGGAGCGGGCGCATTTGTGGGTTGCGGAACCCCAGGTCGACGGGAATGACTTCCCGGCCGGTGGCGGCGTTGACGAGCCGCACGCGGAAAGGGCGTAGAGGATCGGGCTCCACCGCGAGGTCCGCAACGGAGATCTGCTCGCGGGCGCTCCCCCCTTCGGTGGTTGGGTAGGCGATCTCCTCGGGCAGCAGCGGCGGGTGGAGGTCCCCGTTGAAGCTCGCGTCGCCGCAGATCTCCGCGAGCTCGCTCCGGGTGAGACGCCGGTTCGAGGCCGCGAGGTCCTTTTCCACCTCGTCGGGCAGAAGATAGAGGAAGCGGGAGAAGTATTTGCCGAAACCAACGAGGACTTCGTCGAGCACCAGGCCGTTTGGCACAGTCTGGACGAAGAGGGACACCGAGCGGAACGGCTCTTCGAGGTCGGGGAGCCCGGCGGTCAGCTCCTCGAAGTCCTGGCGCTCGAGGGCGATCTCCTCCGCGGACGGAGCCGCCCGCCAGAGCTCGCGGATGCGCTTCTCGAGACCATCGCGCGCCGCGTTGAGCTTGTCCACCAGCTCCAGCCGGAAGGGGTTGGCCAGTTGCGCGAGCGTCTCCCTGTCCCGCTCTTCGTCCACTGGTCCCGAAGGCCGCCCCCAGAGCTGCTCCTGGCGCTCCAGGCGGTCCGCGAGGTGCTCGCGGTAGTAGTCCTCGTAGAAGCGGAGCAGAGGGACGCGATCCGAGCCATAGTGCTCGGTGAAGAAGTGGCGCATGTTCGCCTGCTCGCCCAGAAGCCAGATGAAAGGCTGGGTCAGCCGCACGTACTCGGCCAGGAAATCCCCGAGGTCCCCGAGGCCGAGATCGAGGCTCGCGTTGCCTCTGGCGTCCTCGAAGAGCGTCTCCGTGCCCGGAATCCAGCCTTGGGTCTCCTCGACGCTCCCGAAGTAGCCGTCGACCAGGGCGGTCACGCTCGTGAGCAAAGCTCTGCGCCGTTCCAGCGAGGCCTCGGCATAGGCGTCGGCGAGACGCCGGTACTCCCGGAGGAAATCGACGGTGCGCCGGGCCAGGTCGTCCTCCACGCCTTCGAGAAGCCGGCACAGGCAGCGGTCCCAATCGAGCTCCTGCTCCCGGATGCCGAGCCGGAAGCGCAGGAAGCCGGTGTTCAGCAGCCGGTCGAGGTAGGCGGCGATCTCGTCCTCGGAGGCGTCTACGTCCTCGAGGAGCGTCTCCGCCAGGACGGCCAGGGGCAGGGGGCCCCGTTCGCTCAGGACGTCCAGCAGCAAGCCGAGGACCGGATTCGGCGCCAGGTGCTGGAAAACCTCCCGCCGGCCGGCTCCGGTCAGGAAGAACCACCGTCCGTCCATCTGGCGCAACGTCGGGTTGGGCTCGACGGAAAGGTGGCGGCGTACCGCCGGGCGAGCCGTGACGGCCTGGACCAGAAAAGGGTACATGGCCTTGTTGAGGCGCAGGACGCTCGACTTCTCGCGGGGATTGCCGAGGAAGCCGGACGCCCCTGGAGAGGGATCGTCGCGGATGCGTCCAGGGAGGACGGCGCAGAAGGTGCTGAAGGGTGAGGTCTTGACCGCGGTCCGGGTGTAGTAGCGCAGAAGGCTCCGTTCCACCTGGCGCGCCTTCGCTCCCGGGTGCTCGGCTGGGGCCTTCGTGTAGCGCTCGATTTCGTCGAAGAGGGTCGTGCTGGCGAGGAGCACTCCGTTGCGGAAGCCCTCGTCCGTGACGGCCTCCTGGAAGCGTCGGTGGATCCGAACGAGCTCGGCCTCGAAGCAGGCCTCGAAGCGGATCTCGGCTTCCCGGAGGGAGCGGATGAGCCGGTCGTAGCGTTCCAGGTCGGGGACCAGGCTCCAGACCCTCTCCAGAGCGGAGCGGTCCGGAGG